>JASLEM010000226.1 GCA_030151165.1 Burkholderiaceae bacterium
CCGCGGACGACACGGCGCCCGCCACCCGGCGGCGCGGCCGCCCAGGACGCTGCGCGCGCTCGCCGCGGCCGGCGCCGCCCTGCTCGCCTCGATCCTGGCGATGTCGCCCGCAGCCGCGGCCGATCCGACGCCCGACGCGACGGCCGGCTGGACGCTGCCGCCCGCGATCGCCGACGCGCTCGCCCGCGCCCACGTGCCCGCCAGCGCGATGGCGCTGTGGGTGCAGCCGGTCGACGCCGACGCGCCGTCCTGGGGCCTGAACGCGGACGTCGGCATGAACCCGGCGTCCGTCTTCAAGCTCGCCACCACCAGCGCCGCGCTGGACCTGCTCGGCCCGGCCTGGATCTGGAAGACGCCGGTCTGGTTCACCGGCCCGGTGCAGCAGGGCGTGCTGAAGGGCTCGGCCGTGATCCGCGGCTCGGGCGACCCGAGCCTCGTGCTCGAACGCACGTGGTTGCTGCTGCGCCAGCTGCGCGACGCGGGCGTACGCCGGATCGACGGCGACATCGTGCTCGACCACGGCGCCTTTGCGCCGGCCACGCGCTCGCCGGCCGACTTCGACAACGCGCCGTCCGAACCCTACAACGTGCTGCCGGACGCGCTGCTGCTGAACTACAAGGCCGCGACGCTGTCCTTCGCGCCCGACCCGGCCGCGCACGTGGCGCGCGTGGCCGTGGAGCCGCCGCTCGCGGGCGTGACGGCTGACGCGAGCGTGCCGCTGCTGCGCGGCCCGTGCGACGACTGGCGCGCCGCGCTCAAGCTCGCCGGCGGCGACGTCGCGCGCTGGCACTTCGCCGGCGGCTACCCGGCCAGCTGTGGCACGCGCAACTGGCCGCTGGCCTATGCCGACCCGGCGAGCTACGGCGCGCGGCTCGTCGAGGCGCTGTGGCACGAGCTCGGCGGCACGTTGAAGGGGCAGGTGCGGGACGGCGCGTCGGCCGACCTGCTGCCGCCCGGCGCGGCGCCCGCGTTCGAGTTCGCGTCGCCCCCGCTCGCGCAGGTCGTCCGCGACATCAACAAGTACAGCAACAACACGATGGCCGAGCAGGTCTTCCTGACGCTGGCGCTGCAGGCCCGCGCGGCCGCGCCCGCGGCTGCCGGCGCGCCGCTCGCGGGCGTGACGCAGGACGACGCCCGCGCGGCGCTGTCGCAGTGGCTGCACGCACGGCTGGGCGCGGCCGCGGACGGCGTGGTGATCGACAACGGCTCGGGCCTGTCGCGCGACACGCGCATCAGCGCGCGCACGCTGGCCGCGTTGCTGCGCTGGGACTGGCGCAGCCCGGCGATGCCCGAGCTCATGAGCTCGCTGCCGCTGAACGGTGTCGACGGCACGCTGCGCCGCGGCGGCGCCACGCCGGGCCGGGCGCACCTGAAGACGGGCTCGATGCGCGACGTGATCGCGATCGCCGGCTACGTGTTGTCGGACAGCGGCCGGCGCTACGTGCTGGTCGCGATCGTCAACGACCCGAACGCCTCGGCCGCGCGCCCGGCGTTCGACGCCGCCGTCGACTGGGTCGAACGCGACCCGGCCGCCACGCCCGCGCACTGACGAAAAAAATCCCGCGGGCCTTCGCGAGGCGCGCG
Organism: Burkholderiaceae bacterium; assembly: GCA_030151165.1. The sequence continues at coordinate 1,585 of JASLEM010000226.1, forward strand.
GGATTCGGAGGGTCGCCGAGGCTCGCCGCGAAGGCGGGCCGCGGCGAACCGCCGGCTCAGAACGTGTAGCCGACGGTGGCGTTGATCGACACCGGGTTCAGGTTGGCCTTGGTGGTCTGGCCGGTGGACAGCTGCGCCTGCGTCTTGATGAAGGTCTTGAAGATCGCGGCGTTGACCGACCAGTGCTTGTCGATCTTGTAGTTGCCGCCGGCGGCCAGCGTGCCGCCCCATTCGGTGTCGCCACCGATGGTGGTCGGCGAGCCGCCCGGGTTCGTCACCGCGGTCAGGCGGGCCGAGCCTTCGGTCTTGTAGAACTTCGCGAACGTCGGGCCCGCGCCCACGTACGGGCGGAACACGTCGTCGGCGTTGAACAGGTGGTACTCGAGCAGCACCGTCGGCGAGATCTGGTGGATGCTGCCGATCTTGCCGACGCCGTCGACCGCGCCCGCGCCCACGATCGAGTGCTTGTACGGCAGGCCGCCCAGCGCCTCGACCGACAGCGAGTCGGTGATCATGTAGTTCAGCGTGGCGTACAGCGCGCTGGCCGAGCGGATGTTGATCTTCGAACCCGGCAGCGCCGGTGCCGACAGGTCGCTGCTCTCGACCTTCGGCATGATCTTGTTCCAGCCGAGGTTGATGGTGACCTGGCCGGCGGCCTGTGCATGCACGGCGCCCGCGCCGCACAGTGCGACGGCGGCGACGAGGGTCGATGCAATGGATTGCTTCTTCATGAATGTGTCCTTGCGTTGGTCTCGGGCCCGGCTTACAGCCAGCCCTTGATGGCCATCTGCTCGCCGACGAGCTCCGCCAGCAGGCGGTAGCCGTACGGGGTCGGGTGCACCGTGTCGGCGTACTCGTAGCGCAGCACGCCGTTCGGATCCGTCGCCGTCACGTTGGCGCTGTCGGTGATGAGGGTGGCCTGCGTGCAGAACAGCGAGCTCGCCAGCGGGATCCAGCCCACGCCCGGGATGGTCAGGCCGGTCTGGCCCGGCGAGGTGGGCAGCGGCGTCGCGTCGGCGGCCGGCAGGTTGCAGGCCGGGGTCGTGACGTTGGTCAGGCCGTACTGCGACGGGTGCGCGGCCTGGTCCTGGCTGGTGCTGAAGGCATCGACGACCAGCAGCGAGTCGCTCGCCGGCAGGCCCGTCGAGCCGGTGGTCAGGGCGGCGTTGAAGGCCTGCGTCATCTGCAGGATGAGGCCCTGGCCGGCCGCGCCGGAACCCAGGCCCAGCGGCGTCAGGCTGACGTCCGGCAGCTCGACGACGACGACGTGCGTCGCGCCGTTCGCGATGATCTGCGTCTGCACCAGCTGCGAGAGCTGCGCGCCGGCCGTGGCCATCGCGGTCACCGCGGCCGTGGCGGCCGCCGTCGGGTCGCCGCCGGCGCCGACGGTCGCCTGGAAGGTCGCGAGGTTGACGAACAGGTCGTTGCCGCCCGCGAACACGGTGACGATCTGCGTGCTCGAGAAGTTGGTGTGCGCCGCCAGGTACGCCGCGATCTGCGCGCCGACCGGCTTCGTGATCTGGCCCAGCTGGCCGCTCGCCTGGTGCAGTTGCGTGTAGTAGAACGCGTTGCTCGGGCCGTACGGCAGCGTGACTTCCGAGCCGCCCTGGGCGTAGCTGTAGCAGGTGTTGTTGTCCACCGGCGTCTGCGCGAGGAAGCTCAGCGCGCCGACGGAGTCGAGGCCGACTTCGGCCGCGCAGGGCTGCGGCACCTGCAGCTGGGCCGCGAGGTATTCGGTCCAGTTGGTGTAGGGCAGGCCGTTCGCGCTCAGGTCGCCGTTGATCGAGTAGTGGCCGCCGCCGTTGGCCGCGACGATGGTGGTCTTGTAGGTGCCGACGTCGCTCAGGCTGTCGCCGAAATTCACCATCTGCGTGAACGCGACGCGAGGGGACTGGTTGCCGGCGTCGTTGCCACCGCAACCTGCCAGGAATGCCGCAGCTGCAACAGCTGTGGCCAGAACGCGAAACTTCTTCATGTGCACCTCGACAAACGAGAGACGGAGACATTAATCGAACGATCGTTCGATTTCGTAAAAAACTATACGCAGGTGCTCGCGGACAAGCCTTGCGTACAAACCCTGTCGACACGGGCCAAACAACGAGCCTTTACGACTTGTTCACGTTATGTGCCGGCGACGCCCGTGTGAAGTGAAAGCGGCCCTGGCGCGACGGTTGCGTCGCGACAGAGCCACATGGTGCGACGCAGCAGCATCACGCTGGTGCGCGGCGGTCGTCAGAACGGGTTGGAGTGCGCGCGCGAGGACGCTTCGTTGCCGATCTGCAGGTGCGCGTACGGCGCGAGATGGGTCGCGTCGGCCCACAGGTAGATCGACTGGGCGTCGCTGTTCTTGCCGGGGTCGGTCTTGAGCGTGCCGTTGTCGCAGTTGGGCAGCGGCGCGATGTCGATGCAGCCGTAGGTGACGTTCGGCGCGTCGATCAGGCCGGCGCCCCCCGGGTTGCGCACGGCGCCCTTGACGATGTCGTCGACCAGCACGAGGCCGATCTTGCTGCCGTCGTTGACGACGTTGCTGCGCAGCGCGTTGTTGAAGCCCAGGCTCATCTGCGACAGCAGGTCGGCGCGATCGAAGTCGCCGCGCTGGTTCTCGGTCGCGGCGAACGGGCTCAGGCCCATGTCGGGGATCGTCAGCACGATCACCTTCGCGCCGGTGGCGACGATGCCGTTGATCACGCCCGCCAGCGTGATCGCGTTGCCGCGCACCGCGTTGACGAGGTCGTTGACCTGGTCGCCCGAGCCGTTGGTGTTGTACTCGTCGAGGATGTCGTGCGCGCCGACCCAGACCGTGACGAGGTCGTTGTCGTTGAAGCTGTCGCCCGCCTGGAAGGCCGCGACCTGGTTGGCGACGTCGCTGACCGTGGCGTTCAGCGTGGAGCGGTCGACGCCCTGCGGCGACGCGATCTGCTGCGAGTTGCAGTTCGTGTACGAGATGTTGTACGAGTTGGCGAGCACCTGCGTCCACAGCGGGTTCACGGTGCAGTCGATCTGGTTGGTCGTGAGGGACAGGCCGTTGATCGAATACTTCAGGCCCTGGGTCGTCACGAGGGAGTTGCTCTCGTCGCCGAACGTGATGATGCGGCCCGGCACGAAGGCGTGAACCTGGTAGGTGCCACCGCCGCAGGATGCGAGTGCGACGACGGCGGCCAGCCCTGCGACCGCGCGCAGCGCGAATCGGCCCAGGTTTTCTTTGAAAAGCATTCGTTCTCCTGTTGGAATTCGGCTCGAGCCCGGCAGGCTCGGAAGGCGATGCCGGGGCTCTTGTTGACTATGCAGCGGCCGCACGCTGCAGGCGGTCCCGGACGCCATCCCAGGCCGGAGCCTCGGGGGGCGTTTCGACCCAGATCAGGCTGGCGCCGGAGGCGTCGAGTTCGCGCAGCGCAGCGAAAAGCTCGTGCGCCGCGGCAACCGGATTGTCGGGCATCGCGCGCGAAGCGCGCACCGACGCTCCGGGCGAGACGGTGCGGAAATATACCGCCACCGGGTTAACGGCGGATTTCGGCAGCACGCTCATCGCGATCTTGAGCTCCTTGGCCGGCATCAGGCGCAGCTTGGCGCGGGGCGCGTAGTGCGCCTCCAGCGTGCCCGACGCGCGCGGGGCGCCCTCGTCCGGCTCGCGCAGGCGACCGCCGAGCGCGGCCTCGATCTGCTCGCGCGTCAGCACGCCCGGGCGCAGCAGCGCCGGCACCTTGCGCGTGCAGTCGACGATGGCCGACTCGATGCCGGCCTCGCAGTCGCCGCCGTCGACGATGGTCAGGGCGTCGCCGAACTCCTCGTGGACGTGCGCCGCGGTCGTCGGGCTGATGCGGCCGAAGCGGTTGGCGCTCGGGCCCGAGACGCCCGCCACGCCCAGCGCGGCCGCGGCATCGAGCAGCGCACGCGCCACCGGGTGCGACGGGCAGCGCAGCCCGATGCTGTCCTGCCCCGCGGCCGAGGCGCCGGCGACGCCCGCGCGGCGCGGCACGATGACGGTCAACGGGCCGGGCCAGAACGCCTCGGCGAGGCGCTGCGCCGACTTCGGCCACTCGCGCGCGAACGCCTGGGCCGCCTCGACGCTGCCCACGTGCACGATCAGCGGGTGGTCCGCCGGCCGGCCCTTCGCGGCGAAGATCTTCGCGACGGCCGCGTCGTCGTCGGCGCGCGCGCCGAGGCCGTAGACCGTCTCGGTCGGGAACGCCACCAGCTCGCCCGCGGCCAGTTCGGCCGCGGCGCGCTGGACAGCCGCCGTGTCGTTGCCGCTCGCGATCGCCATCAGAAGCCCTGCAGCCCCAGCACCGCGGCGGCGGCGTTCGCGCGTTCGCGCGCCAGCGCCGGCGTCGACGCGGTGACGGTCAGGTGGCCCATCTTGCGGCCCGGGCGCGCCTGGCGCTTGCCGTACAGGTGCAGGTGCATGCCGGGCAGCGCCAGCAGCGCGCCCCAGTCGGGCTCGCGCTCGCGGCCGTTCTCGAACCACAGGTCGCCCAGCAGGTTGACCATCTCGCACGGCGAGTGCTGGCGCGGCGTGACCAGCGGCAGGCCCGCGAGCGTGCGCACCTGCAGCTCGAACTGCGACAGGTCGCAGGCGTCGATGCTGTAGTGGCCGGAGTTGTGCGGGCGCGGGGCCATCTCGTTGGCGACCAGCGAGCCGTCCTGCAGCACGAAGAACTCGACGCACAGCACGCCGACGTAGTCCATCGACCCCGCGATCGCGGACGCGCGCGCGATCGCCTGGTCGGACTGCGACTGCGTGACGTCCGGCGCGGGCACCGTCGTCAGCGCGAGGATGCCGCCGCGGTGCAGGTTCTGCTGCACGGGCAGCGTCACCAGCGCGCCGTCGGCGCCGCGCGCCACGATGATGCTCAGCTCGTAGGCGAGCGGCAGCTTCTTCTCGAGCACGCACACCACCTGGCGCAGCTTCAGCCAGGCGGCCTCGAGCTCGGCGCGGTCGGCGACCACGACCTGCCCCTTGCCGTCGTAGCCCATGCGCGCGGTCTTGAGGATGCCGGGCAGCAGGTCGTCCGGCACGGCCGCGAGCTGGTCGGCGGTCTCGATCACCGCGTACGGTGCGCACGGCACGCCGGCGCGCTCGAAGTGCGACTTCTCGGCCGCGCGATCCTGGCAGATCGCCACGGCGGCGGCCGACGGCGCGACCGGGATGTCCTGCGCGAGCGACGCCAGCGACGGCGCGGGCACATTCTCGAACTCGGTCGTGACGGCGTCGCAGCGACCGGCCATCTCGGCCAGCGCGCGCTCGTCGTCGTACGGCGCGCACAGCTGGTGGTGCGCGGCGACGCCGGCGGGGCTGTGGGTGTCGGGGTCGAGGACGAGCGTGTCGAAGCCGAGCGTCTGCGCGGCGTGCACGAACATCCGGCCCAGCTGCCCACCCCCTAGCACGCCCAGCGTCGCGCCGGGCGGCAGCGCGCGGCGCAGCGGCGCGTCGTCGGTCATTCGATCCTGGCTCAACGCAGCTCCTGCGTCATGCCGCGGGCGACCTCGGTCTGCTTCGCGCGGTAGGCGACCAGCTTGTCGCGCAGCGCGTCGTCGCGCACGGCCATCATCGCGATCGCGAACAGCGCCGCGTTGGCCGCGCCCGGCACGCCGATCGCGAAGGTCGCGACGGGAATCCCCTTGGGCATCTGCACGATCGAGTGCAGCGAGTCGACGCCCTGCAGGTGGCGGCTGGCGACGGGCACGCCCAGCACCGGCACCACCGTCTTGGCGGCGAGCATGCCCGGCAGGTGCGCCGCACCGCCGGCGCCGGCGATGATCGCCTGCAGGCCGCGCGCGACGGCGCCTTCCGCATAGGCGAACATGTCGTCGGGCATGCGGTGTGCAGAGACGACACGCGCCTCGAAGGGAATGGCGAACTCGGAGAGAATATGGGCAGCCGCCTTCATCGTCTCCCAGTCGCTGGCCGACCCCATCACGAGACCGACAGCGGGCGATTCACTGTTCAAGATCACTCCCGGCAAAACCACAATTTTAAGCCGGCAATCAACCGAGCCCCGAATGATCGATATCACCCTTCAGAATTTCGAGAACGACCTGATCCAGGCCTCGCTCCAGCAGCCCGTCCTGCTGGACATCTGGGCGCCCTGGTGCGGCCCGTGCCGGACGCTGGGCCCGATGCTCGAGAAGCTCGAGGCCGACTACGGCGGCCGCTTCAAGCTGGCCAAGCTGAACGCGGACGAGCAGCCGGAGATCTCCGGGCAACTGAGCCAGGCGTTCGGCGTGCGCTCGATCCCGTTCTGCGTGCTGTTCGACCAGGGCCAGCCCGTCGACGGCTTCGTCGGCGCGATCCCCGAGCCGGAGATCCGCAAGTTCCTCGACCGCCACATTCCCGGCGCGGACGCCGTCGCCGCCGAAACGGAGGCCGAGGCCGCCGAGGCCCTGTTGGCCGAGGGCGACACCGACGCCGCGCTGGCGCGCCTGCAGGAGGCCGTCGCGATCGACCCGGCCAACGAGACGGCGCGCTTCGACTACATCCGCCTGCTGATCGAAACGAGCCGCTCGCAGCCCGAGCTGCTCGCGCAGGCGCGCCAGGCCTACGAGCCGGTGGCGCACCGCGTGCTGCCCAACCCGCGCCTGGACGCGATCGGCCACTGGCTGGACGCGAGCGAGAAGGCGCGCGACGCCCGCACCCACGACGAGCTGACCGCCGCGATCGCCGCCAACAAGCGCGACTTCGACGCCCGCTTCGAGCTCGCCCAGGCCTTCTTCGCCGCCGGCGCGTTCACGCAGGCGCTCGACGAGCTGCTCGAGATCCTGATGCGCGACAAGTCCTGGCACGACGAGCTCGCGCGCAAGACCTACGTCGGCGTGCTGGAGCTGATGACCAAGCCGCCGGCCAAGGCCGCGGCCGAGAACCCGGCCGACAAGCCCAAGCTGGAGCTGACCGGCCACTCGGCGACGGCGCCGGCCGATCCGGTCGTCGACCAGTATCGACGCCGCCTCAGCATGACCGTCCTCAGCTGAGCCTCGAGGAGCCCGGCATCGATGGCCGGGCGGCGAGCGCGCCGCCGGCCGGCCTCACCCCAGGTCCGCGGCCTTCAAGGTCTCGCACCACTGCAGCTGCTCCGCCAGGTGCCTGGCGAGCGCCGCGTCGGCCAGCGCGCGATGCGCCTGCGCCTGCTCGGTGCGGCCGAGCGCCTGCAGCGCGGTCGCGAGCCGCGCGTGGGTCGCGGCGAGGTCGTCGGACTCGGTCATCAGCGGCAGCACCGTCTGGATCAGGCGCAGGCGCCGCGTCGCCTCGTCCGTGCGGCCGAGCTTGACCTCGGCGTGCAGCGCGTCGGCCAGGAAGCGCGCCTCGCGGTGCGCCTGGCCCTGGGCGCGTGCGCGCGGCAGGTGCGCGTCGATCAGCCCGATCGCGTCGTCGTACTGGCCGAGCACGGTCATCAGCTGCGCGCGCATCAGCGGCATCTCGGCCAGCAGCTGGTCGTTGCCGACGCCCGCGTCGTAGTTGCCGGTCGACTCGGCTTCCATCAGCACGCGCTGCGCGTGCGCCGCCTCGGCGCGCTCGAAGGCGTCGTCCAGGCTGATGCGGCCGGCGCGGAACGCCGCCATGTTGTGCAGCATGATGCTGACGAGCGAGACGTCGCCCTCGGCGGCGGCATCCTGGCGGGCGCGCAGGTACCAGGGCTGGGCGCGCGCGTCGTCGCCGGCGAAGCGCCAGGCGTTGCCGATCACCAGCGACACGCGGGCGCGCGCGGCGTGCGCGTCCGCGGGCGCGACGCGGATCGCGTGCGCGGCATGGGCGACGGTGGCCTCGATGTCGTTGGCGTTCAGGTCGCAGATCGAGAGCCACGCCGCGGCCTCGGCCTGCAGGCCGGCGTCGTCGGTCTCGACCGCCAGCTCGTGCGCCTTGCGGAACTTGTCGCGCGCGGCGGGTGCCAGCGTCTCGCAGTGGTCGATCAGCCCGTCGACGAGCGCGACCCAGGCCGACAGCACCGGATTGCGCAGCCGCTGGCTCTGCGAACGCAGACCCGCCAGCGCGAAGCGCGCCTCCGAGAACTGGCCGTGGCGGGCGAGCGTCGCCGCGCGCCGGGACTTCAGGCACTCGCGTTCGAACACGCCCTCGGCTTGGGCGATCTGGGCGTCGAGGCGTTCGATGAGTCGGGACATGGATTTCTTCAGAAGGCTTGGTGCTTCATGAGGCGGCCCGGCATCGATCGCTGGCTCGTCGGTCTTCAACCGGTCAGGCGGTCGAAGGCCTCGCGGTACTTGGCGGCCGTGCGTTCGCCGACCTCGGCCGGCATCGCGGGGGCCGGGGCACGCTTGTTCCAGGGAGCGCCGTCGATGCGCACGCTCTCCAGCCAGTCGCGCACGAACTGCTTGTCGTAGCTCGGCGGGTTCTGGCCTTCGACATAGCCGTCGACCGGCCAGTAGCGCGACGAGTCGGGCGTCAGCACCTCGTCCATCAGCGTCAGCGTGCCGTCGGCGTCGAGGCCGAACTCGAACTTGGTGTCGGCGATGATGATGCCCTTGGTCAGCGCGTACTCGGCGGCGCGCTGGTAGAGCGCGATCGAGACGTCGCGTACCTTCTCGGCGAGCTGCTGGCCGACCATCTGCGCGGCGACCTCGAACGAGATGTTCTCGTCGTGCTCGCCGGCCTCGGCCTTGGTGGCGGGCGTGAAGATCGGCGACGGCAGCTTCGACGCGTTCTGCAGCCCGGCCGGCAGCGCGACGCCGCAGACGGCGCCGTTCTGCTGGTATTCCTTCCAGCCCGAGCCGGCGAGGTAGCCGCGCACCACGGCCTCGATCGGCAGCGGCTTCAGGCGCTTGACGAGCATCGAGCGCTCGCGCACCTGCGCGACCTCGTCGGCCTGCACGACCGACTCCGGCGACTCGCCCGTCAGGTGGTTCGGGACGATGCCGTCGAGCTTCTCGAACCAGAACAGCGCCATCTGCGTCAGCAGCGCGCCCTTGCCCGGGATCGGCTCGCCGAGGATGACGTCGAACGCCGACAGCCGGTCGGTCGCGACCATCAGGATGCGGTCGTCACCGACGGCGTAGTTGTCGCGCACCTTGCCGCGCGCGAGCAGCGGCAGGGAGTGGATGGACGTGGTCAGGAGCGCGTCGACGGACATGGCGTGGGAAGCAGGTGAGCGGGAAACCGATATTGTGCCTGCCGCGGCGGACAAAACATGTATCCGCGGTAGACGCCGCTCACCTGGACGACGCATCCGTCACGGTGCGCCCACCGTCAGTTCACGGTTTGCGCGAGTTCGCCGGACGCGTACTTGGCGGCGACGACCTGCAGCGTGTCCGTCTTGATCTTCGCGGCCTGGCCTTCGCAGCCGAACTCCATGTAGCGCTGGCGGCAGATCTGCCTGGCGGCCTCGCGCGCCGGCTTCAGGTAGTCGCGCGGGTCGAACTTGTCCGGGTTCTCGAACAGGTACTTGCGGATCGCGGCGGTCATCGCGAGGCGCACGTCGGTGTCGATGTTGATCTTGCGCACGCCGTGCTTGATCGCTTCCTGGATCTCCTCGACCGGCACGCCGTACGTCTCCTTCATGTCGCCGCCGTACTGGCGGATGATGGCCAGCAGCTCCTGCGGCACCGAGGATGACCCGTGCATCACCAGGTGCGTGTTCGGGATGCGGCGGTGGATCTCCTTGATGCGGCTGATGGCCAGGATGTCGCCCGTGGGCTTGCGCGTGAACTTGTACGCGCCGTGGCTGGTGCCGATCGCGATCGCGAGGGCGTCCAGCTGCGTGCGCTTGACGAAGTCGGCGGCCTGCTCCGGGTCGGTCAGCAGCTGGTCCATCGTCATCGTGGCGTCGGTGCCGTGGCCGTCTTCCTTGTCGCCCTTCATCGTCTCGAGCGAGCCGAGGCAGCCGAGCTCGCCCTCGACGGTGACGCCCAGCTTGTGCGCCATGTCGACCACGGTGCGGGTGACGTCCACGTTGTAGTCATAGCTGGCGATGGTCTTGCCGTCGGCCTGCAGCGAGCCGTCCATCATCACCGAGCTGAAGCCCAGGTCGATCGCGCCCTTGCAGACGTCCGGGTTCTGGCCGTGGTCCTGGTGCATCACGAGCGGGATCGACGGCCAGCTCTCGGTCGCGGCCTGGATCAGGTGCTTGATGAACGGCTCGCCGGCGTACTTGCGGGCGCCGGCCGAGGCCTGCAGGATCACCGGGGCGCCGACCTCGGCCGCGGCCGACATCACCGCCTGCACCTGTTCGAGGTTGTTCACGTTGAACGCCGGGATGCCGTAGCCGTGCTCGGCCGCGTGGTCGAGCAGTTGGCGCATTGAAACGACGGGCATGGGGAAAGTCCTTCGAGGAAAGTTGCGGAATTCGGGGGGAAAAGCCGTGCGGGACGGGGCGGCGGCACGCAGCAACCGTGCCACAGAATCCAGCGGCGCGGCGATGTAACCGCGCCGTAACTTGCCCATTTTATCGGTGTGGGCTGGCAAGCGGCGAGTCCGCGTCGACGGATTTTGCAACGGCACGCAAGCGCGCCGCCATGCCCGGCATCAAGAACGGAAATCGACCGGTTTTCGCCCGCTGTTCGACGTGTTCGCGAATTTCAGGTCCGGGACACTTTGCCGAGTGGGGCCGCCGCCTGGCGCGGCCCGGAGACTTCTCATGGCACGACTCGAACTCGCGGCGCTGACCCGCACCATCACCGCCGACGCCCTCGCCCACCCGACCGACCTCGGCCCGATGCTCGCCAGGCGCCACTCGGTGTCGCGCGGCACGATGACGAAGCACCTGAAGCGGCTCGTCGAGAGCGGCTGGCTCGAGCGCCACGGCGCCACGCGCCCGCACTTCAAGCCCGGCATGCAGCGCGAGGTCACGACCGACTACGCCGTCGCCGGCCTCGACGAACACACGCCCTGGCTGCGCGACGTCCACCCCGTCCTGCAACTGAGCCCGGCCGTCGCGCGCATCGCGCAGCACGTGTTCGGCGAGCTGCTGAACAACGCGATCGACCACGCCGCCGCGACGCGCGTCACGGTCTCCGTGCGCCAGACGCCGACGCACCTGCACATCCTGATCGGCGACGACGGCCTGGGCGTCTTCAACCAGCTCGCGCAGAAGGCGAACCTGCCCGACGCGCAGCGCGCCGCGCTCGAGATCTCGAAGGGCCGACTGACGACGCAGCCCGAATGCCACGGCGGCCGC
>JASLEM010000258.1 GCA_030151165.1 Burkholderiaceae bacterium
CGCAGCTTGCCCGAGGCGCCGATGGCCAGCGGCGAGAAGTCGTCGAAGATCTCGGCGCTGCGGCCGATGCGGCGCAGCGTCGCGCCGTCGCGCACCAGCGTGCTGCGGCAGAACGTGCAGACGGCGCTCGCCGACGCCGGCGACTTGAAGTCGACCGGCGCGCCGCAGTTCGGGCAGGCGGCGCGCCAGGCGCGGGCGGGCGAGGTGGCCATCAGGCGGCCACCACTGCGGCGCGCCCACGGCGGGGCGCGCGCGCGTCCGCGTCACGCGCGCGTGGGCTCACGCGCGGCGCCACGTCGGTGCGCCGTGAAGCGGTTGCGGCCGCATCACAGCTTCTTGAGCAGTTCCGCCTTCTTCGCGGCGAACTCTTCGTCGGTGAGGATGCCCTTGGCCTTCAGGTCGCCGAGCTTCTCGATCAGCGCCATGATGTCCTGCGCGGGCGGCGCGTCGTGCGCCGCCGCGGCCGCGGGGTTGGCACCGCCCAGGCCCTGCGCGAGGTTGCCCGCGAGCACCTGTCCGAGCGCGACGCCGGCGCCGAGGCCCATCGCGTCGCCCGCGATGCCGCCGCCACCGCCCGAGTTCTCGGCGAACTTGGGGATCGCCTGCGCGGTCTGGTACTGCATGAACTTGCCCATGTCCTGGCCGACCATGCCCATGCCGATTTTCTGGTCGAGGATCTTCTGCAGCTCGTCCGGCAGCGAGACGTTCTGCACGGTGACGCTGTCCAGCGCGAGGCCCAGGTTGGCGAACGCGGGACCGACGGCGTTGCGGATCTGCGTGGCGAACTCGATCTGGTTGGCCGCGAGGTCGAGGAAGGGAATGCCGCTCTGCGCGACCGCATCCGACAGGTGCTGCAGCATCAGCCCGCGGAGCTGGCCGTCGATCTCCTCGACGGAGTACAGCTCGCGCGTGCCCGAGATCTGCTGCTGGAACTTGACCGGGTCGGCCACGCGCCACGAGTAGTTGCCGAACGCGCGGACGCGGATCGCGCCGAAGTCCTTGTCGCGCAGCGTGACGGGCTGCGGCGTGCCCCAGCGCTGGTCGACCTGCAGGCGCGTGCTGAAGAAGTAGACGTCGCTCTTGAACGGCGACGCGAACAGCTTGTCCCAGTTCTTCAGGTTCGTCAGCAGCGGCAGCGTGTTCGTGTTCAGCGTGTAGAGGCCCGGGCCGAACGCGTCGGCGGCCTTGCCCTCGTTCACGAAGAGCGCGGCCTGCGATTCGCGCACCGTCAGCTTGCCGCCGTTCTGGATCTCGTGATCCTGCATCGGATAGCGCCACGCCAGGATGCCGTCCCGCGGCTCCGTCCACTCGATGACGTCGATGAACTGCTTCTTCAGGAATCCCATCAGGGCCATGGCTGCCTCCGCTTTGGCTGCTGTTCGATCGGCGAATGATAGACGCTCGCCGCACGGGCGCTGTTCAGCTTCGCAACGACAATGCCCCAAAACAGGGGAGGGCCCGGACGATGATGGAACAGGGAGCGGGAAGCGCGGTCGCGCCGGCGCGGGACGCGCGCGTCGACGGCCTGCGCGGCATGGCGATCCTCGGCGTGCTGGTGCTGCACTTCACGCTCGGCTACGGCCTGCGCGACAGCCCGCTCGGCGCCTGGCTGCCGCGCTGGCTGCTGGGCGGCCTCACGTTGAACGGCAACTACGGCGTGACGATGTTCTTCGTCGTCTCGGGCTACCTGATCACGTCGAACTCGCTGCGCCGCTGGGGCGACCTGCACCGCATCGACGCGCGCACCTTCTACGCGAGCCGCGCGGCGCGCATCCTGCCGCCGCTGCTCGTGGTGCTGGCGCTGATCGTCGCGCTCGGCTGCCTGGGCGTGCCGTACTTCACCAACGGCGACGACAACCACGACTTCCCGCCGTCCTACTTCATCGTCGCCGCGGGCTCGGTGCTGACCTTCTGGCACAACGTGCTGATGCAGTCGGCGGGCTACTTCAACTACTGCCTCAACGTGTACTGGTCGCTGTCCGTCGAGGAGGTGTTCTACATCGCGTTGCCGTTGCTGTGCCTGGGCACGCGCGACGCGCGCGTGCTGCTGGGCGCCGCGCTCGTGCTGGTCGCGTGCGGGCCGATGTATCGCTACACGCATTCGGACAACGACATCTATTACCTGTACGGGTATCCGGCCTGCTTCGACGCGATCGCGATGGGTTGCGTGACGGCCGTCCTCGCGCGCCGCGTCGTGCTCGCGGGCCCGCGCGCCGCGTTCCTGCGCGCGGGGGCGATCGCCGTGATGGCCGCGACGTGGATCGCCGGCTGGGGCGACCACGTCGTCTTCGGCTTCACGCTGATGGCGTTCGCCGCCGCAGTCTACCTGCTCGCGTCGGCGCAGGCGTCGCCGCCGTCCCCGCGCCTGCTCGCGGCGTCGCGCCCGCTGCGCTGGCTGGGCCGCCACAGCTACGAGATCTACCTGACGCACATCGTCGTGCTCGCGGCGCTGCGCGACGTCGTCGACCGCGGCGGCCTGTCGTACGCCGCGCGCCTGCCGTGGCTGGCGCTGTTCCTCGCGCTGTCGTGCGTGGCCGCGGCGCTGATGGCGCGGTTTGTCGCGGAGCCGGCGAATGTGGCGATCCGGCGGCGGCTCGGGCGCGGGTCGCCCGCCGCGCCGCGGGCACGGCCGGCCGCCGCGGAGTAGGGCGTTCGCTCAGTCGCGGACGGCGCGTCGTCCGAAGGCGCGACGCCGCATCACGCGAGCCCTTGCTCGACCATGTCGAGCAGCGATTCGACGACGGCCTCGCGGTCGGCGTCGGGCATGCTCTTCAGCGGCCCGTCGATCAGCAGCATCGCGAGGCCGTGCACCGACGACCACGCGAGGTACTCCGCGCCGGGCCGGCGCGCGGCGGGCAGCACGCCGGCGGCGGCCATGTCGTCGAGGGCCTCGCCCAGCAGCTGGAACGGGTTGAGGCCGCCCCCGCCGGCCATGGCCGGATCGGGATCGGTGGGCGGGCGGTCGCGCGCGGAGAAGCCGGTGCGGAACAGGCCGGGCTCGTCCTGCGCGAAGCGCACATAGGCGGCGCCGATCGCGCGCAGCCGGTCGCGCGCGGCGCGGCCGGGGTTGCGGCGCGGACGCAGCGCGGCGAGAGCCGCCTCGATCGCGCTGGCGAGCGCCGACAGCGCGGCCGCGCGCACCGCGTCGAGCAGGCCGTCGCGATCCGCGAAATGCCGATAGGCCGCGTTGGGCGCGACGCCGGCGCGGCGGGTCGCCTCGCGCAACACCACGGCGTCGGGCCCGCCCGCGCGCGCCAGCGCGATGCCCGATTCCAGCAACGCGCGGCGCAGGTCGCCGTGGCGATAGGTGCTTCGAGGCGAGGTGGAGTCGTCGGGCGCGGTCATGGGGAGATCATTGTGGACACCGTCCATTTTGCTTGATATGGTTGTGGACACCGTCCACAAGTCAACAGGAGACCGCGCATGAAGATCGAGCCCTACCTCATGTTCGAAGGCCGCGCCGACGAGGCGCTGGCGTTCTACCAGTCGGCGCTCGGCGCCACGCTGCAGATGCGGATGACGTACGGGGAGAACCCGGACGCCGCGAAGTCGCCGATGCAGATGCCGGCCGACAAGGTGATGCACGCGTCGCTCCACGTTGGCGACACCGTCCTGATGCTGTCCGACGGCATGTGCTCGGGCAAGACCAGCTTCCAGGGCGTCTCGCTGTCGCTGACGGCGTCGAGCGACGCCGACGCGCGCCGCATGTTCGACGCGCTCGCCGCCGGCGGCCAGGTGCAGCAGCCGATGATGGAGACGTTCTTCGCGACCAGCTTCGGCATGCTGGAGGATCGCTTCGGCGTGTCGTGGATGGTGATCCATCCGCGGCCGATGCCCTGATCGACTGATCGCCCGAGCGGCAGCGCCGCGGCGCTGCCGTTTGCCGCATCGTGCGTCATCGCAGGAAAGGATCGCCATGTCCACGCTGAAGCCCGCCGCCGAGCTCGCCGCTGCCGCGAGCAAGCCTTATCCCGGCGACAGCGCCGAGTACCGCGAGGCCCGCACCGCGCTGCTGGCCGAGGAGATCGAGCTGCGCCGCCACATCGAGCGCGTCGCCGCGCAGCGCCGCGCGTTGCCGCCCGGCGGCGTGGCGCGCGACCATCGATTCCGCGATCAGGACGACCGCGAGCTCGGCCTCGCCGATCTGTTCGGCCGGCACGACACGCTCGTCACCTACACGTGGATGTTCGGCCCGCAACGCCAGCGCCCGTGCCCGATGTGCACGGCCTTCCTCGGCTCGCTCGACCAGCCGTCGCGCGACATCGTCCAGCGCGTCGCGTTCGCCGTCATCGGCCGCTCGCCGGTCGCGCGGCAGCTCGCGTTCGCGCGCGAGCGCGGGTGGGGCCATCTCGTGTTCTACCAGTGCGTCGGCGACGATTTCGCGCGCGACTACCGCGCGCTCGGCCCGCAAGGCGAGGAGATGCCTGCGCTCGACGTCTGGACGAAGCGCGACGGCGTCGTCCGCCACTTCTGGGCCAGCGAACTCGGCGGCACCGAGGATCCCGGCCAGGACCCGCGCGGCGCGCCCGAGGCCGAACCGCTGTGGACGATCCTCGACCTCACGCCCGCCGGGCGCGACCCGGCCTGGTATCCGAAGCTGGACTATTGAATTGAACCGCGCGGCGGGTTCGCGCCATCCACCGGGGAACCCCCGGGGGCATGCCGTCGATCGCACGGGGCCGCGCCGGGTGGCGTACCCTTCCGGTTCGACACAAGGAGCCCCGATGATGGATGAGCAGCTTGACCTCACGATGCCGCGCGACGCCGCGGCGCACCCTTCCCGGCGCGACTTCGTCGCGATGAACGTCGCGGCGGGCCTCGCGGTCACGGTCGCGGCGGGGCCGGCCTCGGCGGCGGCGCTGCCCCTCGTCGAGTCCGATGTCACGATCACGACGCCCGACGGCACCGCCGACGCCGCGTTCATCCACCCGGCGACCGGCGCGCATCCCGGCGTCGTGATCTGGCCCGACGCGTTCGGCCTGCGCCCGTCGATGCGCGACATGGCGCGCCGCCTCGCCGCCGAGGGCTACGCGGTGCTGGTGCCGAACCCGTTCTACCGCGTCGCGAAGGCGCCGGTGTTCGAGAGCGCCGCGTGGTTCGACTTCAAGAAGCCCGAGGACATGGCCAGGATCAAGCCGCTGATGGCGTCGATCGGCGCGCCGGGCGCGGCCGAGAAGGACGCGACGGCGCTGGTCGCGTTCCTCGACAGCCAGCCGGCCGTCGACCGGACGAAGAAGATCGGCACGCAGGGCTACTGCATGGGCGGCGCGCTGGTGGTGCGCACCGCGGCCGCGCTGCCGCTGCGCATCGGCGCCGGCTGCTCGTTCCACGGCGGCGGCCTCGTCACCGACAAGCCGGACAGCCCGCACCTGCTCGCGCCGAAGATCACGGCGCGGATGTATTTCGGCGTCGCGATGAACGACGACCAGCGCCAGCCTGACGCGAAAGACAAGCTGCGCGAGGCCTTCGCCGCGGCGAAGGTGCCGGCGCGCGTCGAGGTCTATCCGGCAAGGCACGGCTGGTGCGTGCCCGACATGCCGATGGACGACGGCCAGCCGATCTACAGCAAGCCCGATGCGGAGCGCGCGTGGGGCGTGCTGCTCGAGACCTACAAGGCCGGGCTGGCCTGAGCCCTCGCCCGGCCGATCGCTCAGGCCGCGAGACGCGTGTCGTGGGCGGTCGCCGCGCCGGTCGGCGTCACGCCGAGCAGCTCGTCGAACAGCGCGCGGAAGTGCACCACGGCCTTGCGCAGGTCCTCGGTGTCGGCCTCGCCGCGCTGGTTGCGCGACAGGATGGCCTGCGCCGCGCGGTAGTTGCTCACGACGACGGGGTGGTCGACCGAGATGTCGGCCGCGCGCAGGTCGAAGCCGGCCATCGGATAGCCGCGCTTGTGCAGCAGCTCGCGCACCAGCTGGTCGGCCTGGATCAGCACGCCCGCGGGGTCGTCGACGAACGAGCCCTGCAGCCGGTTCCACGACTGGGCGAAGCGGGCGCGTTCGGCAGCGCTCAGCGGGATGATCTCGAAGCGTTCGACGCGTTGCTCGCGCCGCAGGAGCTCCTTCTCGGCCTTCGCGCGGCCGCCGAGTTCGTCGACGACGCGCGCGTATTCGGGGCCGAAGCGCTGCTCGAGCCGGCGCGACTGCTTCTGTCGGTAGAGCACGTAGCCGGCGATCGCGATCGCGGCGACGACGACGATCGCGATGACGATCAGGGTCTGGGTGTCGAGGGTGTCCATGTCGGTCTCCGTGTAGCGCTCCCGGCCGTTGCCGCGCCGTGGAGCAGGGGCGGCCCGGAGGGGCGCCGTGTCCACGGGAATCGGCAAGCGGCGTTCCGGCAGCGCGGCCGCGGGGACCGCTCGAGCATGCCGGCGCGCGGTGTCGGCGCCGCGGGCCTCAGCGCACCGCGTGGCGGTCGAAAGACGGGTTCTCGATGATGCCGAAGCGGTTGCCGAACGGGTCGAGCACCGCGGCCACCTTCATGCCGCCGCCGACGTCCGTCACCGGCTCGAGCGGCGCGGCGCCGAGCGCGAGCAGGCGGGCATGCGCCTCGTCCGCGTTCGCCACGCCCCACAGCGGCTGAGCGCCGTCCTGGCCGGGCGTGCCGTCCGGGATCAGCCCGAGCTCGAAGCCGCCGACCTGGAAGCCGACGTAGAACGGCTCGTCGAAGTAGGGCGCGGTGCCGAGCAGCTCGGCGTACCAGGCCTTGGCCTTCGCGAGGTCGGGGGCCGGATAGATGGTGGAGCGCAGGCCGAGGATCATGACGGGTTCCTGTGGAGGTGATGGGTTGCGTCGATTGTTCACGGGAGCATGACAGGAACTGTCAGCAGCGACGCTGACGTATCCTGCGAGCGCTCACCATCCCGACCCCGGAAGCCTCGCCCATGCCCCAGCCGTCGGACGACACGCCTGCCCAGGATCCCGAACTCCTGCGCCGCCTGCTGCGCGCGAAGGACCGGATGGACGCGGCGTCCCACGAGGCGTGGCCGGTGCGGCGGCTGGCGGAGGTGAGCGGCGTCTCCGAGGCGCACTTCGCGCGTTCGTTCCGCCAGGCCTTCGGCATCCCGCCGCATCGCTACCTGCTGACGCGCCGCATCGAGCGCGCGACCGCGCTGCTGCGCGACACCGACCGCCCGATCACCGACATCGCCTTCGACACCGGCTGGCAGAGCCTGGGCACCTTCGGACGCACCTTCCGCGACATCACCGGCGACAGCCCGCGCGCGATCCGCGCCCGCGCGCAGGCCGCCGCGCAGGCGCACGGCGAGGTGCCCGTGTGCTTCGTCAACGCGGCGCAGCGGCCGCACCTCACGATCGCAGTTTCGGAGAAGCGGCGGACCGCGCGGGGCGATACAAACGAGCCTCGTCAACAGAAACGGAAGAAGGTTCCATGACTCAAGGTGTCGGTGTGGTCGGGCTGTACGTGCGCGACCAGGAAGAGGCGCTCGCGTTCTACGTCGGCAAGCTCGGCTTTCGCGTCCACACGGACGTCGGCAACGGCGACTACCGCTGGCTGACGGTGCAGCACCCCGAGCAGCCGTCGTTCCAGCTCGGCCTGTTCACGCCCGGCCCGCCGGCGCTCGACGCCGCGACCGCGCAGGCGATGCGCGCGATGGTCGCCAAGGGCGCGATGCCGCCGCTGGTGCTGAGCGTCTCCGACTGCCGCGCCGCGTTCGAGACGATGCGCGCGGCGGGCGTCGAGTTCACGCAGGAGCCGACCGACCGCTACGGCACGGTCGACGCGGGCTTCCGCGATCCGTCCGGCAACGGCTGGAAAATGATCCAGGCGAGAATTTGAGCGCCCGCGTTCCCCGGGACTTCAAGCCGCGGCCGCGTCGGCCTGCAGCGTCGCCATGTCGACCACGAAGCGGTACTTCACGTCGCTCTTGAGCATGCGCTCGTAGGCGGCGTTGATGTCCTTCATGGCGATCGTCTCGATGTCGGAGACGATGCCATGCTCGGCGCAGAAGTCGAGCATCTCCTGCGTCTCGCGGATGCCGCCGATCAGCGAGCCGCCGAGGCGGCGGCGCTTGAAGATCAGGCCGAAGACGTTGGGCGCCGGGTGGGCGTGCTCGGGCGCGCCGACCAGCGTCATCGTGCAGTCGCGCTTGAGCAGGTTGAGGAACGGGTCGAGATCGTGCTGCGCGGCGACGGTGTTGAGGATGAAGTCGAACGAGTTCGCGTGCGCGGCCATCGCGGCCGCGTCCTTCGAGAGCACGACCTCGGCGGCGCCCATGCGCATCGCGTCGGCCTCCTTGCCGGGCGAGGTCGTGAACAGCACGACGTGCGCGCCCATCGCCGCGGCGATCTTGACGCCCATGTGCCCCAGCCCGCCGAGCCCGACGATGCCGACCTTCTGGCCCTTCTCGACGCCCCACTGGCGCAGCGGGGAGTAGGTCGTGATGCCGGCGCACAGCAGCGGCGCGACGGCTGCGAGCTGGTCGAGGTCGTGGGTGATCTTCAGCACGAACTTCTGCCGCACCACGATGCGGCTCGAGTAGCCGCCGAACGTGTTCTCGCCGCCGAAGACCGGGCCGTTGTACGTGCCGGTGAAGCCGTTCTCGCAGTACTGCTCCAGGCTCTCGGCGCACGAGGCGCAGTGCTGGCAGCTGTCGACCATGCAGCCGACGCCGGCGATGTCGCCCGGCTTGAACCCGGTGACGCGCGCGCCGACGGCGCTGACGCGGCCGACGATCTCGTGGCCCGGCACCGTCGGATAGAGGGTGTTCTTCCACTCGTTGCGGGCGGTGTGCAGGTCGGAGTGGCAGACGCCGCAGTAGAGGATGTCGATCTCGACGTCGTCCGGCCCGGGCGCGCGGCGCTCGATGGAGAACGGGGCGAGCGCGGACGTGGCGTCTTTCGCGGCGTAGGCGAGGGTCGTGGTCATGGCGATTCCGGGGTGGGGGCGTCGGGGAAAGGGTTCGACGCATTCTTCCCGCTCGGCGGTATCGCAGCCGCGCGCAGGGCTTCCCTCAGGTGGTGTAGCGCGCCACGGTCAGGCCGTCGAAGTCGATCTCGGGCTTCTTCCCGGACAGCAGGTCGGCGATCGCGCGGCCGGTGCCGGGCGCCATCGTCCAGCCGAGGGTGCCATGGCCGGTCGCGAGCGTCAGGTTGGCGAGCTTCGTGCCGCCCATGATCGGCGTGCCGTCCGGCGTCATCGGGCGCAGGCCGGTCCAGAAGGTCGTCTTCGAGAGGTCGCCGGCGTCGGGGAAGAGGTCGGTCAGCACGAACTCGAGCGTCTTGCGGCGGGCGTCGGTCAGCGCGAGGTCGTAGCCCGAGAGCTGCGCCATGCCGCCGACGCGGATGCGGTCGCCGAGCCGCGTGACGGCGACCTTGTGCGTCTCGTCCATGATCGTCGACTCGGGCGCGGCGCCGGCGTCCTTGATCGGCACGGTGATCGAGAAGCCCTTGACCGGATAGACCGGGATGTCGATGCCCAGCGGCGCGAGCCACTTCGGCGAGTGGCTGCCCATCGCGAGCACGACCTGGTCGGCCGTGATCGGGCCCTGGTCGGTGTCGACGGCCGTGACGCGCGTGCCGTCGCTGCGCAGGCCGGTGACGTTCACGCCGAAGCGGAACTTCGCGCCGAGCGCCTCGGCCATCGTCGCGAGGCGCTGCGTGAAGAGGAAGCAGTCGCCCGTCTCGTCGCCGGGCAGGCGCAGCGCGCCGACGAACTTGTCCTTCACGCCGGCGAGCGCGGGCTCGTACTTCAGGTAGCCGGCGGTGTCGAGCACCTGGTACGGCACCCCGTATTGGTCGAGGATCTCGGTGTCCTTGTGCACGCCCGCGAGCTGCTTGTGCGTGCGGAACAGCTGCAGCGTGCCCTGCGCGCGGTCGTCGTACGAGATGCCGGTCTCGGCGCGCAGCTCCTTCAGGCAGTCGCGGCTGTATTCGGCCACGCGCACCATGCGCGCCTTGTTGACCTTGTAGCGCGCCTCGGTGCAGTTGCGCAGCATCGCGAAGCCCCAGCGCCACATCGACGCGTCCATCATCGGCTTGATGATCAGCGGGCTGTGGTTCATCAGCAGCCACTTGATCGCCTTCA
>JASLEM010000282.1 GCA_030151165.1 Burkholderiaceae bacterium
AGCTGCCCTTCTCGTGGCCGAAGATCTCGCTTTCGATCAGGTTGGGCGAGATCGCGCCGCAGTTGACCGCCAGGACGGGGTGCTTGCGGCAGCGGCTGAGGTCGTGCACCGTCTGGGCCACGACCTCCTTGCCGGTGCCGCTCTCGCCGGTGATGAACACCGAGACAGCCGTGACCGCCACGCGCGAGATCTGTTCGTAGATGCGCCGCATCGGCGGCGAGCGGCCCCACAGGTGGCCGAAGTGGCCGTTGCTTTCCCATTCGGCGGTGAGCGAGGCGAGCTCCGCCTGCAGCGCCGACGGCCGCATGACGCGCGACAGGATGCCCTGCAGCTGCTTCATGTTGACCGGCTTGACGAGGTAGTCGGCCGCGCCCATGCGCAGCGCCTGGATCGAGCTGTCGAGGCTCGCGTGGCCCGTGATCAGCACGATCTCCGAGTTGGCGACGAGCTGCTCGTCCTGGAACAGGTCCATGCCGCTGCCGTCCGGCAGCTGCAGGTCGAGCAGCACCAGGTCGGGCAGTTGCAGGATGATCTGGCGCCGCGCGTCGCGCAGCGTGCGGGCGATCGCCACGGTGAAACCCTGGGCGGCAATCAATGCCGCCATGGTTTCGGCGGAGTCGGCGTCGTCTTCGACGATCAGCGCATGGGTCATGGTGGTGTCTGGGTCGGTCGGTCGAAAGGGCCGGTGAGGGCGCGCGGACGGCGGATGCTTCGGGCGGCACTCCGGACGAGACCCTCCTGGATCCGGAGACCGACGTGCCGCGGGTCGCGTGGGAACGGATCCCAGGCTGCCTGCGGACGAGCATACGCCGAGTCAGAGGTCATTTTGCGCATGTTCTGCCGCTGTTCCTTGTCAGACGATAGCTCGACCGCACGGTGATCTGCGCCTACGGTCGGGTACGGCGATTGCTGCCGAGCGGCATCGCACCGCCGCATGCGGTGCTGAACAATCGACCAGGGCTGGCTTTCCTCATGTTGAACATCCTTGTCTGGCTCGTCGTGGGCGCGGTGATCGGGCTCGTCGCCGGCCTGCTGATGCGCAACGAGGACGACCCGGGCGTCTTCGTCAACGTGGCGGTCGGCGTCGCCGGCGCGCTCGTCGCGGGCTGGCTGGTGGCGCCGTGGGTCGGCGTGCGCGTGCTCAATCCGAAGGTCTTCAACTTCGGCGCCCTGGCCGTGGCGCTGATCGGCGCGGTGCTGCCGCTCGCGCTGCTGAGCCTGGTGCGGCGCCGCCGCTCGGACGACTGACGGCGGGGCGCTGTCCGACACGCCGGACGCCGGCATAGGCATATCGGTTGCTGAACCTGGACATCGCAACCGGAGACCGCCATGCCCGCACCATCCATCCGACCCGCTGCCGACCCGCTCGACGACATCGACCGCGAATCCAGCGGCGTCGATTCCGCCATGGCGCGCCAGGATCGCGCCGATATCCCGGGCGAGCGCTCGGACGAGCCGCAGGGCGGCCGCCGCGCGTCCCCGGACGTCTATTCCAACGCCACGCGCGAGATCGCCCAGGAGTCGCTCGACCCCGAGCAGGCCCGTCGCGACGACGACCGCGAGGTCGACCGCATCATCGACGGCGACCCCGACCTCGCGATGGCCCGCGAAAGCCTGCAGCCGGCCGAGGGCGGCCTGGGCGCCGACGACGACGATCCGATCGACGAGACGGAGCGCGCGGGCGACGATTCGATACGCTGAGGGGTGTCGGAAGCCGATGGCGCCTGGACAGCGCCCTCGGCGAGCGGCCCGTCGTTTCGGCGGGCCGCTTTCTTTTGGGTGCGTCGCTTCCTCAGGTGACGGCCATGCCGACGACGCACGCGGCCATCACCGCGGTCGTCAGCCAGCCCATCGTCTTCAGGCGCCCGGAGATCGCGAACTCGCCCATCGTCTTCTCGCGCGCCGCCAGCAGCATGACCGCGGCCAGCATCGGGACGGCGATCACGCCGTTGATGACGGCCGTCCAGAACAGCGCCTTGATCGGGTTGACGTGGACGAAGTTCATCGCGGTGCCGGCGAGCGTCGCGACGGCGATCACGACATAGAACCCGCGCGCCATCCGCGGCTTGAGTTCGAGCCCGGTGTTCCATTGCATCGTCTCGCCGACCGCGTACGCCGCGCTGCCGGCCAGCACCGGCACGGCGAGCAGGCCGGTGCCGACGATGCCGAGCGCGAACAGCGCGAACGCGAACTCGCCCGCGACCGGCTTGAGCGCCTGCGCGGTCTGCGCCGCGCTCTCGATGTCGTGCACGCCGTGCGCGTGCAGCGTGGCGGCGGTCGTGAGCATGATGAAGAACGCGACGACGTTGGACGCGCCCATGCCCAGGTAGGTATCGACGTCGATGCGGTGCAGCTGCACGCCGGCCTGGTTCGGTGCGTCGATCAGCGGCTTGTCCTCGTCGCAGGCGTCGAGCTCCTCGACCTCTTGTGACGCCTGCCAGAAGAACAGGTACGGGCTGATGGTGGTGCCGAAGACGGCGACGATGGTGGTGACGTAGTCCTTCGTCCACGAGATCTTCGGCAGGAAGGTGTCGTGCAGCACCTGCCCCCAGGGGATCTTCACGACGAACACGGTCGCGACGTAGGCGAACAGGGCGAGGGTCAGCCACTTCAGCACGTGGACGTAGCGGTGGTACGGCACGAGCACCTCGAGCAGCACGGAGGCCACGCCGAACGCGATCGTGTACCAGCCGGCCTCGCCGCCGGCCAGCAGCTGCACGCCGGCGCCCATCGCACCGAGGTCGGCGCCGATGTTGATCGTGTTGGCCACCAGCAGCAGCGCGACGAGCGGGTAGAGCGCCCAGCGCGGATAGAACTCGCGCAGGTTGCCGGCGAGGCCCTTGCCGGTGACGCGGCCGATGCGCGCGCAGACCAGCTGCGCGGCCACCATCAGCGGGTACGAGAACAGCATCGTCCACAACATGCCGTAGCCGAACTGCGCGCCCACCTGCGAGTAGGTGCCGATGCCGCTCGGATCGTCGTCGGACGCGCCGGTGAGCAGGCCCGGGCCGATCAGCGCGGCGAGGCCCTTCTTCTTTTCCGGCGCGCCGCCGGACGCCTTCGCGTCTTTCGCTGGCGGGCGGGACGGCGCGGTGGTGGCGGGCGTTGGACTCATGGCGCGCAAGGGCAACGCGCGTGCCCTGGCAGCTGTCGCGAAGCTGGCCGCGCGGCTCAGCGAACGTTGCAGTCGGCGGGTGGCGCGCCGGTGGTCAGCGTCTGCAGGAACGCGACGAGATCGCGGCCGTCTGCAGCGGACGGTGGCGCGGCCGCCGCCGCGCCACCGTCCGGCAGCGCGGCGGCCACCGCGCCGTACATGCACGACGGCAGCGTCGCGACCTTGTGCGACGCGCTGCGGCCGCACGCG
>JASLEM010000515.1 GCA_030151165.1 Burkholderiaceae bacterium
GTCGCGACGCGGATGCGCGAGCCCTGCTTGACGGCGGCCTCGTAGTCGAAGTCCGCGCGCACCGCGACGCTCATGCGGCATTTGGCGATCTGCAGGTCGAGCGGCTGGTAGAGCCCGCCCGCGCCGCCTTCGTTGTCGGCGGCGTGCTCGATCAGCACGTCCTTGCCGGCCACGCCGAGGTCGGCGCCGCCGTGCTGCACGTAGGTCGGCACGTCGGTCGCGCGCACGAGCACGACGCGCACGTCGGGCTGGTTGGTCGCGAGGATCAGCTTGCGGGTCTTCTCCGGATCCTCGGTCACGACGATGCCGGCCGCGGCGAGCAGCGGCAGCGTCTCCTCGAAGATCCGGCCCTTGGACAGCGCGAGCGTCAGCATGGGGGTCGTCATGTCACTTCACCCGCTCGATGTCGGCGCCGAGCTTCTGCAGCTTGGCTTCCATGCGGTCGTAGCCCCGATCCAGGTGGTAGATGCGGTCGACGATGGTCTGGCCGTCGGCGACGAGGCCGGCGATCACGAGGCTCGCCGAGGCGCGCAGGTCGGTCGCCATCACGGTCGCGCCGGACAGCTTCTCGACGCCCGTCACCACCGCCAGCTTGCCGTCGACCTCGATCTTCGCGCCGAGGCGCGCGAGCTCGTTGACGTGCATGAAGCGGTTCTCGAAGATCGTCTCGGTGACGGTGGCCGTGCCCTCGGCGATGCAGTTGATCGCCATGAACTGCGCCTGCATGTCGGTCGGGAACGCCGGGTATTCGCTGGTGCGGAAGCTCACCGCCTTCAACCGGCCGACGCCGGGCGCGGGCGAGCGCACGCGGATGAAGCCGTCGCCGGGCTCGATCTCCGCGCCGGCCTCGCGCAGCTTCTCGATGACCGCCTCGAGGTGGCGCGCCTTCGCGTTGCGCAGGACGACGTCGCCGCCCGCGGCCGCGACGGCGCACAGGAAGGTGCCGCACTCGATGCGGTCGGGCACGATCGGATGCGGCGCCTTCGGCGCGTGCAGGCGCTCGACGCCCTCGATGCAGATGCGGCTCGTGCCGTGGCCCTGGATCTTCGCGCCCATCGAGATCAGCAGCTCGGCGAGGTCGGGGATCTCAGGCTCCTGCGCGGCGTTCTCCAGCACCGTCATGCCTTCGGCCAGCGTCGCGGCCATCAGCAGGTTCTCGGTGCCGGTGACGGTGACCATGTCCGTCGTGATGCGCGCGCCCTTGAGCCGCGCGGCCTTGGCCAGGATGTAGCCGTGCTCGACGCGGATGTCCGCGCCCATCGCCTGCAGGCCCTTGATGTGCTGGTCGACCGGGCGCGAGCCGATCTGGCAGCCGCCGGGCAGCGACACCGTCGCCTCGCCGAAACGCGCGAGCAGCGGGCCCAGCACCATGATGCTGGCGCGCATCGTCTTCACGAGCTCGTACGGCGCCTCGGGCGTCGTGAGATTGCTGGCGTCGACGACGACCTCGTCGACCCGCCCGCCCTCGGTCTCCGCGCCCCATTGCACCGACACGCCCATGTTGCGGATCAGCTTGATCGCGGTCGCGACGTCCTGCAGCTTCGGCACGTTGTGCAGCGTGACGGGGCCGTCGACGAGCAGCGTCGCGCACAGCTCGGGCAGCGCGGCGTTCTTCGCGCCGGAGATCGTCACTTCGCCGTTGAGGCGACGGCCGCCGCGAATCAGGAGTTTGTCCATCTGGGTGCTCTGGCTGGGGAAACGTGCGGGGAAATGGCGGCGAATGGGCGGGGAACGACTCCGGCGGGCGTCGCGGGCCTCGAATGCCGCGCCACGACGGCACGCGACATCACCCGCGGCGCGAGCCGCCGGCGAACGTCAATGGGAATGGCTGGCGGGCGCGGCCGACTGGCTCGCCCACTCGGCGGGCGTCAGCGTCTTCATCGAGAGCGCATGGATCTGCGCCTTCATGCGGTCGCCCAGCGCCGCGTAGACGCGCTGGTGGCGGCGCACGCGGAGCAGGCCCTCGAACTCCGCCGAGACGATGGTGGCGAAGAAGTGGCGGCCGTCGCCCTCGACCTCGAGGTGTTCGCAGGCGAGTCCGTCGGCGATGTAGCGTTGGACGTCTTGGGGCGTGGGATCGGTCATGACGCGTGGATTATCGCAGCCCGGCCGCCGTCGCGCTCGTTCCGGCCATATCGCCGAGCCAGATCGCGGCCGCGGCGGCCACGACGAACAGCCCGGCGCCCACCACGGCCTTGACGCGCGCCGGCCAGCCCATCGACACCAGCAGCACCGCGCTCAGCGTGCCGAGCGTGGGCAGCAGCGCCAGGAAACACATCATGCCGACGATCGTGCGGCCCGGGCAGGCCTCGTTGCAGCGGCCCGTCCACAGGATCCACAGCCCGACGCTGACCGCGCAGCCGAGCGCGAAGGTCAGGATGACGATGCCGACGCGCGCGAAGCCGCTGAGCGGCGTTGACGGGTGGGCCATCGCTCAGTGCCTCAGCTTGTAGCCGCTGCGCAGCAGGGCCAGCGCGATCGCCGACACCGCCGCGAAGCTGCAGCCGACGACGGCGAGGCTGATCCACGGCGAGACGTCGCTCACGCCGAAGAAGCCGTTGCGGAAGCCGTCGATCATGTAGAAGAACGGGTTCAGGCGGCTCGCGACGTGCCACACCGGCGGCAGCGAGTGCACCGAGTAGAAGACGCCGGACAGGAAGGTCATCGGCATGATGATGAAGTTCTGGAACGCGGCGAGCTGGTCGAACTTCTCGGCCCAGAGCCCGGCGATCAGCCCCAGCGTGCCCATCATCGCGGCGCCGAGCACCGCGAAGACGGCGATCCACAGCGGGTTGACGAGCCCCGGCGGCGCGAACCACGCGGTGACGATCATCACCCCGGCGCCAACCGCCACGCCGCGCACGACGGCCGCGCCGGTGTACGCGAGGTACCACGCGGCGGGCGACAGCGGCGTCACGAGCAGAAACACGAGGTTGCCGGTGACCTTGCTCTGGATCAGCGACGACGAGCTGTTGGCGAACGCGTTCTGCA
>JASLEM010000320.1 GCA_030151165.1 Burkholderiaceae bacterium
CACGTTCGACGACCTGAACAAGCTCGACGACAAGGGCTTCCAGTCGCTGCTCAAGGAAGTGCAGAGCGAGTCGCTGGTCATCGCGCTCAAGGGCGCCGCGCCCGAGCTGCGCGAGAAGGTGTTCCGCAACATGTCCAGCCGCGCCGCCGAGACGCTGCGGGAAGACCTCGATTCGCGCGGCCCGGTGCGCGTGTCCGAAGTGGAATCGGAGCAGAAGGAAATGCTGAAGATCGTCCGCCGCCTGGTCGACGAAGGCCAGATCGTGATGGCTTCGGGAGGCGCCGATGACTTCCTCTAAGGCCTCGAACTTCCACTCGCGCGCCGCCGAGGACTTCGACCGGCCGGTGCCGGTGCCGCCGCGCGGCGCCCCGCAGGCGCGCTTCATCCCGCGCGAGGCGCTGGAAGGCTTCGCCGCCTGGCGTCCGGGCTCGTTCGGCGGGGCCGCGCCGTCGCCGCATCCGTCCGAGCGCCCCGAGAACAAGGTGCACGCCGCGCCGCCGCCGCCCCCGCCGCCGCCGACCGAGGAGGAGTGGCTCGAGGAAGTGCGCCACGCGCGCGAGCTCGGGTACCAGGACGGGTATCGCGACGGCCAGGTCGCGCTCGAGGCCTTCAAGGAAAGCTTCGCCAAGCAGATGGCCGCGCAGTTCGGCGCGATGCTCGCGAAGCTGGACGACCAGTGGAACGGGCTCGAGGAAGAGATGGCCCTCGCCGTCACCCGCACCGCGGTGCAGCTCGCCCGCCAGGTCGTGCGCCACGAGCTCGACACGCAGCCCGAGATCGTCGCCAAGGTCGCGCAGGAGGCGGTCGGCGCGATCGTGCTGTCCGCGCGCCACCTGCGCGTGCGCATCCACCCGGCCGACCACCAGTACGTCGCCGACGGCGCCGGCGAGGCGCTCAAGGCGCGCGACGCCCGCCTCGTCGCCGACCCGTCCATCGAGCCGGGCGGCTGCATCGTCGACTCCGACCTCGGCCACGTCGACGCCCGCATCGGCACGCGCTGGGCGCAGGCCGCCGCGGTGTTCGGCTGCGACGACACGTGGGACGCTCCCGACCTGATCGTGGAGGGCGACCAATGAACCCCGGCCTGCAGATCCCCGAGCGCAAGGCGCGCTGGAACCGCTACCTCGCGGACATCGAGAACTACGCGACGGTGCCGCAGGCGCTCGAGATGCAGGGCACGCTCGTGCGCGTGACCGGCCTCGTGCTGGAAGCGGCCGGCGTGCGCGTGCCCGTCGGCGCCGTGTGCGACGTCAGCGGCGCGGGCAACGAGCCGCCGGTGTCGGCCGAGGTCGTCGGCTTCGACGGCGACCGCGCGTTCCTGATGCCCACTGGCGAGCTGCACGGGCTGTCGAGCGGCGCGAAGGTCGTGCCGCGCGCGGTGCCGCACCTGCCGCCGCAGTTCGGCGTCGAGAACCACCCGTGGCGCCGCAGCGAGGATCGCGGCCTGCACCTGCCGATGGGCGCGGGCCTGCTCGGCCGCGTCGTCGACGCGCATGGCCGCCCGCTCGACCGCCTCGGCGAACTCGCCGACGTGCGCGACGAGCCGATGGTGCGCCGCTCGATCAACGCGATGGAGCGCGACCCGGTGCGCCAGCCGCTCGACACCGGCGTGCGCGCGATCAACTCGATGCTCACCGTCGGCCGCGGCCAGCGGATCGGCCTGTTCGCCGGCACCGGCGTCGGCAAGTCCGTGCTGCTGGGCATGATGGCGCGATACACGCAGGCCGACGTCATCGTCGTCGGGCTAATCGGCGAGCGCGGCCGCGAAGTCAAGGAATTCATCGAGGACATCCTCGGCGAGGAAGGCCTCGCGCGCTCGGTCGTCGTGGCCGCGCCGGCCGACGCGCCGCCGCTCGTGCGCATGCAGGGCGCGAACTACGCGACCGCCGTCGCCGAGCATTTCCGCGACCGCGGCCAGCACGTGCTGCTGCTGATGGATTCGCTCACCCGTTTCGCGATGGCGCAGCGCGAGATCGCGCTCGCGATCGGCGAGCCGCCGGCCACGCGCGGCTATCCGCCGAGCTGCTTCGCGAAGCTGCCGCAGCTGGTCGAGCGTTCGGGCAACGCCGGCCCCGGCGGCGGCTCGATCACCGCGTTCTACACCGTGCTGACCGAAGGCGACGACCCGCAGGATCCGATCGCCGACGCGGCGCGAGGCATCCTCGACGGCCACATCGTGCTGTCGCGCGAACTCGCCGAGTCGGGCCACTTCCCGGCGATCGATGTGGAGAAGTCGATCTCGCGCGTGATGACCAGCGTCGCCCCGCGCGACCACCTCGCCGCCGCGCGCATCGCGCGCCAGGCGCTGTCCAAGGTCACCAAGGCGCGGGACCTGATCCAGCTCGGCGCGTACACGCCGGGCGCCGACCCCGAGCTCGACGCCGCCGTCAAGATGAGCCCGAAGCTGACCGCGCTGCTGCAGCAGGACATGCACGAGCGCGCGTCGATGGCCGCGAGCAAGCACCAGCTGAACAAGGCAATAACGCTGTGAACACGATGTCGACGCTCGTAGGTGACCGGCGCTGCCGCTCATCCGTTC
Source organism: Burkholderiaceae bacterium (assembly GCA_030151165.1). The sequence continues at coordinate 2,540 of JASLEM010000320.1, forward strand.
GCATGAAGATTCAAGGGAGCGGCGGAGCTGGCTTCGCCAGTCCGCTCGCGGAGCGCCCCCTCGGGGGGCAGCGAGCGCCAGCGAGCGTGGGGGCACCATGAAGCGCCTTCAACTGCTCTACACCCTGCTCGAACGCGAGCAGAAGCGCCGCGACGAGGTGCAGTCCATCCTGCGCAGCGCTTACGCGAACCTCGAGGCGCAGCAGCAGCAGGCCGAGGGCCTGAAGACGTATCGCACCGAATACTGCGCGAAGTGGTCGGCGAACTTCCAGCAGGCCGCGTCGATGGAGATCCTGCGCAGCTACACCGGCTTCCTCTCGCGGCTCGATCAGGCGATCACGCAGCAGGCCAACGTGGCCGCGCACGCGCAGCGCGCGGTGGACGCCGCGAAGGCGCGCCTGCTCGAGAAGGAGATCCGCGTGAAGACCGTCGAGCGCCTGATCGACCGGCGCAAGGCGCTGCTCGCGCGCATCGTCGACCGGCGCGACCAGAAGAACCTCGACGAGATGGCCGCGCGCCGCGCGCCGCCGAAGGAACTGGCCGGCATGGCGTGACGCCGGCGGTTCCCTTTCCCGCTCCCTGAATCGAACTCGAACACCCGACTCCGACGACACCCACCATGTCCACGCACCCGATCCATCACGCCACCGCCTCGCACGCCGCGCATTCGTCGCACGCCTCGCACGCGAGCTCGCATGCCCGCAGCGCGCCGAAGACGCACGCGGCCAGCGCCGACGACCACGGCAAGGGCGGCTTCGCCGCGCAGCTGCTGCGTGCGCAGCCCGACGAAGCGAAGCCTGCGGACGCCGACACCAAGACCGACGCGAAGGCCTCGAAGGACGGCGCCGACCAGGGCGACGGCAAGGACGCGAAGGATCCCAAGGCCGCGAAGGCCCCGGACGGCACGCCGCCCGCCGTCGACCCGAACGCGCCGCCGCCGGTGCTGACCCCGCCCGTGCCGGCCACCACGTCGCTCGCCGCGAAGACCGACAGCGACGGCCCGGCCGACCCGTTCGGCGCGCTGCGCAAGGGCAAGGGCGCGAAGGACGTCGGCCTGGCCGCGCTGGGCCTCGGCAAGGACGCGGGCAAGGACGCGAAGGGCACGGACACCGCCGCGCTGCAGGGCAAGGGTGCCAAGCCGACGGTCGACTTCGCCGCGCAGCTCGGCCAGGGCGAGGGCGCCGCGAACGCCGCGGCGAACACGCCCGACGCGATGGCCGCGCTGCTGCCGCAACCCGACCCGGTGACGGTGCAGGCCGGCGCGGTGGGCGCGTCGCCGAACGCCTTGATCGACAACAGCGCGCCGGCGAACCAGCCCGCGCCGACGCCGCCGGCCCAGGCCGCGCTGCCGATGACGCCGCAGAGCCCGACCTTCGCGCCGGCGCTCGGCCAGCAGATCGCCGTGTGGATGAAGGACGGCATCCAGCACGCGGAAGTCCAGCTGAGTCCGATGGATCTCGGCCCGATCCGCGTCAAGATCGAGATGGCCGGCGCGCAGACGCGCGTCGAGATGGCGGCCGACGTGCCATCCACGCGCGACGCGCTGCAGCAGGCAATGCCGCAGCTGGCCGACTCGCTGGGCCAGGTCGGCCTGAGCCTGTCGGGCGGCGGCGTGTCCGACCAGTCGACCGCGCAACAGCAGCAGGCCCAGGCCAATGCCGCGTTCGCCGACGCGCGCGGCTCTGCCGGCGGCCCGGGCG
>JASLEM010000353.1 GCA_030151165.1 Burkholderiaceae bacterium
CGCGACCAGCGCGGCGATGTCGGCATCGACTTCCGGGTTCAGCGACATCACGTGCACGACGATCTGCACTTCGTTGAAGAAGCCTTCCGGGAACAGCGGGCGCACCGGGCGGTCGATCAGGCGCGACGTCAGCGTCTCGAGTTCGCTCGGGCGGCCTTCGCGCTTGAAGAAGCTGCCCGGGATCTTGCCGGCGGCGTACGTCTTCTCGATGTAGTCGACGGTCAGCGGGAAGAAGTCCTGGCCCGGCTTGGCTTCGCGCTTGGCGACGACGGTCGCCAGCACCACGGTGCCTTCGATGTCGACCAGCACGGCGCCGGTGGACTGACGGGCGATCTCGCCGGTCTCCATGCGGACGGTGTGCGCGCCCCATTGGAACGACTTCGTGACCTTGTTGAACATGCTCATGTTGTTATTTCTCCGAGTTTGTAGTTGCGCCGTATCGTGGCGCGGGAGACGGGAGCGGACTTCAGTCAGTGGCGTGATGCCATTCCACCGGAGTTCGCCGCGACGGCCCGTCGACGGGCATCGGAACTCCGGTGGAATGACACATCGGCGCCATGGCGGACAAGCCGAACTCCAAACGCAAAGAGCCTGTCCTGGAGGTGTCCAGACAGGCTCTCTCGATTCATCAGTGACTTACTTGCGCAGGCCGAGCTTGCCGATCAGGGCGAGGTAGCGCGAGGCGTCGGTCTTCTTCAGGTAGGCCAGCAGGCTCTTGCGCGAGTTGACCATCTTCAGCAGGCCGCGGCGGCCGTGGTGATCCTTGGCGTGCAGCTTGAAGTGGGGGGTCAGCGCGTTGATGCGGGCGGTCAGCAGGGCGACCTGGACTTCCGGGGAGCCGGTGTCACCGGTGCCGCGGGCGTGTGCGGCGACGATCTCTGCCTTGTTGAATTCGGTCATGCGGATTTCCTTGATGGATAGGAAACCGGCAGCGCTCCCCCGGGACGGATCCCGGGCTCGCAGCTCGCGCGTCGGCAAAGGTGAAGCCTTGCGACGAGCCTGCGCGGTTTCGTGGACGACTTGCGCACCCGAGTGAAACCGACCCGGGGCGTGCTTGTTTCCGCGGATGACCGCCCGCGCCTGAGCGCCGGGCCATCACCTGCAGAGCCAGAGAGTATACCGCATTTGCAACGCTTCCGGCAGGCGTCACCCCGTCCCGGGCTGGCGCGCCGGGCGGCTCGACGCGGCCGGCAGGCCATCGCCAGGGGCGCTTTTTTTGGTGGGCGCGCTGCGTTTTTCAAGAGCCCGAGCGCGAAAAAATGGTCTCTTGAAATGCTTTTGGGCGTTGCCAAGTGTGGGCCATGCGACGACGCATTCATTGCTGCAGCAGTTGAAGACGACGAGCGCGAATCCTCTCGATCCTTTCGACCTTTCCCTCTCACCGGAGCCACAGCATGTTCATCGTTCCCCTCACCCGCCACGCCGCCCGTCGCGCCAACGTCCAGGGCTTCGACCGCCTGTTCGACGACGCGTTCGACCGCCTGTTCAGCCACCCGGCCGCCAGCGACGCCGCGCCGGTGCGCCGCCCCGCCATCGACGTCAGCGAGTCCGACGCCGGCTACGTCGTCACCCTCGACGTGCCGGGCGTGACCCGCGAGGACGTCAAGGTGTCGATCGACGGGCGCCGCGTCAGCATCGTCGCGGAAGCTCGCACCGCACAGCCGACCGACGCCGCGCCGCAGGCCGCCGACACCGCCGCCGCCGAAACGCCTCGCAGCACCGAGCGCGTCATCCTGCGCGAACGCACGGCCGCCAGCTTCGCCCGCAGCTTCACGCTGCAGTCGGAGATCGACCAGGCCGCCTCGCAGGCCAAGCTCGACAACGGCGTGCTGACGCTGACCCTCGTCAAGCGCAGCCCGTCGACGACGCAACTGGCCGTCAACTGAGCCACCGGCGAGCACGGGCGCCGGCGTCGCCGGCCGCCCGCTGGACGGGGCATCACGGGACTCGAATCGGGAGCGACGTGGTGACCGGTCACGACGAAGTCCTCCAGGGCGCAGCTCCTGGAGGACTTTGTCGTTGGGCGCGCGATCCGGCCTTCTTCGTGCGCGTGACGCGGAGGCGCGGCGGGCGCCAAGCCGCGCACGCGGGTCTCAGGCCTGCGCGAGCGGCCAGCGCGGCTTGACGTCGAATGCGTAGTTCGCCTGCGCCAGCGTCGGGTCGCCTTGCAGCCGCAGCGCCCCGGCGAGCGCGATCATCGCGCCGTTGTCGGTGCACAGCGCGAGTTCCGGGTAATGCACGCGCAGGCCGCGCCGTGCCGCCGCGCCGTTCAGCTGCTCGCGCAGCCGCGTGTTCGCGCCGACGCCACCCGCCACCACGAGCCGGCCGAGCCGCGTCTCCTGCAGCGCGCGCAGCGATTTCTTCACCAGCACGTCGACGATCGCCGCCTGCGTGCTCGCGGCGAGGTCGGCGCGCTGCTGGTCTGTCGGCGCCGGGCCGAACTTCGTCATCGCGGTCATCACCGCGGTCTTGAGGCCGGAGAACGAGAAATCGAGGTCGCCGCTGTGCAGCAGCGGCCGTGGCAGCGCGACCGCTTCCGGGTCGCCCTGCTCCGCCAGCTTCGCCAGCGCCGGGCCGCCCGGATAGCCGAGGCCCAGCAGCTTGGCGGACTTGTCGAAGGCTTCGCCGGCGGCGTCGTCGATCGTCTCGCCGAGCATCTCGTAGCGCCCGACGCCATCGACGCGCATCAGCTGCGTGTGGCCGCCCGAGACGAGCAGCGCGACGAACGGGAACTCCGGCGGGTCGGCCGAAAGGAACGGCGACATCAGGTGCCCTTCCAGGTGATGCACACCCAGCGTCGGCTTGCCGAGCGACGCGGCGAGCGCGCACGCGACCCCGGCGCCGACCAGCAGCGCGCCCGCGAGCCCGGGGCCGCGCGTGAAGGCGACGACGTCGATGTCGTCCTTCGACAGGCCGCCGTCGGCGAGCGCCGCCTCCAGCAGCGGCAGCACGCGCCGCACGTGGTCGCGCGACGCCAGCTCAGGCACCACGCCGCCGTACGCCTGGTGCATGCGGATCTGGCTGTGCAGCGCCTGCGAGCGCAGGCGTGGCAGGCCCGCAACGCCGGTCTCGACGAGGGCGACGCCCGTTTCGTCGCAGGAGGATTCGATGCCCAGAACGATCATGGAAGCAGTGTATGTGTGAATTTATCGACTCAGTTGGTTACAACCCGGGCGGTTCCACTCTTCCACAAAGCGAACTGGGCGGTTTAAATCGTGCTCTTGCGATATTCGGCCTCGCCGTGCTTCCGTTCCAATCACAAGTCAGACGGAATGCAGCCTCCTCCAAACAGAGCCGATCGACGACGTTGGGAAAAATGAAGCAATACAAACTCACCGGTTGGCCGGAACTGTCCCCGCGCTTCCAGAGCACCGCGATGCGCCGCGTCGTGAGCGAGTTGTCGCAGCGCTTCGTGAGCACGCGTGACCTGGCCCGCAGCAGCGGCGCCCCGTCGCGCGACGTCGAGGAGCTGGTGGCGAAGTTGACCAAGGACGGCATGCTGATGACGCGCGATGCGCCCCAATCGGTGAACGCGTCGACGAACTGGCGCCAATGGTGGCCCGTCGCCGCCTTCCGTGGCCTGGTGCGCGACTGGCGCTGAACGCCGGCACAACGCCACCTCCCCGAATGAAAAGCGGCCTGCGGGCCGCTTTTTCGTTGCCGGCCGACGATTTCTCCGTTTTCACGGGCCTCGCAGCGAAATCCTCCGAGATCAGCCCCGAAACGATTCCCGCTCGCCGACGCGGGTTGTCACAAAGCGGACGATCGAATCCCGGGAATCGCCGCCGCGAAACTCAGTGATTCTCGCGGGCGTGGTTGATCGTGTATTTCGGAATCTCGATGACCAGATCGGTCGCCGCGACGATGGCCTGGCACGACAGGCGCGATTGCGGCGTCAGCCCCCACGCGCGATCGAGCAGGTCGTCCTCGGTCTCGTCGGCCTCGCCGAGCGACGCCAGGCCTTCGCGCACGATGACGTGGCAGGTGGTGCAGGCGCAGCTCATGTCGCAGGCGTGCTCGATGGCGACGCCGTTCTCGAGCAGCGCCTCGCAGACGGAGGTGCCCGGCGCGGCCGAGATCGTCTTGCCTTCGGGGCAGAGCTGCGCGTGGGGAAGGATCTTGATCGTCGTCATGTCAGATCTCGTTGACGTTGCGGCCGGCGAGCGCCACCCGGATGCCGCGGTTCATGCGCGCGGCCGCGAAGCTTTCGGTGCCCTCGGCGAGCGCCTCGACGGCCGCCTCGATGGCGCGCGGCTCGCCGGCGTCCTTCGCCGTCGTGCGCGTGCGGGCGATCAGCGCGTCGATGGCAGCGCGTTCGTCGGATGACAACAGGTCACCGTCGGCGGCCAGCGCGGATTCGGTGGCGAGGATCATCCGTTCGGCATCGACCTGCGCCTCGCGCAGCACGCGGCTGGCCATGTCGACCTCGGCGGCCGCGAAACCATCCTTGAGCATCGCGGCGACCTGGTCGTCGCCGAGGCCGTAGCTCGGCTTGACGACGATCGCGGCCTCGACGCCCGAACCCAGTTCCTTCGCGCTGACGCTCAGCAGGCCGTCCGCATCGACCTGGAACGTGACGCGGATGCGCGCCGCGCCCGCGACCATCGGCGGAATGCCACGCAGCTCGAAACGCGCGAGCGAGCGGCAGTCGGAGACGAGCTCGCGCTCGCCCTGCACGACGTGCACGGCCATCGCGGTCTGGCCGTCCTTGAAGGTGGTGAAGTCCTGCGCCTTGGCGGTCGGGATCGTCGAATTGCGCTCGATGACGCGCTCGACGAGCCCGCCCATCGTCTCCAGGCCCAGCGACAGCGGGGTCACGTCCAGCAGCAGCAGGTCGCCGTTGGTGGCGTTGCCGGCCAGCGCGTTGGCCTGGATCGCGGCGCCCAGCGCCACGACCTCGTCCGGGTTCAGGTTGGTCAGCGGCGGCTTGCCGAACAGCGTCGCGATCGCCTCGCGGACGACGGGCATGCGCGTCGAGCCGCCGACCATCACGACGCCCTGCACGTCCTCGGCCTGCACCTTGGCGTCGCGCAGCACGCGCTTGAGCAGGCGCAGCGTGGTCGCGGTGAGGTCAGTGGTCGCGGCCTCGAACCCGGCGCGGTCGACCTCGAGCTCGTGCACACCGCCCGCCACCTCGATGCGCGCGGTCGCGACATCGGCGACGCTCAGCGCTTCCTTGACGCGACGCGCCTCGGTCTGCACGCGCCGGCGTTCGCGCGGCGTCAGTTCCTCGAGCGACGCGAGCCCGGCGCGTTGCAGCAGCGCGCTCGCGAGCTTCTGGTCGTAGTCGTCGCCGCCGAGCGCCGAGTCGCCGCCGGTGGCGACGACCTCGAACACGCCGCGCGTCAGCCGCAGCAGCGAGATGTCGAAGGTGCCGCCGCCGAGGTCGTACACCGCGTAGAGCCCTTCGACGCCCTCGTCCAAGCCGTAGGCGATCGCCGCCGCGGTCGGCTCGTTGATGAGGCGCAGCACGTTGAGGCCGGCGAGCGTCGCGGCGTCCTTCGTCGCCTGGCGCTGCGCGTCGTCGAAGTACGCGGGCACGGTGATGACGGCGCCGTGGAGGTCGTCGTCGAAGGTGTCCTCGGCGCGGAAGCGCAGCGTCGCGAGGATCTCGGCCGACACCTCGACCGCCGTTTTCACGCCGTCGCGGGTCTGCACGCCGACCATGCCGGGCTGGTCGACGAAGCGGTACGGCAGGCGGGCGTGGCCGGCGACGTCGGCCAGCGTGCGGCCCATGAAGCGCTTGGCCGAGACGATGGTGTTCTCGGCGTCGTCGCCCTGGGACTCGAGCGCCGCGGCACCGATCTGGCGCTTGCCGCCCTCGAGGTAGCGCACGGCCGACGGCAGGATCACGCGGCCCTGGTCGTCGGGCAGGCACTCGGCGACGCCGTGGCGCACGGACGCGACCAGCGAGTGCGTGGTGCCGAGGTCGATGCCGATCGCGATGCGCCGCTGGTGCGGGTCGGGCGCCTGGCCGGGTTCGGAGATCTGGAGCAATGCCATGTTGTTCTTCTTCGTCTTGTCTATGAAAGCGCGTCGACGCGGCGGTCGACGTCGCGCAGGAACTTGTCGACGAACATCAGCCCGCGCACCATGCCGGCGACGGTGCGCCAGTCGACCGGGTCGGTGTCGTCGATCTGCTTCTGGAGAGCGGCCAGCGTGGCCTTGCGCGCGGCCATGACCTCGTCGGACAGCGCGTCGACCTCGTCCAGCGTGGTCGCGTCGGACAGCGTGTCGCGCCATTCCATCTGCTGCATGAGGAAGGCCGCGGGCATCGCGGTGTTGGTCTCGGCCTCGACGTCGACGCCGTGCAGCGTGCACAGGTAGCCGGCGCGCGCGAGCGGATCCTTCAGCCGCCGGTAGGCCTCGTTGATGCGGATCGCCCATTGCATCGCGACGCGCTGCGCGGCCGACGAATCCATCGCGAAGCGATCGGGGTGCGCGGCGCCCTGCAGCGCCTTCCACGTCGCGTCGAGCTGCGCACCATCGAGCGCAAAGCGCTCCGGCAGGCCGAACAGCACGAAGTCGCTGGCCGCGAGGCCCGCGGCCAGGCCGGTGGCGGGCGCGTCGGCGTTCAGACGGTCGTCCATCGCTTTTCCATGAACACAGAGGCCGCGGCGTTGTCGGGATAACCGCCGAATGCGGCGCGCGGCGCGTAGCCGCTGCGGGTGTAGAGCCGCAGTGCCTCGACCTGCGGCGGCCCGGTCTCGAGCAGCGCCCGGTCGATGCCGCGTTGCCGGATCTCGCGCTCCAGCGCGTCCAGCACCTGTTGGGCGATGCGCTCGCCGCGCCGCGCGGGCGACACGAACATGCGCTTGATCTCGCCGTACGGCCGGCCATCGGTCTCGGGCTCGCCCGGCTTCAGGCGCATCGCGCCGCAGCCGACCAGCGTCTCGCCGTCCCACGCGCCGACGAAGGTCACGGAGGGCTCCTTCAACGCCGCGAGGTCGAGGATGTACACGTCCTCGGGCTCGTAGAGCGACGCGAGGTACGCATCGAGCTCGGCGATCAGCGCGAGCACCTGCGGATGATCGGGCGGCGTGGGGCGGACGGAGAGAGTCATGTCAACGGAGGACGACGGGTTTCGGGACTCGCCAACAAAAAGGCGCGACGGGAGCCGCGCCTTTCAGGCCGTGGGGAGCGGGACGCTCAGACGCGGAACGATTCGCCGCAGCCGCACTTGTCCTTCTCGCGTGGGTTGTGGAACTTGAAGCCTTCGTTGAGCCCTTCGCGGACGAAGTCGAGCTCCGTGCCGTCGATGTAGGGCAGGCTCTTCGGGTCGACCAGCACCTTGACGCCGTGGCCTTCGAAGATCACGTCTTCCGGCGCGAAGTCGTCCGCGTATTCGAGCTTGTACGCCAGGCCCGAGCAGCCCGTCGTCTTCACGCCGAGGCGCACGCCGACACCGCGGCCGCGCTTCGTGATGTAGCGCGTCACATGCCGTGCCGCGGCTTCGGTCAGGGTCACCGCCATCGTCGCAGCCTTACGCGCTCGCCGACGCGACTTCGGGCGCGGACGCCGCGGCGACGTCGCCGTGGCGCGCCTTGTAGTCGCTGACCGCCGCCTTGATCGCGTCTTCCGCGAGCAGCGAGCAGTGGATCTTGACCGGCGGCAGCGCCAGTTCCTCGGCGATCTGCGTGTTGCGGATGGCCATCGCCTCGTCGAGCGACTTGCCCTTGACCCACTCGGTCACGAGCGACGACGACGCGATCGCGGAGCCGCAGCCGTAGGTCTTGAAGCGCGCGTCCTCGATCAGCCCG
>JASLEM010000365.1 GCA_030151165.1 Burkholderiaceae bacterium
ACGACCCGGATGCGCTCGGGCGGCAGGTCGAACAGCCAGCGCGCCTCGATCACCTCGAGCGCCTTGTTCATCATCGTCGCCGAGTCGACCGAGATCTTGCGGCCCATCACCCAGTTCGGATGCGCGCAGGCCTGGTCGGGCGTGACGTCGCCCAGCGTCTTCGGGTCGCGCGTGCGGAACGGGCCGCCCGACGCGGTGAGGACGATGTGGTCGATCGACGCGTCCCACGCCGCGCGGTCGGCCGGCAGGCACTGGAAGATCGCGGAGTGCTCGCTGTCGATCGGGATCATCGTGCCGCCGCCTTCGCGCACGGCATCGACGAACACCTGGCCGCCGACGACCAGTGCCTCCTTGTTGGCGAGCAGCAGCCGCTTGCCGGCGCGGGCCGCGGCGAGGCAGGCCGGCAGGCCCGCGGCGCCGACGATCGCGGCCATCACCTGGTCGACGTCCGGATGCGCGGCGAGCTCCTCGAGCGCTTTCGCGCCGGCGAGCACCTCGGTCGGCAGGCCGGCCGCCTTCACGCGGGCGCGCAGGTCGTTCGCGGCGGCGGTGTCGGGCATCGCGGCGAAGCGCGGGCGCCAGCGCGCGACCTGCGCGAACAGGTCGTCGATGCGGCGCTGGCCGGTGAGCGCGAAGACCTCGAAGGTGTCGGGATGCAGCGCGAGCACGTCCAGCGTGCTGGTGCCGATCGAGCCGGTCGAGCCGAGGATGCAGACGCGCTGCCGACGAGTCGGCGCGGAAGGAGAGGCAGTCGACATGTCAGGACGCCGTCAGAAGGCGGTCACGAGGGCGAGCGCGGCGGGAAACACCGGCAGTAGCGCGTCGATGCGATCGAGCACGCCGCCGTGGCCGGGCAGCAGCCCGCTGGAATCCTTCGCGCCGGCCGCGCGCTTGACGAGCGACTCGACGAGGTCGCCCGTGATCGCCAGCGCGACGAGCCCCGCGCACCCGAGCAGCAGGCCGAACCAGCCGAAGTTCGTGCGCAGCAGCCAGAAAAGGTTCCCGTGCGGGCGGGCGGCCAGCACGACGACCAGCAGCGCGAGCAGCAGCACGCCGACGAAGCCGCCGATCGCGCCTTCCCAGCTCTTGCCGGGGCTGATCGTCGGCGCGAGCTTGCGCTTGCCGATCGCGCGGCCGACGAAGTAGGCGGCGATGTCGGCCATCCAGACGAGCCCGCAGACGGTCGCGAGGTACGCGAGCCCGCGCTCCTTCGACGCGATCAGCGCGGCCCACGCCGCGGCGATCAGCACCCAGCCGACCAGGAAGCGCAGGAAGCCGTTGAGCGCCTTGAAGCCGTCGGGCCCGACGCACAGCGCGAGGGCGCCGCCGGCGATCCACACGATGGTGACGCCGATCCAGACCTCGGGCGGGATCTCGATGCCGTAGCGCGCGCCGATGAAGGCGCAGACGAGGAACAGCGCGACGCCCGACAGCACGTTGACCGCCGGCCGCAGCCCGCACAGGCGGCCCCACTCCCAGCCCGCGGCGCCGATCAGCAGCGCGGTGAGCAGCTCGAACCAGACGGGATGGCGGGACATCACCGCCGGGATCAGCAGCGCCAGCAGCACCAGCGCGGTCAGGACTCGTTCACGCAGCATCGGATCCGCCTGCCATCACGGTGGCGTCAGGTTTGACGCCGCCGAAGCGGCGGTCGCGGCCGGCGTAGACGCCGAGCGCGCGGTCGAGTTCAGCATCGTCGAAATCGGGCCACAGGCAGTCGGTGAAGTACAGCTCGGAGTACGCCACCTGCCACAGCAGGAAGTTGCTGATGCGCACTTCGCCGCCGGTGCGGATGAACAGGTCCGGGTCCGGCGCCTCGCGCAGGGCCATGTACTCCGACAGCTTCTCCTCGGTGATCTGCGCCGGGTCGAGACCGGCGGCGACGGCCTGGCGGCAGGCCTGGACGATGTCCCAGCGGCCGCCGTAGTTGAACGCCACCCACACCGTGATGCGCGTGTTGTGCGCGGTCGTCTGCTCCGCGCGCTCCCAGGCGTTGCGCACCGACTGCGACACCGCGCTGCGGTCGCCGATGATGCGCACGCGCACGCCGTCGCCGGCGATCTTGGTGAGGTAGCGCGTCATCGCGCTGAGCACGAGACCCATCAGCCCGGAGACTTCCTCTTCCGGCCGCTTCCAGTTCTCGGACGAGAACGCGAACACGGTGAGGTGCTCGATGCCGCGGTTGGCGCAGGCCTGGATGGTGCTGACGAGCGCGTCGACGCCATGCTTGTGGCCGTAGATGCGCGGCATGAAGCGCTTCTTCGCCCAGCGCCCGTTGCCGTCCATGACGATGGCGACGTGGCGCGGGACGTTGGGGTCGCGCTTGCTCGCGCTGAAGGTGGACACGGCCGGTGTCACGTTGCGCTTCAGCTTCAAACCGCGAGGATCTCGGCTTCCTTGGCCTGCACGAGCTTGTCGATCTCGGCGATGGTGCGATCGGTCAGCTTCTGGATGTCATCGACCAGGCGACGCTCGTCGTCCTCGGTGATGTCCTTGTCCTTGAGCAGCTTCTTGCCATGCTCGTTGGCTTCGCGGCGCAGGTTGCGCACGGCGACCTTGGAGTCCTCGCCCTGGCTCTTGACGACCTTGGTCAGGTCGCGCCGGCGTTCCTCGGTCAGCGCGGGCATCGGCACGCGGATGATGTCGCCGGTCGTCGACGGGTTCAGGCCCAGGTCCGACTCGCGGATGGCCTTCTCGACCTTCGAGATCATCGGCTTCTCCCACGGCTGCACGCTGATCGTGCGCGCGTCGAGCAGCGACAGGTTCGCGACCTGGCTCAGCGGCACGGGCGAGCCGTAGTAGTCGACGTGGATCTGGTCCAGCATGCCCGGATGCGCACGCCCGGTGCGGATCTTCTGCAGCTCGGACTTGAACGCCTCGATGGAACGGGCCATCTTGGTTTCGGCGGTCTTCTTGATATCGGCGGTACTCATGATCTCTCAACGCTCCTCACAGACCTTCCGTGCACGCGCCCGGCAGGCGCCGCGCACGGAACGACACTCACACATGCACCAGCGTGCCTTCGTCCTCGCCGAGAACCACTCGCTTGAGCGCGCCCGGCTTGAAAATGCTGAACACCTTGATCGGCAGGTTCTGGTCGCGGCACAGCGCGAACGCGGTGGCGTCCATGACCTGCAGGTTCTTCGAGATCGCCTCGTCGAAAGTGATCGACGCGTAGCGGGTCGCGTCGGGCACCTTGTTCGGGTCCGCGCTGTAGACGCCGTCCACCTTGGTGGCCTTCAGCACGATCTGCGCACCGATCTCGGCGCCGCGCAGCGCGGCGGCGGTGTCGGTGGTGAAGAACGGGTTGCCGGTGCCGGCGCCGAAGACGACGACCTTGCCTTCCTCGAGATACTGCAACGCCTTCGGGCGGACGTAGGGTTCGACGACCTGCTCGATCGCGATCGCCGACATCACGCGGGCGACCATGCCCTCCTGGCGCATCGTGTCGGCCAGCGCGAGCGCGTTCATCACGGTCGCGAGCATGCCCATGTAGTCGGCCGTCGCCCGGTCCATCCCGACCGAGCCTCCCGCGACGCCGCGGAAGATGTTGCCGCCGCCGATCACGACGGCGACCTCGCAGCCGAGGCGCGTGACCTCCTGGACCTCGCGCACCATGCGCACGATCGTGGCCCGGTTGATGCCGTAGGCGTC
>JASLEM010000392.1 GCA_030151165.1 Burkholderiaceae bacterium
AGCTGACGATCAAGCGCCTCGAGTGGGACGACCAGTTGCTCGAGTTCATCGCGATCGGCACCGGCGTCGTCCACGGCCAGGGCCACCAGGGCTTTCGCGCGCACGACGGCGGGCCGTTCACCTCGGACCTGTCGGGGCAGGACTTCTGGTCGCTGCTGCACTCGGGCTACCGGCCGGTCGAGATGGTGATGGGCTCGTGCGTGTACCACGTCGCGCACCGCGGCATGTTCTCGACGCTCGCGCGCGCCGGCCAGAACGTCGAGCTCGAGAACTTCACCGCCGCGATGTACGAGGCGCGCGAGATCGCGATCGAGCGCATGCAGCTCGAGGCCGCCGCGGCGAAGGCGGAGGGCGTCGTCGGCGTCGACATCCACGAAGGCAGCCACGGCTGGCAGACCCACGTGATCGAGTTCTTCGCGATCGGCACCGCGGTGCTGCCGCTCGCCCAGGAGATCGCGCCCGACAAGATCGCCGATCCGATCATGGTGCTGTCGGTCAACGATTGAACCGCGCCGCGGCGCCCGCGGATCCACCGGGCGCGTCCACCTCCCGCGCTCCCCCGCTCCCATCCGAAAGAACCCCATGCAAGCACGCTCCTTCCTCGCCCTCGCGTTCGCCTTCGCCGCCGTCGCGGCGCCCATCGCCCACGCGTCCGACGACGCGCCCGCACCAGCGCCCGCCAGGGCCGCCACGCCCGGCGTCGACAAGCTCGCGCAGGCCCGCTCGCTGATCGCCGCGCGCCAGTGGGCGCCCGCGCTCGACGAGCTCAAGCGCGTGAACGACACCGGCAACGCCGACTGGAACAACCTGATGGGCTTCGTGCTGCGCAAGGGCAAGACGCCCGACCTCGCCGGCTCGGAGAAGTACTACGACGCCGCGCTGAAGATCGACCCGCACCACCGCAACACGCTCGAGTATTCGGGCGAGCTGTACCTGATGAAGGGCGACCTGCCGAAGGCGCAGGCGCGGCTGGCGACGCTGCAGGCCGACTGCGCCGCGAAGTGCGAGCAGTACACGCAGCTCAAGACCGCGATCGACGGCTACAAGGCCAACGGGAACAAATATGTCTCGAACGGCTGGTGAGCGGCCGTCCGCGAAAAAGATCGACGGATCGCGCATCGGCGCTTGACTCTTACGTAACGTGAGGGTTCATCATCCCGGCCTCGGATCAACTTCAGTGGCCTGGACATGACCTACACCGTCGGAGAACTCGCGCGCCGCACCGGCCTCACGACGCGCACGCTGCACCACTACGAGACGCTGGGCCTGCTGCCGGCCGCGCGTTCGGCCTCCGGCTACCGGCTGTACGACGACCGGAGCCTCGCGCAGCTGCACGCCGTGCTCGCCTACCGCTACCTCGGCCTGCCGCTGAAGGCGATCGCCGCGCTGCTCGCCGACGACCCGCCGCCGCTGCGCGAGCTGCTGCGGCGCCAGGCGGCGCTCGTCGAGGAGCGGATCGCGCAGCACGAACGGCTGCTGCTGGCGCTGCGCCGCTGCACGACGGCGCTGCAGGACGGCGCGCCGACGCTCGACGAGGAGCTGCTGGCCATCATCACCGCGACGCGCCTGTGCGAGGAGTCGCTGTCGCCCGAGGAACATCGCCACATCGCCGACGTGCGGGCATCGTTGACCGAAGCCGACGTCCTGCAGATCCAGGGCGAGACGCAGGCGATCATGCAGGCGCTGGAGACGCTGCGCGTCCGCGGCGCCGATCCGGCCAGCGACGAGGCGCTCGTGCTGGCGCGACGCTTCACCGCGATCCGCGCGCGCATCGTCGGCGGCGACCCGGCGTTCCACGAGAAGATCCGCCACATCGCCGCGCAATCGCCCGAGCTGCTGCGCTCGCAGGGCATCACGCCCGAGCTCGCCGACTACGCACGCGCGGCCCGCGTGGCGCTCGAGCAGGCCGAGGCCGCCGCCCAGCCCGCGGCGCCTGCCAAGGCGCGCGCCGCGAAAGCGCCGAAGCGCGCATCGAGGAGCGCGGCATGAGCGCCGCCGTCGCCTCGACGCCGGCGCGCGGCGCGCTGTTCGCGGACGCCAATTTCCGCTGGCTGCTCGGCGGCAGCCTCGTCTCGCTGCTCGGCGACCAGTTCACGCTCATCGCGCTGCCGTGGCTGGTGCTCAAGTTCACCGGCGACGCGCTGACCCTCGGCGCCGTGATCGCGGTGATGAGCGTCCCGCGCGCGGCGTTCGTGCTGGTCGGCGGCGCGATCGTCGACCGCCGCTCGCCGCTGCGCGTGCTGATGGCAGCCAAGCTCGCGAACGCCGCGCTGCTCGCGCTGCTGGCAGGGCTCGTCTGGTTCGGCGCACTGCCGCTGTGGGGCCTGTACGCGATCGCGGCGGGCATCGGCCTGGCCACCGCGTTCAGCTACCCGGCGTCGAGCGCGCTGCTGCCGCAGGCGGTTTCTCCCGCGCTGCTGCAGGCCGCCAACGGCACGCTGATGAGCCTGCGGCAGGCGACGGTGCTGGTCGGGCCGATGCTGGCCGGCGTGCTGGTCGGCGCGTCGTGGCATGCCGACGCCGCGCCGACACCCGCCATCGCCGACGCCGGCGGGCTGACGCTGGCCTTCGCGTTCGACGCGCTGAGCTTCGTGCTGTCGGCCGCGGCCCTCGCGCCGGTGCGCCTGCGCGCGCGGGCCGTGTCCGCGAAGGCGGCGGGCGTGCTCGGCGATATCGGCGAGACGCTGCGCATGTTCTGGGACGACCGCGCGCTGCGCACGCTGTGCGCCTACTTCGCGGCGGTGAGCTTCTTCGTCGGCGGGCCGATCCAGGTCGCGTTGCCGGTGCTCGTCGACCGCCAGCTGCCGGGCGGCGCCGCGGCGCTGGGGTTGCTGTCCGCGGGGCATGGCGTCGGCGTGCTCGCGGGCATGATCCTGTCGGGCGCGCGCCCGGGCTGGCGCCTGCGCACGCTGGGCTCGACGATGCTGGCGGTGGACGTCGTCTCCGGCGTCGCGCTGATCGCTTTCGGCCGCATCGACTCGACGGCGCAGGGCGTCGTGCTGCTGGCGCTGCTGGGCGCGCTCGCGGGCTTCGTGCAGGTCGCCGTGTTCAGCTGGATCCAGAAACGCGTGCCGGCCGCGATGCTCGGCCGCGCGATGAGCGTGTTCCTGTTCATCTTCCTCGGACTCGCGCCGCTGTCGGCCGCGGCCGCGGGCATCGCGCTGCGCTGGCTCGCGCCGGCCACGCTGTTCGGCGCCGCCGGGCTGGCGCTCGCGGCGCTCGCCCTGCTCGGGCTGGCGTTCACGTCGATCGGCCAGATCCGCGACGACGCCGCCGCGGCGGCCTGACGGGGGCATCCCGGATCGACCGGCGCACGCGCCGGCGCGGTTCAACGCGGCATGAAGGGCCGGTCGTCGGGGCGGATGTTGAGGGTCTGCTCGGCGTCGTCCTGCGGCGAGCCGAAATCCGACTGCATGAACTCGGTCTCGAGCTGGTCGAGCAGCGGGCTCAGCTCGCTCGACTCGACCCCGCGCCACAGCCCGATGCGGCGCATCCGAAGCTCCGGCTTGCGCAGCATCGCGTCGATGTCGAACACGAAACCGGTCGCCCTGCGCAGGGCGAATCGAATGCGGGCCCGCAGGATTTCCTGGTCGGGCGTGAGTTCATAGCTCGCCATCGTCGTTTCCCTCCGCATGCTTGCCACCGGACCGGCAACGCTCGCGACCTCAAGCGCTGAACCGGGACGGCGGTGATGCGATATGTATCTGGATGTACTCTAAGCTTTTTGAGCCCGCCGCGGGGGACTTTTTGGCCACCACTATTAGGGATGGATCAGGGTGATCCCTCCTATGGAAAAGCACTGTTTCGGGGCGTCCGCGACGTTGTTCGAAAACTGGCTTCGCGGACCGCGAATCGTCGCTCGATTCGGCCCGGAAAAGGCCGAAGTCGGGCCCGGCCGCGCGTCCCGCGATCGCATCGCACAGCCGGTTCCGGCCGACGCCAGCGGCAACCTGACGGGAGACCAATGCCCCCTAGGTCGGCGACGGCTCCGAACGCGGGTGGCACCCCACAATCCAGCGCCGAACGGCCGCCCTGGCGCCAATGTCTGGCAGCGGCGAGCCATTCCACGCAGGAGTCTTCATGTCCGGTTTCCCGTTGTCCGCACCATCTCCCTGGTCGGCGCGTCCGATTCGACTGTCGCGTCCGATGCGCGCCACCTTCCTCGCGGCCCTCGCCGGTAGCGCGGTCGCGGCAAGCGCCGCCGAGTCACGCCTGACCGTGCAGTTCAGCCAGTGCTCGGAGTTCGTCGGGCTCGTGCCCGTGCCGGCCGCCAAGGCGCAGGCACAGTTGCCTGCGCGCTATACCCTCGTGGTCGACGGCGCGAACATGGCGCGGCTGGTCGTGCGCATGACGGACTGCAAGGCGATCCGCGTCGGCCACCTGCCCGCGCATCCCGGGCGGCTCGCGCAGACCGGCCTGCTGATCGTCTCGCCCGACGGCACCGCCAGCGACCCCAACACCGGCATCAACAACTACACGATCAGCTATGCCAGCAACGTGCCGGAGCTGGTCGCCGGCCTGCTCGCGAGCGGCGTGCCGGCCGCGCTCGATACGGGGATGGAGTATTCCGTCACGCCGCCGCTCGGCGCCGGCAGCACGCTCTACGCCGCCGTCGCGCCGGCGTTCAGCGACTCGCCGCGCTTCTTCCTCGACGGCACCGTGAACACGCCCACGTTCCAGACGACCTTCCTCGCGAACTGGTGGCGCGTCGACGGCGGCCGCCAGGTGCGCATGCAGACGAACTTCCCGACGATCGCGTTCGACTTCGCCTCCGCGGTCGCGTTCACGACCGGCAGCGCCAACGTCGACGGCCGCCTGCTCGACACCGACCGCGTCTCGAGCTTCGCGATCACCTACCGCGGCGCGTACGACGCGGCGACGATGATGGTGGACATCGGGCACTGACCCCGCGCACGCGTGACGCGCGTGACGCGCGCGCCGTCGCGCGTCACGCCAGCATCACGGCCATCGTCATCACCCCGATGCCGAGTGCCAGCAGCACGCCGTAGACCAGGGCGACGACGAGCGCGCGCAGGATCGTCCACGCCCAGCGTCCGCCGTGCACCACGTGCAGCGCCTTGACGCCGTACACCGCGCCGACGATGAACAACGGCATGCCGAAAAAGTCCGGCAGCAGGTCGGCGAGGGCCGAGAGCAGGAACCAGAACGACATCAGGTGCATGCAGAACACCAGGTGCTCGCCGAAGCGCATGCGGCGTCCGCGGTAGGCCAGCGCGAGCACGGCCGCGAAGACCGGCAGCATGAAGAACATCGCGTACGGCGCCTTCGCGAGGAAGTGCGCCTTGAACTCGGCGGACGCCCGCTCCGGATCCGCTTCGAGCTCCTGCCGCGACGCATCCATCTTGCGCTCGAGCCACCCGCACGCACCGCGCGCCGACGAGCCGCACAACGGCGGCATCGCCGCCCAGGATGCCACCGAGGCCGGCGCGGACGCCGACGCGCTGCTCGCCGCGACCACCTGCGGCTTGCCGTCGTGGAGCCGCACGAACACGAACTGCTCGTCGGACGGCGCGAACTTCGCCACGAGGAAGAACAGGAAGCTCGCGCTGAGGTACAGCCGCAGCGGCAGCACATAGCGCTGGCGCCGACCGGCCAGGTACTCCTTCGTCAGCTGCCCCGGCTTGAGCAGCAGCAGCCGCAGCGTGTGCCACAGCGCGCCCTCGAGCGCCACGTAGTGCCCGACGAACTCATGGAAGAACTCGGCGACCGACGGCGGATGCAGCACCGTCTCCTGCCCGCAGCGCGCGCAGTAGCGCGGCGGCTCCGGCGCGGCGCCGGCCAGCGAGAAGCCGCAATTCGGGCAGGTGGAGAGCGTCTCGTGGTGCGGAGTGTGATCGGCCATCGCGGGGGTCGGTCGAGGCGGGCAAGGTGGTCTGGGCGTCTGCGGATCGGCGCGTCGCGGGTCGCGAGACGGGTCGGCCCGGGCTGGCAGCGTCAATGGTAACGGCCAGCCGAGGGCGCGCAAGCGGCCACTCGATCTGACAGAGAAGAACCATGACGAGGAGCGCCGCCGGAAGCCGATGGGGTTGGCAGCGAAGTCCATCCGGTATTACGCTCGCGGCGGTTGGATAGCGAAGACAAAGCCAGCGCAGTATCCGGGCCCTCCGGGGCCTGCGGAGCCATGCTCTCACCGGCCCGATGGAAGGCATCGGGCGACGGCCGCCGCTGGTGCGGCGGCCGTCAAAGAACAGGCAGGGGAATTCGTCCTTCTTCGATTTCGTTGCGGACTGGTCCCGCGGCAATGGTGCCGCGGGGCAACGAAAGGCACATCATGGTGAAACCAGGATTGTCCAACCAGGGACGAACGCGGCGCTCGCGGCGTCGAGGCAGCGCGTGGACTCGATTCATCGACGCATTGAAGGACGAGCGCACCCTCAAGGTGACGTTCGAGTGGGCGCGTCTCGTTGCGCTCCTCGTGAAACTGCTCGATGGAAAGGACATGCCATGACTCAGACCGCATCGACCTACGGATCCCCTGCCTGTTCCTCTTGCACCGATGAACCGGGACGAGCATCCGGCTCGTCCCGGTTCGAGAAGAGCGTCCGCCGCAAGGAACAGGCCGCCGCCAGCCGCCGCCTTCGTGCGAACGGGCCATCGCGATATCCGATCGAGCGTTCGCCGCTATGGCACCTGCGCAGCATCCACGCGCTGGCACGTTTGTTGGGCGTGGCGCAAGCCGATCTCGAGACCGTCTGCATGCATCCGACCTACCGGCGATTCCAGTCCACCCCGAAGCCGGGTGGCAGGCCGCGCGACGTGGCGCAGCCCACCGGGGAGACGCTGCGGGCGCACTACCGGATCGCCACGCTGCTGGATCGCGTTCAGCGGCCCGACTTCCTGCACTCGGCGACCAGGACGCGCTCCTACGTCACGAACGCGAAAGCTCACGTCGACACCAACGGCGCCGTGGCCACGCTCGACATCGAGAACTTCTTCGAAAGCACGTCGTTCCTGCACGTGAAACGCTTCTTTCGCGACGAGCTCCACTGTGCCAACGACGTCGCGCGCCTGCTCGCCACCCTGTGCACCGTCGACGGTCATCTGCCGACCGGCAGCGGCCTGAGCCCGCTGCTGTCGTATTTCACCCACCGCTCGGTCTTCGGCGCCATCGACCGCCTGTGCCGCGATGCGCAGGTGACGATGACGCTCTACGTCGACGACATCACCCTTTCCGGCGTACACGCGACCAGATCGCTTCTGCACCGGATCGAGGCGCTTCTTGTGCACCAGGGCTTGCGTGTGCAGAAAGCCAAGACCGCCTGCGTCCGCCCTGGAAAGGCCGCCATCATCACGGGCGTCGTGCGAGACGACGGCCAGCTGCGGCTGCGCAACCGTCATCGACGGGCGATCGTCGAACAGCAGGATCGCATCCGTCGAAGGCAGGCATCGGAACAACCAGGGCTGATGGGGCGACTGGCAGCCGCTCGTGCTGTCGACCCGGTCACCGCGGGAAAGCTCGCCGCCCGCTGCGCGCCCGAAGAAGACGTCGTCGCCGTCGCGCGGGCCCACGTCGTCGGCGCACCTTGAATCGGGCCTCAGCGCGCCTCGTCCACCAGCACCTGCAACGCGCGCCGCAAGCCGGCCTCGTAGATCTCGTCCGGCGCGACGAGGGACACGCCGCGCGGCGCCGGGGCGGCCACGGCAGCGGGGTCGGCCGGCGGGGGCGGCGGCGCCCACGCCGTCGCGGGCAGCC
>JASLEM010000393.1 GCA_030151165.1 Burkholderiaceae bacterium
CTCACGAAGCTGCGGTCGATCTTGAGTTGGCGCGCGGGCAGCCGGCGCAGGTAGCTGAGCGAGGAATGGCCGGTGCCGAAGTCGTCGATCGACAGCAGCACGCCGATGCGCGCGAGCCCGCTGAACGCGCAGGCCGAGGCCCGGCTGCGCGCGAGCTTCGACGCCGCCGACACCGCCCACGCCGGCACGCTCACGCGCGCCCAGGCGCAGGCCGGCGGCTTCGGCTTCATCGCGCAGCACTTCGACGCGATCGACACGCGCCATGCCGGCGCGGTCAGCTTCGACGACCTGAAGCGCTACCTGCAACTGCGCGACGCGCGCTACATCGACAGGTGAGTCGTCAGGTGAGTCGACCCGCCCGCGCCGTCAGTGCAGCGTCGACGCCGGCCCCGCCGCCGATTCGCGCGCGGCGGCGATCACGGCGGCCGCGGACATCAGCGCGCTCGCGCGGTCGCTGATCCAGCCCGCGACGTCGGCCGAGCGCATCGGACGCGCGAACAGGTAGCCCTGCAGCTCGTCGCACTGCAGCCCGACCAGCACGTCGCGCTGGCCCTGCGTCTCCACGCCTTCCGCGACGACGCCGAGCCCGAGGTCGTGCGCGAGGTGGACGACGGCACTCACGATGGCGCGCGCGTCGCTGCTGGTCTCGAGGTCGCTGACGAAACTGCGGTCGATCTTGAGCTGGCGCGCGGGCAGCTGGCGCAGGTAGCTGAGGCTGGAGTAGCCGGTGCCGAAGTCGTCGATCGACAGCAGCACGCCGATGCGCGCGAGCCCGCTGAACGCGGCCTGCGTGGCCTTGACGTCGCTCATCGCGATGGACTCGGTGATCTCGCACAGCAGCTGGTTGGCGTCGACGTTGTGGCGCAGCAGGGCCTTCTCGACGCGCTCGGCGAGGTCGTCCTCGCGCAGCTGGTGCACCGACAGGTTGATCGCGACGTTCATGCGCAGGCCTTCGTGCGCCCACTGCTCGATCTGGCGGCAGGCCTCGTCGATCACCCAGTTGCCGAGCTTGCAGATCAGGCCGTAGCGCTCGGCCAGCGGGATGAACGTGAGCGGACCCACCATGCCGTGCACCGGATGGTTCCAGCGCAGCAGCGCCTCGACGCCGTGGGTCTCGCCGGTGCGGCCGTCGATCTTGGGCTGGTAGTGCAGCTCGAGCTCGCGGCGCTCCACCGCCACGCGCAGGTCGTTCTGCAGGCCGAGCAGCTCGGGCGAGGCGTCCTTCATGTCCGGGTCGTAGTGCGCCCAGGTGTTGCCGCCGGCGCGCTTGGCCTCGTACATCGCGGCATCCGCGTGCGCGACGAGGCGCTCGCGCGGGCCGTGCTCCGGGAACGCGGCGATGCCGATCGAGCACGAGATCTGGATCGGGCGATTGCTGCCGGAGATCGTCGTGCCGACCGACTCGACGATGCGCCGCGCGGCGATCACCGGGTCGACGAGCGCGGTCTCGCATTCCATCAGCATCACGAACTCGTCGCCGCCGATACGGGCCACCGTATCGCCCGCGCGCACGCTGGAGCGCAGGCGCGCGGCGACTTCCTTGAGCACCAGGTCGCCGACCGCGTGGCCCAGGGTGTCGTTGACGGGCTTGAAGCCGTCGAGGTCGATGAACAGCACGACGATCTTGCCGCCCTCGCGGCCCTCGGCCTTGGCGGCGTCCAGGCGCTTCATCGCCTGCGACAGCCGCTTCTCGAACAGCAGCCGGTTCGGCAGGTTGGTGAGCGGGTCGCGCAGCGCGCGCTGGCGCAGCTGCTCGTTGGCGTTGCGCAGCTTCGCGTTCAGGCCCGAGGTGCGCGCCTGGATCCTGGCGTCCATGTGCGAGGTGAACTGCGTGAACGCGAGCAGCGCGACCGCCGCGACCACCACCAGCGCGCCGAGGCTGTGCTCGGACAGCCCGTTCGCGTTGAGGCACACCGAGCCCCGCGGGAAGCTCGCCGCGGCCATGCCCGTGTAGTGCATGCCGCAGATCGCCAGGCCCATCGCGAACGCCGCGCCGATCTGGAAGTGCAGCGCGCGCGCCGCGCTCGCCTTGCGCAGCCAGAAGAAGATCTCGAGCGCCGTCGCCGAGGCGCAGATCGCGATGACGACGGACGCCACCAGCACCGGCCACGACCACACGATGCCCGGCGCGATGTCCAGCGCGGCCATGCCGAGGTAGTGCATCGCCGAGATGCCGACGCCCATCGCGAGCGCGCCGCCGCTGACGTGCTGCCAGCGCAGCTTGTCGCGGCTCGCGATCCACAGCGCGATGGCCGACGACCCGACTGCCGCGACCCACGACGCGACGGTCATCCCGACGCCGTAGCCGAGCGCGATCGGCAGCGAGAACGCGAGCATGCCGACGAAGTGCATGCACCAGATGCCGCTGCCCATCGCGAACGAACCGCCGACGAGCCAGCGCAGCGCGGTGCGCTTGTCGGGGCCGCGCACGCGCTTGGCCAGGTCGAGGGCGACGTACGACGCGAAGCTCGCGATCAGCAGCGAGCAGGCGACGACCCAGGGGTCGTAGGAAGAGGGCAGCATG
>JASLEM010000415.1 GCA_030151165.1 Burkholderiaceae bacterium
CGCCGTGCTGCGCCGCAAGGCGCCCGAGGCGCTGGACTCGGCGGTCGAGGTGTCGGGCCTGCGGCTCGACCCGGCGACGCGCCGCGTGACGCGCGGCACGCAGGAAGTGAAGATCGGCCCGACCGAGTTCCGCCTGCTGCATTTCTTCATGACGCACACCGAGCGCGTGCACAGCCGCACGCAGCTGCTCGATCGCGTCTGGGGCGACCACGTCTTCATCGAGGAGCGCACCGTCGACGTCCACGTCAAGCGCCTGCGCGAGGCGCTCGCGCCGGTGCAGTGCTCCACGCTGATCGAGACCGTGCGCGGCGCGGGCTATCGGCTGACCCAGCAGGCCGTCTCGTCGTCCACGGCGAACGCCGCGAGCGCCGCCTGAACGCCACCCGCTGATCATGGGTTGGTTGTTCGGCCGGGCCCTGCTGTACATCGCCATCGCGCTGCTGGGCGCGGCTGCGGGCACAGTCGTGGGCGATCTCGCCGGCGGCCCGCAGCTCGGCACTGCGATCGGCGCGGCGCTCGCGATCGCGATCCGCGTCGTGATGGACGAACTGCGCGCGCATCGCCTGATGGAGTGGCTGCGCGGCGACCTCGAGCGCGAGGCGCCGCGGGCGCGCGGCTTCTGGGGCGAGGCGGCGTACCGCGTCGAGCGCGCGCTGCGCCAGCGCGAGCAGGCGCTGATCCAGGAGCAGCAACGCTACGCGCAGTTCATGTCGGCCATCGAGGCCTCGCCCAACGGCGTGCTGCTGCTCGACGCCGCCGACCAGATCCAGTGGCTCAACCCGATGGCCGCGGCCCACTTCGGCCTCGACCCGGCGCGCGATCGCCTGCAGCGCGTGACCAACCTCGTGCGCTCGCCGACCTTCGTGGCCTACCTGCAGGCCGGCAACTTCGACGACCCGGTCGTCTTCTCGACGCCCGGCCGCGACAGCACCCTCAGCGTCATCGTGAGCCGCTACGGCGACGGCATGCGCCTCGTGCTGACGCAGGACATCACCGAGCGCGAACGCACCGAGGCGATGCGGCGCGACTTCGTCGCCAACGTCTCGCACGAGATCCGCACGCCGCTCACGGTGCTCGCCGGCTTCGTCGAGACGATCGCCTCGCTGCCGCTGACCGAGGTCGAGCGCGAGCGCGTGCTCGGGCTGATGACGCAGCAGACGGCGCGCATGACGACGCTCGTCGAGGACCTGCTGACACTCGCCAAGCTCGAAGGCAGCCCGCGTCCGACCTGCGACCGCTGGACGCCGGTCAACCGCCTGTTCGGGCTGGTGGAAAGCGAGGCGCGTGGCCTGTCGGCGGGGCGCCATGCGTTCCGCTTCCAGGTCGAGGGCGACGACGAGCTCGCCGGCAACGAGAGCGAATGGACGAGCGCGGTGGCCAACCTGGTCAGCAACGCCGTGCGCTACACGCCGGCCGGCGGCACGATCACGGTGACGTGGACGCACCGCGGCGATGGCAATGCCGAGATCGAGGTCAAGGATACGGGCCCGGGTATCGCGCGGGAGCACATCGGCCGCCTGACCGAACGCTTCTACCGCGTCGACGGCAGCCGCTCGCGCGAGACCGGCGGCACGGGCCTGGGCCTGTCGATCGTCAAGCACGTGGTGCAGCGCCACGGCGGCGAGCTCGACATCCAGAGCGAGCTCGGCCGCGGCTCGACCTTCCGCATCCTCGTGCCCGCCGCGCGCGTGCGCCCGCTCGCGCCCGCGCAACCGGCCGCGCAGGAGCCGTCGACGGTGCGCTGAACCACGCGCAGCGTATGGCGCGAATTCGATGTCCGGAAACGGCGGGACGCCGCGCCGTCGCATGCGGACACTGAGCGCATTCCTTCACCCCGGATGCCGCCCATGACCTCCTTCCGACTCGTCGGCCTCGCGCCCGATGCCTTCGACCCGCTCTTCGACCTGCCGGACGACGAGCTCGCCGACCGCGGCGTGCGACGCGTCGTCGCCGACGCCGACCACGGCTTTCCGTGCCGCATCTCGCTCGAGGACGCGCGCGCCGGCGACGAGCTGCTGCTGCTCCCGTTCGAGCACCTGCCCGAGCCCGGCACGCCGTATCGCGCCACTGGCCCGATCTTCGTGCGGCGCGGCGTGCGCCAGGCGCGCCTCGAGCCGGGCGAACTGCCGCCCTACGTCGCGCGCCGGGTGATGTCCGTGCGCGCCTACGACGCCGCGCACCTGATGGTGGCCGGCGAGGTCTGGGACGGCGAGGCCGTGCGCGTGCCGATCGAGCGGCTGCTGGCCGACGAGGGCGTGGCCTATCTCCATCTCCACAACGCGGGGCGCGGCTGCTTCTCGTGCCGCGTCGAGCGCGCCTGACACGCGAGGTAACGCAGGCGCGCCGATCGGCCGTTTATCGCGCCGATGGCGCCGCCCGCCGTCGCGACGCCGCGCTACGATAGGCGATGCTTTTCCTCCGATTCGCCACGCCCGTTCGCTTCCTCGTCTCGAGCGCGTTGCGTGCCGGGCTCGTCGCGATCGCGTGGATCTCGGCGCCCACGGTATCGATCGCAGCCGGCGCGCCACCCTCCGCGCCGACGCTGGAGCGTCTCTTCAGCGACCCGCCGATCGCCGGCCGCCTGCCGCGCCAGGCCGCCATCTCGCCGGGAGGCCATTGGGTCGGCTTCCTCAAGCCGTCCGTCGCGGACAGCGAGGAGCTGGAGCTGTGGGCGCAGCCTTCTTCGGGCGGCGCCGCGGTTCGGCTCGCCTCGAGCCGCGAACTGCTGGGCGGCGCCGCGGAGCAGCTGTCCGACGCCGAGAAGAGCGCGCTTCAACGCCGGCGCATCGACCAGCATGGCATCACCCAATGGCAATGGTGCGGGCGCGACGATCGCGGCGTGCTGTTCCCGCTCTCGGGCGGCCTGTACCTGAAGACGCTGGGCGACGGCGACCGGCCCACGCGTCTCGTCGCCGCGGCCGCGAGCGAGCCGAAACAGGATCCGCAATGCTCGCCGGACGGCCGGCAGGTCGCCTATGTGCAGGGCGGCGACCTCTGGGTGCAGCCGGTCGACGGCGGCACGCCGCGCCGGCTGACCGAGGACGCCACCGGGACACGTTTCTACGGCCTGGCCGAATTCATCGCCGCCGAGGAACTGGATCGCCATCGCGGCTACTGGTGGTCGCCGGACGGCCGGCGCCTGCTCGTGCTGCGCGTCGACGAGCGCGACGTGCCGGTCAAGACGCGGTCGCAGATCTACGCGGATCACACGGCGTTCGTGCAGCAGCGCTACCCGGCCGCGGGCGAGCACAACGCGAAGGTCGATGCGTTCGTGATCGACGCCGATTCGGGTCGCCGCACCGCGCTCGCGCAACCGCCTGCCAGCGAATACGTCGCCCGAGCGGAATGGTTCGACGACGGCACGCCCTGGCTCGAGGTGCTGACCCGCGACCAGTCGCGCATGACGCTGGTCGACTACGACGCCGTGACCGCTGCGCCGCACGTCATCACGCAGGAGACGGACGCGGCGTGGGTCGCGGTGCACGATGACCTCGCGGAGGTGAAAGGCCTCGCGATGTCCGGCAAGCCCGCGCTGCTGTGGTCGAGCGAGGCGTCGGGTCGGCGGCAACTCGTGCTGCTCGATCGCGTGACGGGCGCGCGGCGCGCGCTGACCTCGCAGCCCGAGACGGTGACCTCGCTGGTGTGCACCGACGGCACGCAGGTGGTGTTCGAAGGCGCGACCGAGCGCGGCATGGCGCGCGAGCTGTTCGTCGCCGGGCTGGATGGCCGCACGCGCCTGCTCGGGGGCGCCGCGGCGCACGAGTGGCGCAGCGCGGAGCCCGACCACGACTGCCGCCAGCTGCTGGTCTCGCGGTCGTCATGGGGCCGGCCGGCGCAGCTCGAGTTGCGCGGCGTGGCCGACGACGCGCCGCGCGTCGCCATCGTCGGCGATCCGCCGGATCCGCTGCTCGCGTGGGTCGACGACCCGCGGATGTCGGCCGCGATGATCGCCGACGTGCATCGCGCCGGCGCCGGGCGCGACATCCCCTTGCCGCAGACGCCGGCCATCGTCGCCGCCGACGGCAGGACGCCGCTCAACGCGTTCTACTTCCCGCCGGTGACGGGGATGTCGAGTTCGGCGTCGGGCGCGGGCGCGAAGGCCGCTCACCGCGTTCCGCTCATCGTGCTGGGCTACGGCGGCCCGGGCACGCAGACCGTCGACTGGCGATGGAGCCGCCAGGCGCCGATGATCGCGTGGTGGCGCCGCCAGGGCTACGGCATCTTCATGGTCGACAACCGCGGGATGAACGAGGGCGGCCGCGACCGCGACTTCACGCGGGCGCACTTCCACCAGTTCGGGCGCGTCGAGGTGGACGACCTGTTCGCGGCGGTTCGCCAGATCGTGCGCCAGCAGCGCGACATCGATCCGGCGCGCATCGGCTTCTTCGGCTGGTCGTACGGCGGCACGCTCGCGACGCGCGCGATCCTCGACGCCGATTCGCCCTTCGCCGCCACCGTGGCCGTCGCCCCGGTCACCGACTGGACGCTTTACGACACCGCCTACACCGAGCGCTACCTCGGCCTGCCGACGCTCGCCGACGGAAGCCTGTCGCCGACCTACCGCGACGCGGACCTGACGCGGCGCGCGGGCCTGCTGACCAAGCCCTACCTGTTGATGCACGGCACCGCCGACGACAACGTGCTGTTCGAGCACTCGCTGCGGCTCATCGCGGCGCTGGAGGCCCAGGATCGCGTGTTCGATCTCGCGATCTACCCCGGCAAAGCACACGGCATCGGCGGGCGGGCGTCGCAGCTGCACGTGTACGAGACGATCGACGCATTCTTCGCGCGCACGCTGCGCCCGGACGCGTCGGCGCGCTGAGCCCGCTGCTCGTCGCGCGGCGAGCAGCGAGCGGCATGAATGAGGCGCTGCCAGGCCGCGTCGCCGCGACCGCGGCCACGAAGGCTCAGGGCTTGCGGTAGCCGGCCTCGATCCAGGCGTTGGCGCTGGCCATCGAGAGCTTGAAGTCCGGCCGCACCTTGACCTGCGCGATCTGTTCGCCGAACTCGTCCTGCGCCGCGAGTAGCGCGTGGGGGTCGAACTCGTCGGGCACGATGTCCAGCGTCACCAGCACGCGGCCGGTCTCGGTCGTGACCTGGAACTGCTTGTGCATGGCCGCGTGCAGCGCCTGCTCGTGGCGGCGCACCACTTCGTAGGCGGTCTTCACGAGCGTGTTGAACGCGTTGACGTCGAGCGGCTTCGGGTTTTTCTTGTCGCGGCCCATCGTCCACGGGCCGACGAGGGCGGGCTCGCGCTCGCCGTCGCGCGTCATCGCGACGGCCCAGCCGTCGTCGTCCTCGTTCTTGATGACGCGGGCGGTCCAGCCGTTGTCGATCCACAGGCGGGGTTCGTGGACGGACGTGTTCTCGTCCTCGGGTGCGCCGTCGTCGTGGGCGGGGAGGTCGGTGTCGGTGATCTGATGTTCTGAGTTCGAAGCCATGCCCGGATGATACGGGGGACGCTCTTGCCGACGCCGGGGCGAGACCGGCTATTTCGCCGATTTATCCGCGCGCCGGCGCGGGCGCCGCGAGGACGGACCAGCGAGGACGGACAATCGCGCCATGACCGACGACGTTGAAGACCCGATCCCCGCGCCGCAGGCGCAGCCGCGCAACCCGCTGCATGGCGTGACGCTGGAGGCGATCGTCACGGCGCTGGTCGACGAATACGGCTGGCAGGGGCTCGACGAGCGCATTCCGCTGCGTTGCTTCGCGTTCGAGCCGAGCGTCAAGTCGAGCCTGAAGTTCCTGCGGCGCACGCCGTGGGCGCGCGAGAAGGTCGAGGGCCTCTACCT
Organism: Burkholderiaceae bacterium; assembly: GCA_030151165.1. The sequence goes on from JASLEM010000415.1 coordinate 5,796, forward strand.
GTTCATGCTGCGCGACCGGCGGAGCGCCGGGCCGCGCTGAGGCGGGCGGACGCGACGGCGAGTGCGTCGCGCGCCTCGACGCGCGTGAGGTCGGCTATCGCGCCGCGGACGCCGCCGAAGCCGCCGACGCGGCGCTTGCCGGCACGAACGCCGTCTTGCGGAACACGGCGGTGTATTCGTCGCGCTCCGACGGCCGGTGCAGATGCTCGATCAGCGTCCAGCCGGGCGGCGCGGAGACGAGCGCGTGGCGGTTCTCGTCGACGAGCAGATACGGGCACGGGGTATGCGCCGGGTCGAGCTGCGGGTCGATGCGCCAGGTGCCGTCGATCTCGAGCGCGGCCAGCGCCGACCGCGGCAGTTCGGCGGCGACGCACACGCCGGCGGGCACGTCCCGCTGCACCAGCGCCACCCACGGCGTGTAGCTGCGCGCGTAGTCGATCGCCGGCAGGCCCAGCGTGAGCACGAGCAGCCAGATCAGCGCGACGCCCGAGGCGGGCAGCACCAGCGATTTCCACAAGGCATGCTGCACCCGCGCCGTGCGCCAGCGCACCAGCGCGAGCCAGGCCACGGTGCCGAGCACGGCGATCGCGAGGATCGGCGCCGAGAAGTGCGGTTCGAAGCCGGGCAGCAGGCGCGAGACGCGCTCGGCCGGCTTGGCGGGCACGCCGGTCATCATCGAGATGTAGACGACCCAGATCAGGATCGCGAACGCGGTGAAGAACGACACCGAGAACCAGTCGATCGCGGCGCCCGTCGCGCGCTTGATCGTGGGCAGCGCGAACGCCGCCAGCACCGCGATGCCGGGCACCGCGAGCATCAGCGCGCGCGGCGAGGCGTCCATCGAGGTCGCCGCGATCAACGCCACAGCCACGCCGACGCTGGGCACGGCGATGTGGCGGTAGACGAGGTGGTGGCGCCAGCGATAGAGCGTCCACAGCGCGAGCAGCCAGCCTGGCCACAGGAACCAGACGCAGGTCTTGAGCACCTGCCAGGGCGAATCGAGGCGCGCGGTCACGCGCCAGGCCCACGCATGGCCCGCGGTGGCCGCCAGCGCGCCGGCGGCCATGCCGAGCAGCAGCCACAGCCGCAGCGCGCGCGCGCCCGGGTAGCTCGAAAACTGCGACAGCACCAGGCCGCTGAGGCCCAGCCCGATGGCGATCGCCGGCGCGCCGCTCGCGGCGATGACGACCAGCGCCGCGACGGCCGCGCCCGCGGCCACACGCGGTCGCGTCGGCGCGGCCGACAGCACCCACATGAACAGCGCGACGCCGCTGAGCTGCATCAGCTCGGGCGTCGTCTCGTGGCCCAGCTGCAGCAGGCCGAGGCTGGCCAGCGTGGCGAGCACGGCGCCGTCGGACAACGCCCGGGCGTAGTCGAGCGGCGAGGCCTCGCCGCCGAAGGCGAACGCGACGGGCTGCGCGGCCTCGGTGCGCGCCAGGTGTTGCGTGCTGTACCAGACGAGCGCCAACGTGGCCGCGAGCAGCGCGGCGAACGGCAGGCGCGCGGCGAGCGCGGGATCGAGGAAGGGCAGCAGCTTGATCGCGAGCGCGCCGAGCCAGTAGGGCAGCAGCGCGCCGTCGCCGGGCAGCCCGGCGATCGCGGGCGCCGTCCACGGGCTGTGGCCGCTGGCGATCGAGGACATGTAGCCGAAGGCGGTGATGTCGGCGTTCTTCCACGGGCCGCGGCCGAACTGGCCCGGCAGCAGGTAGGCGGCGCACAGGAGCATCAGCGCCCAGCGCGGCAGGCGTTGCGCGGCGCGCTGGGTGACGAGGGCAGGGGTTGGCAGATTCACGGGGGGCATCATGCCGCAAGCGCGAGGCTCAACCCGGCTGCAGGCTCAAAATCGGCACGTGAAGATCGCAAAATAGAGTGCGACCGGGATTGCCGGACATTGCTGCTCGACAACAGGCAACAAAAAAGGCAGCCGAAGCTGCCTTTCCGCATCGACAGGGGCACGTGGCCCCGCGTCGATCAAGCGCCGGTGGTGGCGTTGGTCTTCTTCATGCCGAGGCTCGCAAACTTGTTGCGGAACTTCTCGACGCGGCCGCCCAGGCTGTCGACGCTCTTCTGCGTGCCGGTGTAGAACGGGTGCGTCTCGCTGGTGGTTTCCAGCTTGAACAGCGGCAGTTCCTTGCCGTCGTCCATCTTGATCGTTTCCTTCGTCGGTGCGCACGAACGCGTCACGAACTTGAAACCGTTCGACAGGTCCACGAAGCAAACGTCGCGGTAGTTGGGGTGAATGCCGTCTTTCATGGGGTGCCCTCTATCTCGCTTTGCCGCGGGTTCACGACCCGGGGTGTCGTCGGAAGCCACATGGGCACCATTGCCCAGCACTTTCCGAAAGCGGAAAACCTTGGATTATAGGTCGTATCGGGCGAGCCTGTCTACTTCCCGTGCCCGACGCGGTTCGTCGACGTGGGTTGTGCGAACATTCCGGCGATGAAACACTGGATCATCGCGGCGCTGGCCGCCGTCGCGTCGACGTGCGCGCGGGCCGACTACACCGACGGGCCCCCGGTCTACACCTGCGACGCGGCGGCCTCCCGAGTCGCGATCTGGTTCGAGGGTCGCGACAAGCCATTCGACGCCGAAGCCGGACAGGACCCGCGCGAGCTGAAGGCGCCGCCGTCGCGCGCCAGCAAGGAAATGACGCGCGGCGGCAGCGCGTATCGCCTGCCGGGCGCGACGCGCGTGCAACGCTGCGGTCGACTGACATTGCGCCTGCGATCCGAATTTCTCAATGAGAATCCGGAGGGCGAACTCGGTATCTTCGAGTTTCCTTCGGTCGAGATCTCGGTCGGCCGTCGCATCCTGCTGTCGCGCACCGGCCTGGCGATCTGCGACGAGCCGCCGTCGCGGTGGGAGGTCGTCGGACGATGCCCGCGAGACTTCGCGACGTCCGTCGAAGTGACCGCGGCGACGGCCACGTCCCCCGCGCGCGTGCGCCTCGCGCACACGCGCAACACGTCTGACCTCGCCGAGCTGCGCGACACCGAGGATCGGCCTGCCCCTTGACTCGACTCCCAGACGAACGAAAGGCCCGCGTGGCGGGCCTTTCAGGTCGACATGGAGGCGAGGGCTCGATCAGCCGCCGCGGCGCATCATGTCGAAGAAGTCCAGGTTCGTCTTGCTGGCCTTCATCTTGTCGAGCATGAACTCCATCGCCTCGATCTCGTCCATCGGGTAGAGCAGCTTGCGCAGGATCCA
>JASLEM010000492.1 GCA_030151165.1 Burkholderiaceae bacterium
GCCTGGTGCTGACCGCGACCGACGGCCAGGCCGGCGTCGACATGGCGCGCAGCCATCGCCCGGACGTGATCCTGATGGACAACAACATGCCGGTGATGAGCGGCCGCGAGGCGATGCGCGTGCTGCGCGCCGACCCGCTCACCGCCGGCATCCCCGTCATCGCCGTCAGCGCCGCGGCGATGCCCAACGCGGTGTCGTCGGGCCTCGAGCTGGGCTACTTCCGCTACCTCGTGAAGCCGTACGACCTCGTCGACCTGACGGACGCCGTGGACGCCGCGATCGACGCCGGCAAGGGCACGCCCGCCGCTTGAGCCGCGCGGTCAGCGCACGACCGGCTTGGGCCGGGGCTTCGGTGCCGGGGCGGTCTTCGTCGCCGCCTTCGCGCTGCCCGCGGCCTTCTTCCTCGCGGCCGTCGGCACGGGGGGGCGCCTCCGACGCCGCGCCGTCGCCGCCGACGATCCAGCCTTCCAGCGCGTCGACCGCCGCCGGCATGCCGTGCGCCGGTTGCGTGCTCGCCCAGGCCGCGAGCAGCAGGCAGAGCGCGGCGTCGAGGCGGTCGCCCTGCGCGTCGGCGACGAGCTCGTCGCGCTGCGCGTGCGTCAGCTTCAGGCGCAGCCCGCGCCAGCGGCCCTGCTCCAGCGCGTCCACGAGATCCTTGCGCGCGATGAGGCGCTCGGTCGACTGCTGCGCCTTGGTGTCGCTCTTGTACGAGCGGCGGCCGATCAGCGCGCGCGCCACCATGCCGGGGTAGCCCTCGAGCGCCACGCGCGCGGGGTCGCCGGCCAGCAGCCCGGGGATGTCGACGCCGGCCGCGCGCAGCGCCGGCACGCCGGCGTGCAGCATGAAGGCGACCGGCGGGTTGACCCACTTCATCGACGGGCTGCTGCCGGCCGGGCCGTCGCAGGCCCGGTGCGCGAACTTCGCGCCGACCGGGCGCGCGTCGCAGAACGCCGCGAAGGTGGCGGCGATCGCGGCGCGGTCGAGGCTCGCGTAGTGCGTCATGCAGGCCGCCCAGCCGGTCGGCCACGCTAGCGTCTCGACGAGCTCGCGCGGCAGGCCGAACGGCATGTCGAACGCCGCCAGCCACGGGCCGGGCCGGCGCAGCGAGCGCTCGAAGTCGGCGAGGCTGGCGTCTTCCTCGAAGCGTTCCAGCCGCACCAGCCCGGGCCGCTGCAGGCTGCCCCAGGCCCAGACGATGGGCTTGCCGCGACGGGGCGCGCTCGAGAAGTCGACCCCCGCGAGCTGCAGCGCGGCCGCGGCAATGGAAGGCGGGGCATCGACGTTCGGGATCTCGGGAGCGCTCATGGCGGGCATTTTTGCGCACAAGTCGCGGGGCGGCGGCGCGGCGCGCAAAACCACACCGGCGCGCATTGATGTAGTCTCGGCAGGCTCGCCTTCCGCGTCTTTCCAGGATCCTCCGCCCGCCCATGGTCGCGCCCTCGTCGTCCACCCCGAACCTGGTCCGCACGGCTGCCGCGCCGCAGGGCAAGGACGCGGCGGGGCAGCCGGGCGCGGCGACGTCCGGCGAGCCGCGGCCCGCGAGCCTGCGCCGCCGCCATCGCACGACCGCGCGCGATTTCGTCGACGACGACCACCACGACCACGGCGCGCCGCTGCTCGAGGCGCTGATGGCTGCGCCGCCGCGCCCGTCGCGGCTCGGCCTGCCGTCCGGCGCGTGGCGCGTGTTCGAGGTCGCGGCCGTCCTCGTGCTCGTCGCCATCGCCTGCGCGATCGGCGGCGCGCACCTCGGCGCGTCGACGAGCTGGGTGCGCTTCTTCGACAACATGCACTGGACGTGCGCCGACATCGGCGCCTCCTGGCTGTGCTGGATCGGCGTGCGTGACGCGCGCCAGCGCGGCCTGCGCGCCGAGTACGTGGCGCGGCGCTGGTTCGCGTTCGCGTTCACCTCGTACGCGATCGGCCAGCTGCTGTGGAACCTGCAGGTGTTCCTGTCGTGGCAGCCGTTCCCCGCGCCGTCCGACCCGTTCTACATGATGATGGCGCCCGGTTGCGCGATCGGCATGATGAGCGTGCTGCGCGGCCGCGTGAGCGAGTCGCAGCGCTTCGCCGCGGTGCTCGACACCCTTTCGCTCGCGATCGCCGTCGTCGCGCTCGCGCTCGTCGTCTACCTGCCCGAGCGCGGCACCACCACCGCCATCGGGCTCGGCGTGATGATCGCGTACCCGACGATGCTGCTGTCGGCGTGCTGCGTCGGCCTGATGATGTGCGCGCTGCTGCGCGTGAGTCGCGGCTGGACGGTGTGGACGCTCATCGCGATGCTGGGCGTGCACGGCGGTCTGTGGATGGAGTGGAACGCGCTGATCCTGAAGGGGACGCTGGCCGACGGCGGGCTCGTCAACTGCACGTTCTCGGTCTTCACGCTCGCGGCCGGGCTCGCGGTGTCGTGCTGGCGCGCGGACTCCACCGAGAGCGCGCGCATCGATCGCCTCTACGAAGGCGCGCTGCGCATCCTGCCGCTGGTCGTCGTCGTGAGCGTGACCTTCGCCGTGACGCTGCAGGAGTCGATCGCGCACCTGTCGCCGTCCGCGCGCCTGACCTGCGACGCCGCGGCCGTGCTCGTCATCGTGCTGGCCGCGATCCGCCAGACGCTGCTGCTGCGCGACCGCGACCAGCTCGTCGAGGCGCAGCACCTGCTGCGCGACCGCGAGGACGAGCTCAGCGAGCTGAACCAGCACCTCGAGCAGCGCGTGTCCGAGCGCACGCGCGAGGCCGAGCAGCGCAACGCGGAGCTGTCGACCGCGATGCACCAGCTGTCGATGGCGCAGCACGAACTCGTGCGCGCCGAGAAGCTCGCCGGGCTCGGCTCGCTCGTGACCGGCGTGGCCGAGGAACTCGGCGCCGCGCTCGCCAACGCGAACATGGTCGTGGCGACGCTGCAGGGCCAGGTCGACGCGCTCGGTCGCGTGCAGGCCGGGCCGGCCGTCGACGACGCCGCGCGCACGCCGGCCGACGACCGCCGCCGCAGCCAGGTCGCCGGCTACGTCGGCGCGCTCGACGAGAGCCACCGCCAGCTCGCGCAATCGCTCGACCAGGCGCAGCGCGTGATCGCCGGCTTCCAGCAGCTCGCCGTCGACCAGACCAGCGACCAGCGCCGCACGTTCGACGTGCTCGCCACCGTGCGCGAGGTCGTCGAGCTGACGCGGCTCGGCCACCGGCGCGACCCGGTCGAGATCATCGTCACCGGCGAGCCCGAGCTGATCCTGGACAGCTACCCCGGCCCCGTCGGCCAGGTGCTGAGCCAGCTGATCGACAACGCCGTCACGCACGGTTTCGCCGGCAACCGCGAGGGCTCGATCGACGTGCGCGTCTGGCCGTCGGGGCGCGAGTCGGTGCGCATCACGGTGCACGACAACGGCGTCGGCATCCCCGCCGCCGACCTGCCGCAGGTCTTCGCGCCCTTCTTCACCACGCGCCTCGCGCAAGGCGGCAGCGGCCTCGGCCTGACGATCTGCCGCAACATGGTCCACGGCATCCTCGGCGGCCGCATCGAGCTCGTCTCGCCGCCGGAGGCCGGGACGACGGTGACGATCACGCTGCCGCGCAAGGCGCCGCAGGCGACGGGTTGAGCGTTCGCGGCGACGCGGCGCTCAGAACGCCAGCAGCGCGACGCCCGCGCCCATCAACAACGCCCCCGCCACGCGCTGCCCGCGGTCGCCCTCGCCGAGGAACTTGCCGCCGAGGAAGGCCGCGAAGAGCATCGAGATCTCGCGCGCCGGCGCGACGTGCGACAGCGGCGCCAGCTTCACGGCGTAGAGCACCAGGATGTACGCGAGCGGGCTCACCGCGCCGACGATCACGGCGTGCCAGCGATAGCGGCGCCACGCGTCGACGAAGGTCTCGCGCTGGCGGAACGCCTGCGGCAGCATGAAGGGCAGGCGCACGAGGTTGCCGAAGTAGTCGACGACGATCGGGCCGATCAGCAGGCGCTTGACCGCGTAGCCGTCCATCACGCTGTAGGCCGCGATGAGCACGCCGGTGGCCGCGCCCCACGCGAGGCCGGCGTGGACGCGCGCGCGGCGGCCGGGGTCGTGCGCCGCGCGCAGCAACGCCGGGCCGCCCGCGATGATGAAGACGCCGCCGCACACGCACAGCACGCCGACCGCGCCATGCCAGCCGAGCGATTCGCCCAGCACGGCCACCGCGCCGAGCGAGCTGATCAGCGGGCCGGTGCCGCGCGCGACCGGATAGACCACCGTCAGGTCGGCGACACGGTAGCCCTTGAGCAGCACGTTGAAGTACAGCAGGTGCGTGAGGCCGCTGGCGACGACGAAGCTCCATTCCACCGCGCTCCAGTGCGGCACCGCCTGCCAGCCGAGCCACAGCCCGAGCGGCGCCCAGAGCACGGCCAGCGCGAGGCCGGCCAGCAGCACGAAGTGCTTGTTGCCCTCGGTCTTCTTGGCGACGATGTTCCAGAACGCGTGCAGCAGGGCGGCGACGATGACCATCGCCAGGGCGGATAACGGCATGCGCGCGATTCTAGGAGGCCGCCTCGCGAGCGGCCGCGCGCCTCGCGAAGGCGACGCGTGCGGGACGCGCGCTCACGCGCCCCGCCCCCGGCGCCCCGCGCCGTTTACGTCAGAACTGGATGCCCGCCGCGAGGCTGTCGGCCGCGGACTTGTTCAGACGGATCTGGTAGGTCGGATAGACGGGCTTGGCCGTGGCCGGATCGACGTAGGACAGCGAGCCGATGACCGTCTTGTCCTTCGTCAGCGCACCCGTGTAGAACGCGTTGCCAAGCTGGAAATAGATCCGGTACTGGGTGGTCGACGTGCCGACGGCGGCCTCGGGGCGCGCCGCGGTGGCGACCCAGACCTGGATGCCTTCGGCCGTGACGATGGCGCCGTCGGCCAGCTTGTAGGTGACGCCGTCGGAGTCCGAGTGGAAGCCGGCGGTGAGCATCGCCGTCAGGCTCGTGGCGCTCGTGGTGCAGGCCGACGGCACGGCGCCCGTCGTCGGGAGCCCGCAGTCGAACACCGAATACCGGTCGCCGTTCTGGCTCGCCGTGTAGTACAGGAAGCCTGCGCCGGTACCCCACTGGGTCGTGGTGTCGAGGATGTCACTGTTCGAGAAGATCGCGCTGTATTCGTTCGTCAGCAGCGTCGAGGCGGTGTGCAGCGAGCCGGAGAGCGAGCCGAGGTGGTAGCCGCTGCGCAGCTGCGAGTAGGCGACGGTGGTGTTGTCGCTGGCCAGGTCGTCGACCTGGACGCTGCTGCCCGAGTAGCTGACGTGGAACGAGTTGTGGTCGCCGGGCACGAAGAGGATGGCGCCGGCCTTCAGGACGCGCACCGGGCTGCCCGGGATGGCGATGAGCTTCGACGTCATCGACGTCGTGGACGATTGCGTGACGAACTGCGGCCCGTTCGTCAGCGGCGACTGCGGCAGCACCGCGAAGTCGTTCTCGAGGTAGTTCACGCCGGACACCTGGGCATGACCCGCGGCGGCGAGACGCCATTCGGTCTCGAAGATGCCGCCCGTGCCGAGCTCGAAGCTCTCGACGAGCGACTGGTCCGTGCTCAGCGCGAGGTGCAGCGCCGCGCTGGCGCTGGTGGCGGTGCCCAGCGAGTTGGTGACGACGACGCTGTAGACGCTGCCTTCGTCCTGGTACGTGACGGCCGGCGTCGTGTAGGTGGCCGACGTGGCCCCACTGATCGCGACCCCGCCCTTCTTCCACTGGTACGTCAGGTTGGAACCCGCGGCAGTCACGCTGAAGGTGGCCTGCGCACCGGTGATCGGGTGCGCGTCGGTCGGCTGCGCGGTGATCGACGGGCTGGACGCGGGCGTCGGCGAGGGAGCCGGCGGCGTCGGGGCCGGCGGCGCGGGGGTGACCGGCGGGGGCGCGGGCGGCGTCGGCGACGCGCTCGAGGCGACGCTCAGCGTCGCCGCGCTGCTCGTCAGGACACCTGCGCTGTTGAAGACCGAGACGGTGAAGACGGCGCCGTCGTCCCGCGCGGTGACGGCGGGCGTCGTGTACGAATCGGACGTGGCGCCGGCGATCAGGACGTTGTCCTTGTACCACTGGTACGCGAGCGAGCTGCCGCTCGCCACGACGGTGAACGTGGCCGTGGCGCCGAGCGCCGCGGACGCCGCCGCGGGCTGGGTCGTGATGCTCGGGGCGGTCGTCGTCACCGGGGCCGGCGCGGGTGGCGGGGTCGGCGTCGTGCCGGTCGCGGTACCCGAACCCGTACCGGTACTCGTGCCGGTGCTGGCACTCTTGCTCATGTCCGGGTTGCCGGCGCTGCACCCGGCGAAGAGAACCTGGATGGCGGCCAATGCGGCTGCCTTCTGAAACGACGTCATGGCCAAAGCGAACTCCCTCGATGTTTGGATCCGTCGCATGCCGTCGGCTCGAAGGTGGCCGGTAGCGAGTCGGATCGAGCGGAATTATCGCGGGGCGTGCCCCGTGCCTTCCTCGTCGGCGACAGCTTGCCGACAGCTCCGCAACGAACTAGTTCACGGTCGCCGCGGGAGCATTCCCGCACGCTGCACGGAACGCACGTTCAGACCGCTGGCCTCGATCGTCCCGCGCGACGTGCCGCCTCAACCGACCCGCTGCAGCTCCGCGGTCGACCCGCTCGCGAGCGTGAGGTCGAGGCCCGGCAGCGCGAGCCGCTGGAAGACCGCATGCACCTCGTCGGCGGACGACTTCGCCCCGCGCTCCATCCACCACGTGATCACCGACCACAGCGTCGCGACGACGAACTGCGTGGCGAGGTCGAGCGCGGCCGCCGACTGCCCGCGGGCGCGATGCGTCTCCAGGTCGTCGCGCACGAGCTCGCGCAGCATCGCGCGGATCAGGCGCTCGACCGTCACCTCGCTGTCGCGCGCGAATGTCGTGCGGTACAGCGCGCGGTGGCCGGCGAGGTGGTGGCAGAACGGCCGCATGAAGCCCAGGCGCTCGCCGGGCCGCGCGTCGCGCTCGTGCTCGAGCCACGCGCGCAGGCGGCCGACGCTCGCGACGAGCAGGTCCTCCTTGCTGTCGAAGTGCGCGTAGAACGTGGCCCGGCCGACGCCCGCGCGGTCGATCAGGTTCTGCGTCGTCAGCCGCTCGTAGCCGCGTTCCACCATCAGCTCGAACAGCGCATCGAGCAGCAGGCCGCGCGACCGTTGCGAGCGGCGGTCGATCGGCGTGGCGGAAGCAGATGCAGGCGGTCGGGTCGGCATGGTGAGGCGCGGGGAAGTGCGAGGAAGTGCGGGGCGTTTGTCGAACCGATGAACGCCGTCTGTTCGGAATCGAACAGGCACGCATCCGGCGTTCGGGCGCTTCGAGATAGCGAACAGTATGTTCGGTTTCGTGTCGTCCAACAAGAAGCCGCCCCGCATGAACCCGACCCTTCACGAGCCGCTCGTCCGATTGCGCGGCGTCACCCGACGCCACCTCGCCGGCACGCAGGCGTTCGAGGCGCTGGCCGGCGTCGACCTGTCGATCGCCGCCGGCGAATGCGTCGCCGTGATCGGCAAGTCCGGCAGCGGCAAGACGACACTGATCCACCTGCTGACCGGCATCGACACGCCCACCGCCGGCGAGATCGTCGTCGGTGGGCAGGCGCTGCACGCGCTCGCGCAACGCGCGCTGACGGCGTGGCGCGGGCGGCAGGTCGGGCTCGTGTTCCAGTCGCCGCAACTGCTGCCGACGCTCACGATCGCCGAGAACGTGACGCTGCCGATGGATTTCCTCGGCGCGATCCCGCCGCGCGATCGGCGCGCGCGCGCGCTGGGGCTGCTCGAGCGCCTCGGCATCGCGGACCAGGCCGGCAAGCTGCCGGCGGCGCTGTCCGGCGGCCAGCAGCAGCGCGCCGCGATCGCGCGCGCGCTCGCCAACGATCCGCCCCTCGTCGTCGCCGACGAGCCGACCGGCAACCTCGACGCCGCGACCGCCGACGACGTGATGGCGCTGCTCGCGTCGCTCGCCCGCGAGGGCAAGACCGTGCTGACCGTGACGCACGAGCGCGAGCTGCAGCGCTTCTTCACGCGCACGGTGACGCTGCGCGACGGCCGTGTCGTTGGCGATACCTCGCCCCCGTATCGCGACAACGCCGTGGCCGCACTCGCATGATCGCCACCGCCTGGATCAAGGCCTGGCGCGACGCGGGCGCCGCGAGCGGCCGGCTCGCGACGATCGTCGTCGCACTCGCCGCGAGCGTCGCCGCGATCGCGACGATGGGCGCAGCCACCGCCGTGCTCGTGCGCGAGGTGCCACGCGGCTACCTCGCGACGAACCCGGCGTCGGCCCAGCTCGAGCTGCAGGGCGACATCGACGCCGCGCTGCTCGACGCCGTGCGCCGCCGGCCCGGCATCGCGCAGGCCGACGGCGCGGCGACACTGCGCGGCCGCGTCACGACCGGCGCCGGCGACTCGCTGCCGCTCATCGTGTTCGTCGTGCGCGATTTCGCCGCGCAGTCGATCGGCACGCTGCACCCCGAAGCCGGCGCGTGGCCGCCGCCCACGGGCAGCCTGCTCATCGAGCGCAGCGCGTTGCCGCTGACGCGGCGCCGCGTCGGCGATGCCGTCGCCGTGACACTGCCGCACGCCGGCGCGCGCGTCGCCACGATCGCGGGCACCGTGCACGACGCGGGTGTCGCGCCGGCCGGGCAGGAGCGCGTGGTCTATGCGTACGCGACACCGCAGACGCTGGCCGCGCTCGGCGAAGCCGTGCCGCTGCGCCTGCTGCGGATCGTCGTCGCGCCGGGCGGCGACGACGTCGGCGCGATCTCCGCCGTCGTGCGCGACCTCGCGCGCTGGCTCGCGGCGCGCGGCGCGGTCGTCGTCGAGGCGCGCGTGCCGCCGCCGCACCGCCATCCGCACCAGTCGCAGATGAACGCCGTGCTCGCGATGCTGACGATCTTCAGCGGGCTCGCGATGGCGCTCGGCGCGGTGCTGTGCGCGACGATCGTCGGCGGCCTGCTCGCGCAGCAGGTTCGGCAGGTCGGGATCATGAAGGCGATCGGCGCGAGCGCCGGGCAGGTCGCGGCGCCGGTGCTCGCGATGGTCGCCGCGCTCGGCGCACTCGCCACGGCCCTCGGCCTGCCGCTGGGCCTGGCCGCGGCGCGCGCGTTCGTCGGCGCGATCGCCGAGCTGCTGAACCTGCGCATCGCGAACGACGCGCCCCCCGCCTGGACGCTCGCCGCCGTCGTGGCCGCCGGCCTGCTCGCGCCGACGCTGGCCGCGTTGCCGCCCATCGCGACGGCGGCGCGGCGCCCCGTGCGAGCGGCGCTCGACGACC
>JASLEM010000532.1 GCA_030151165.1 Burkholderiaceae bacterium
CAGCTTCGGCGACGACGCGGTGCTGATCGAGCGCTACGTGCAACGCCCGCGCCACATCGAGATCCAGGTGTTCTTCGACACGCACGGCAACGGCGTCTACCTGTTCGAGCGCGACTGCTCGGTGCAGCGCCGCCACCAGAAGGTGCTCGAGGAAGCGCCCGCGCCGGGCATGACCCCCGAGCGCCGCCGCGAGATGGGCGAGGCCGCCGTGGCCGCCGCGCGCGCGGTGAACTACGTCGGCGCGGGCACGGTGGAGTTCATCGCGGAGCAGGACGGGCAGTTCTACTTCATGGAGATGAACACGCGGCTGCAGGTCGAGCATCCGGTGACGGAGGCGATCAGCGGGCACGACCTCGTCGAGTGGCAGCTGCGCGTCGCGTCGGGCGAGACGTTGCCGGCGACGCAGGACGAGCTGAAGATCCGCGGCCACGCGATCGAGGCGCGCATCTGCGCCGAGAACCCGGACGCCAACTTCCTGCCCGCCACCGGCACGCTGTCGGTGCTGAAGTGGCCCGCCCACGTGAGCTTCACGCGCAACGCCGAGGGCGACGGCACGCGCGACCCGGCCGCGGTGCGCGTGGACACCGGCGTCAACGAAGGCGACGCGATCACGCCGTACTACGACTCGATGATCGCCAAGCTGATCGTCTGGGGCGAGGATCGCGCGCAGGCGCTGGCGCGCCTCGATGCGGCGCTGGCCGGCACGCACATCGCGGGCGTCGTCAACAACGTGAGCTTCCTGCGCCGTGTCGCGAAGACGCCGTCGTTCGCCGAGGCCCACCTGGACACCGCGCTGATCGAGCGCGAGCGCGAGAACCTGTTCGGCAAGACAGGGCTGCCGCTGGACGTCGTCGCGGCCGGTGTCGTGGCCCGCGCGCTCGCGCTGCAGCAGGCGTCGGTCGGCGCCGACCCGTGGTCGCGCCGCGATGGCTGGCGGATGCACGGCGTGTCGGTGCAGCGCTTCGACCTCGAGTGGCAGGGCGAGGCGTTCGAGGTGCTGCTGAAGTCGCGGCATGGCGGCGACGCGCTGCTGGTCGTCGACGGCAAGGAACTGCCGTTCGCGTCGCGCGCGGTCGGCGGCGAGCGCTTCGACGTCACGCTCGGCACGGCCGGGGACACGCGCCGCTTGTCGCTCACGGTCTACCAGCTCGGCGAACTCGTCTCGGTGTTCGCGCCGGACGGCAGCGCGCAGGTCACGGTGGTCGACACGCTCGCCCACGCCGGCGTTGGCCACAAGGAGGCCGGCCGGCTGACCGCGCCGATGCCGGGCAAGGTCATCGCCTACCTCGTCAAGGCGGGCGACGCGATCAAGACCGGACAGCCGCTGGCAGTACTGGAAGCGATGAAAATGGAGCACACGATCGCCGCGCCGCGCGACGGCACCGTCGCCGAACTGCTGTTCGCGCCCGGTGACCAGGTCAGCGAAGGCGGCGAGCTGCTGACCCTGGAGCAATGAGCGATGGCCCACCTGCCTGAATTCGTCAAGATCGTCGACGTCGGCCCGCGCGATGGCCTGCAGAACGAGAAGAACCACGTCCCCGCGGCCGACAAGATCGCGCTCGTCGGCCTGCTGCAGGACGCCGGCCTGCGCGAGATCGAGGTCACCAGCTTCGTCAGCCCGAAGTGGGTGCCGCAGATGGCCGACGCGCTCGACGTGATGGCCGGCATCGCGCGCCAACCCGGCGTGCGCTACTCGGTGCTCACGCCCAACATGAAGGGCTGGGAGGCCGCGGTCGCGACGAGGCCGGACGAGATCGTCGTGTTCGGCGCGGCCAGCGAGGCGTTCAGCCAGAAGAACATCAACTGCTCGATCGCCGAATCGATCGAGCGCTTCGCGCCGGTCGTCGCCGCCGCGAAGGCTGCCGGTGTCAAGGTGCGCGCCGCGATCTCGTGCGCGGTCGGCTGCCCGTACGAGGGCGAAGTCGCGCCGTCGCGCGTGGGCATGGTCGCGCGGATGATGCGCGCGATCGGCGTCGACCACGTCGGCGTCGCCGACACCATCGGCGTCGGCACCCCGCTGAAGGTGCGCGCCGCGATGGAGGCCGCGCTTGAGCACTTCCCGCTCGCCGAGACCAGCGGCCACTTCCACGACACCTACGGCCAGGCGCTGTCGAACATCCACGAGTGCCTGCAGATGGGCATCCACACGTTCGACACCAGCGTCTCGGGCCTCGGCGGTTGCCCGTATGCGAAGGGCGCGACGGGCAACGTCGCGACGGAAGACGTCGTCTACCTGCTGCACGGCCTGGGCATCCGCACGGGCATCGACCTCGACAAGCTCGTCGACGCCGGCGCCTTCATCAGCCAGCGGATCGGCAAGCCGAACGGCTCGCGTGTCGCGCGCGCGATGCTCGCCAAGCGCGCGGATGCGTCGGCGGTGTGCGCATGACGCTCGACGATCGCCCCGAAGGCTTCCAGCGCGTGTCGCTGGCGCTGCAGCGGCTCGGCCACGCGCACGCGCCGACCTTCCTCGACACCGCCGCGCGCACGTCGCAGGAAGCGGCCGACGCGCTGGGCGTCGAGGTCGGGCAGATCGCCAAGAGCGTGGTGTTCCGGCGCAAGGCGGACGAGGTCGCGGTGCTGGTCGTGGCATCGGGCGATCGGCGCGTCGACGAGAAGAAGGTCGCGCAGATCGTCGGCGCCATCGGTCGCGCGGACGCCGACTTCGTCAAGGCGAAGACGGGCTTCACGATCGGTGGCGTGTCGCCGCTCGCGCACGCGACGCCGGTGGTCACGCTGATCGACCGCGAGCTGTTCCGCTTCGACCAGGTGTGGGCCGCGGCGGGCCATTCGCACGGCGTGTTCCCGATGTCCCCGGCCGAGCTCGAGCAGCTCACCGGCGCGCCGGTGCACGACGTCGTGCAACCCGTCGTCCCACCGTCGGCGGCCGCATGAGCGGCGTGATCCGCGACGGCGTCGACACCGCGCCGCCCACCGCGTGGTTCGAGGCGCGCCTGCCGGAGGTCGCCGCGGCGTCGCCGGTGCCGTCGCCGTGCGCGAACATCTGCAAGATCGACCCGGCGACCGACGTCTGCCTCGGCTGCCGCCGCACGCTCGCCGAGATCGCCGCGTGGAGCCGCATGGGCGACGCCGACAAGCGCGCCGTGTGGCTGCAACTGCCCGGCCGCGGCCCCGCGACGGCGTGATCCATCGCAAGGAGATCCCATGCAGCGCGTGATCTTCGACTTCGACATCATCTCGCCCTACGCGTACCTCGCGTTCGAGCGGCTGCCGCAGGCGCTGGAAGGCGTGTCGCACCACGTCGAGTACCGGCCGGTGCTGTTCGCCGCGCTGCTGAAGGCGTGGGGCAACATGGCGCCGGTGGACGTCGCGCCGAAGAAGGCGTGGCTGTTCCGCCAGAGCGCGTGGCTCGCGGCGCGCGACGGCGTGCGCTTCGAGCCGCCCGTGCCGCACCCGTTCAACCCGCTCGCGCTGCTGCGCCTGCTCGTGGCGAGCGTGCCGGCCGGGCAGCAGCCGAACCGGCGCGTGGTCGAGCTCGCGTTCCGCCATGTGTGGACGCGCGGCGGCGCCGATCCGAACGACCCCGATGCGCTGGCCGCGCTCACCGACGCCATCGCGCCCGTGCGCGACCCGCGCGGCGACGAGGTCAAGGCCGAGCTGCACGCCCGCGCGGCCGATGCCGTACGGGCCGGGGTATTCGGCGTGCCGTTCTTCCGGCTCGACGACGGGCAGCATTTCTGGGGCCAGGATTCGGTGGAGATGCTGGCCGATGCGATGAGGGCAATCCAGGCGCGTTGACGGGGTGTCGACCACGCCATTGAACGCGACGTGGGCCAGACGGAATGAACCTCGGGGCTCGCGCGCCCATGCGAGTTCCCTGCTGGAGCGGCAGGGCCATGGGCGCGTCGGGCCCCGCTCGTCGCGCCCTCGCGGCGGGTCGGCCGCTCCGGTGTTTACCCTCGCGCGCGCCGTCATTCTCACGATGAGAAACGGGACGTCCGCGTTATCCCTCGAGTTGTAAGTTTCGCGTCACGCTCGTGTCAGACACGGGTCAGAGGGCAGTCCCACGATGCGCAACAGCAGCCCCCGGTCCGCGGAGGGCTTCGCGACAAAAGGAGACAACGCATGTCCAGCATCCCCGTGTCCGGCCGCGCGCCGGCACGTACCCCCGGCATCACCGGCGACGAACGCAAGGTCATCTTCGCGTCCTCGCTCGGCACCGTGTTCGAGTGGTACGACTTCTTCGTGTACGGCTCGCTCGCGGGCTACGTCAACAAGGCCTTCTTCACGGGCCTCGACCCGGCCGCCGGCTACATCGCGACGCTGCTCGTGTTCGCCGCCGGCTTCTTCGTGCGGCCGTTCGGCGCGCTGGTGTTCGGCCGCCTCGGCGACATGATCGGGCGCAAGTACACGTTCCTGGTCACGATCCTGATCATGGGCCTGTCGACCGCGGTGATCGGCATCATCCCGACCTACGCCCAGATCGGCGGCGCGGCCCCGATCCTGCTGATCCTGCTGCGCGTCTTGCAGGGCCTCGCGCTCGGCGGCGAGTACGGCGGCGCGGCGACCTACGTGGCGGAGCACTCGCCGCAGGGCCGGCGCGGCGAGTACACGTCGTGGATCCAGACCACGGCGACGCTGGGCCTGTTCCTGTCGCTCGTCGCGATCCTCGGCTTCAAGGCGATGGTCTCGAAGGAAGCGTTCGAGGATCCATGGGGCTGGTGGCGCGCGCCGTTCATCGCGTCGATCGTGCTGCTGGTCATCAGCGTGTGGATCCGCCTGTCGATGAACGAGTCGCCCGCGTTCAAGCGGATGAAGGAAGAGGGCCGCACGTCCAAGGCGCCGCTGACCGAATCGTTCACGAAGTGGGGCAACCTGAAGATCGTGCTGCTCGCGCTGTTCGGCCTCGTCGCCGGCCAGGGCGTGGTGTGGTACTCGGGCCAGTTCTACGCGATGATCTTCCTGACGAACTCGCTCAAGATCGACGGCACGACGGCCCAGTGGATGATCGCCGTGGCGCTGCTGCTCGGCACGCCGTTCTTCGTCGTCTTCGGCAAGCTGTCGGACAAGATCGGCCGCAAGCCCATCATCCTGGCCGGCATGCTGCTCGCCTGCCTGACGTACTTCCCGATCTTCAAGGGCCTGGCCGCCGTCGGCAACCCGGCGCTGGCGCAGGCGCAGGCGACGGCGACGATCTCGGTCAAGGCCGACCCGGCGAGCTGCGCGTTCCAGGGCAACCCGGTCGCGCGCGAGATCGACTTCCTGAGCTCCTGCGACATCGCCAAGCGCGCGCTGACCTCCAACTCGGCCAGCTACGCGAACGAGCCCGTGCCGCCCGGCACGCCCGCGACGGTGACGATCGGCGACAAGACGCTGACCGCCCCGTCGGGCACGCTGGCCGCCAACGGCTACAAGTTCGACGACGCGTCCGGCAAGGCGATCGCGGGCTTCAAGAAGGACGTCGCCGAGGCGATGAAGGCCGCCGGCTACCCGGCCAAGGCGGCACCGATCGCGGCGTTCAGTGGCCAGTGGTGGTCGATCATCGGCCTGTTGTGGATCCTGATGATCTACGTGACGATGGTCTACGGCCCGATCGCGGCGATGCTGGTCGAGCTGTTCCCGACCCGCATCCGCTACACGTCGATGAGCCTGCCGTACCACATCGGCAACGGCTGGTTCGGCGGCCTGCTGCCGTCGATCACGCTGGCGATGGTCGCGCAGAACGGCAACATGTTCTACGGCCTGTGGTACCCGATCGTCATCGCGGCCGTGTGCTTCGTGATCGGCGTGCTGTTCATCCGCGAGACCAAGGACGTCGACATCTACGCCCGCGACTGACGCGCGCGCCCGGCCGTTCGCGGCCTGCCAGGAACGGCCCCGCGGGGCCGTTTTTCATGGCCGGGCGGCTCGCGCTCGACGGTGGAAAACTCCGTGCCGCGGGGCCTGGGCGCTTCGCACCGGATTTCGTGCGGTGCACAATGGCCCGGTCACCCACCCCGGCAGAGCGACCGGCGCGGGATCCGCGCGGAGGTGTGCGGTGCGACACGGCCGGGGACGGGCGCACGACGCTTGCCACCGCCGGTGAGCGAGGCGACCGGATGCAGCCTCGGGCGTTGGGGGTTTGATGTCAGAACAAGAAGCGATGGACGACGAACTGCGCGCACTCGACCTCGCGGCCGAGGAACAGGGGGCGGCGGCGCTGCCCGCGATCCAGGCGGCGGTCGACCGGCTGCGCGGCGCGGGCGACCGCGACCGCCTCGTGTGGGCGCTGCCGCCGCTGGCGCGGGCGCTCGCGCTGTCCGACCGGTTCGATGCCGCCGACGAAGCCGCGGCCGAGGCGCTCGCGCACTTCCGCGTGCAGGGCTCGACGCGCGGCCAGGCGTTCGCGCTCAACGCCCAGGGCATCGTCGGCCTGCGGCGCGGGCTGCCGACGCGCGTGCTGGAGGCCACCGGCGAGGCCGTCGTGCTGGCGCGCGCAGCCGAGGATCCGGTGCTGCAGGTGCGCATCGCCAACACGCTCGGCGCCGTGCTGATCGACATCGGCCGCCTGCCCGAAGCCGTCCAGATCCTCGAGGAAGGCCTGCGCGCCGCGCGCGGCTTTTCCGACGAGGCCGTCGTGCTGCGGCTGCGCTCCAACCTGTCGCTCGCGCTCGCCCGGTGGGCCTGGCGCGAGCACGACGAGAAGGGGCCGGAAGCGCTGTGGCGGCCACGCGCCGAGCGCGCCATCGAGGTCATGCAGTCCACGGTGGCGGTGTGGCGCCGCCAAGGCAAGTCCGGCGAGATCAGCGGCGCGATGGACAACCTCGCCGTCGCCTACATCGTGCTGGGCCGCCTGCAGGAAGCCCACGACGCCCTCGACGAAGCCGAGCGCCTGATGGACCCCGAGGAGGCGAACAACCTGACGGTGGTGTTCAGCTGCGTGCGCGCGCGCGCCCACCTGCAGGCCGGCGAGCCGGCGCTGGCGCTCGAGGCGATCGAGCGCGGGCGGGCGTCGGCGGACATCCGCGGCGGCCACGTCCACATCGACGAGATCCATCGCCTGAAGTCGCTCGCGCACGAGGCGCGCGGCGAGCTGCGCGAGGCGCTCGACGCGCACAAGCGTTTCCACGAACTGCGCACGCACCTCGTGCTCGAGCGCGCCGAGCAGCAGGCCAGCGCGCTCGCCGTCGCGCTCAACACCGAGCGCGCGCTGCGCCAGGTGAGCGAGGAGCGCGACCGCGCCGAACGCGCGCACCTCGAGGCGCGCCACGACCAGCTCACCGGCCTGGCCAACCGCCGCCGCTTCGACGAGTACCTCGCCGGCATGCTGCCGCGCGCGAGCGACGAGCATCCCGTGTCGCTGGTGCTGGTCGACCTCGACCACTTCAAGTCGATCAACGACCGCTACCGCCACCTGGCCGGCGACGCGGCGCTGCGCTGGGTCGCGACGCACCTGCAGGCGCAATGCCGCCAGACCGACCTGCCCGCGCGCCTCGGCGGCGACGAGTTCGCGCTCGTGCTGACCGCGCCGCTGGCGGTCGCGCACCAGGTCTGCACGCGGCTGCGCGTCGCGGTGGCCGAGCGCTCGAGCGAGTTGCCGGCGGAGGTCACGATCCGCCTGAGCGCCGGCATCGCCGAGGCCACGGCGCCGTGCGACCCGATGCACCTGTTCAAGCGCGCCGACGAGGCGCTCTACGCGGCCAAGGCCGCCGGGCGCGACGCGGTCCGCCACGACCTGAACAAGGGATAGCAAGGCCCCGGGCTGGCGCTTTGCCGGCGTTTTGGCGAAGATGGATCATCGCCATCGGGAGGGTTCCGGATGGCCTCTTCTTCGAGGATGCATGCCGATGAGCATCGACCCGACCGACCTCCAGCGCGGCCTGTACGACGCGTCTTCGCCCGACGCCGCCGCGCCCGCCGACGCGCCCCTGCCCGTGCAGGCGATCAGCATCGAGGTGCTGCTCGAGAAGTACGCCAAGGGCGACGAGCAGAGCGTCGACGCCGTGCGCGAGCGCGTCGCGCGGGCGCTCGCGCAGGTCGAGCGGCCCGAGGCGCGCGAGGCCTGGGCCGCGCGCTTCCTCGACGCGCTGCGCAGCGGCTTCGTCCCCGCCGGCCGCATCAACTCCGCCGCCGGCACCGAGCTCACCGCCACGCTCATCAACTGCTTCGTGCAGCCGGTCGGCGACTCGATCGCGCAGCTCGAGGACGGCGTCCCCGGCATCTACACCGCGCTCACCGAGGCCGCCGAGACGATGCGCCGCGGCGGAGGCGTCGGCTACGACTTCTCGCGCATCCGACCGCAGGGCGCGTGGGTCGGCTCGACGCGCAGCCGCGCCTCGGGCCCGGTCAGCTACATGCGCGTGTTCGACCGCAGCTGCGAGACGGTCGAGTCCGCCGGCAGCCGGCGC
>JASLEM010000564.1 GCA_030151165.1 Burkholderiaceae bacterium
GGCAGCAGCGCGCTCTGGTAGTTGACGTCGAGCATGCGCGCGGTGTTCTCGGCGCGCTCCATGTAGCGCGACATCCAGAACAGGTGGTCGGCGGTGCGGGAAAGCATCGGTGCGGGTCTCCTCAGGCCGATTCGGATTGCGATGTCGACGACGACTGCGTCTGCGACTGGCTCTGCGACGACCCCGGCGCCGCCCCGGCCGCCTCGCCCGGTGCATGGCCGCGGCCGTTGCCGTTCGTCGGCGCCTCGAGCACCCAGGTGTCCTTGGTGCCGCCGCCCTGGCTGCTGTTGACGACCAGCGACCCCTCCTTCAACGCGACGCGCGTCAGCCCGCCCGGCACGATCTGCACCGTCTTGCCCGAGAGCACGAACGGGCGCAGGTCGATGTGGCGCGGCGCGATGCCGGACTCGACGTAGGTCGGGCACGTCGACAGGCTCAGCGTGGGCTGGGCGATGTAGTTGGTCGGGTTGGCGACGAGCTGCGCGCGGAAGGCCTCGATCTCGGCCTTCGTCGCCGCCGGGCCGACCAGCATGCCGTAGCCGCCCGCGCCGTGCACCTCCTTCACGACGAGGTCGCCGAGGTTCGCGAGCACGTGCGACAGCTCCTTCGGATCGCGGCACTGGTACGTGGGCACGTTGTTCAGGATCGGCTGCTCGCCGAGGTAGAACTCGATCATCTTCGGCACGTACGGATAGATCGACTTGTCGTCGGCCACGCCGGTGCCGATCGCGTTCGACAGCGTGACGTTGCCGGCGCGATAGGCGCGCAGCAGGCCGGCGCAACCGAGCGTGGAGTCCTTGCGGAAGACCTCGGGGTCGAGGAAGTCGTCGTCGAGGCGGCGATAGATCACGTCGACGCGCTTGGGGCCCTGCGTCGTGCGCATGAAGACGTAGTCGTCCTTGACGAACAGATCCTGCCCTTCGACGAGCTCGACGCCCATCTGCTGCGCCAGGAACGCGTGCTCGAAGTAGGCCGAGTTGTACATGCCCGGCGTCAGCACGACGACGGTCGGGTCGTTGCTGCCGCCCGGGCCGACGCTGCGCAGGGTCTCGAGCAGCAGGTCGGGGTAGTGCGCGACCGGCGCCACGGAATGCATCGAGAACAGCTCGGGAAAGAGCCGCATCATCATCTTGCGGTTCTCGAGCATGTACGAGACGCCGCTGGGCACGCGCAGGTTGTCCTCGAGCACGTAGTAGCTGCCGGAGCCGTCGGCGTTCCCGGCGCGCACGATGTCGATGCCGGCGATGTGCGAGTAGACGTCGCCGGGCACGTTGACGCCGACCATCTCCTTGCGGAACTGCGCGTTGTTCATCACCTGGTCGGCGGGGACGATGCCGGCCTTGATGATCTCCTGGTCGTGGTAGACGTCGTGGATGAAGCGGTTGAGCGCGATGACGCGCTGGCGCAGGCCCTTCTCCATCTCGCGCCACTCGGTCGACGGGATCACGCGCGGGATCTGGTCGAACGGGATCAGGCGCTCGGTGCCTTCGCCCGCGTCCTTGTCGCCGTAGACCGCGAACGTGATGCCCACGCGCCGGAAGATCACCTCGGCCTCGTTGCGCCGGTCGCGCATCAGGTCGGCCGGCTGGCGCTCCAGCCAGCGTGCGTAGTCTTGGTAATGCGCACGCACCGATTGGTCGGCGGCGTGCATTTCATCGAAGGACGAATTCATGGCGAGCTTGAGCTTCTCCGCTAGCGCCGCGCCGCGCGGCGTTCCAGGTGATGGGTTAGCAACATCCGCTCCAGCGCGAGCAGAGGCCGATTCGACCGCGATCCGCGCGGGAGTCAGCGTTTCCGACGTTCCCTGCCAGCCCCAGTATCGACGACGCACCGCCCGCGTGCAATGAGCTTCGCCGTTGCTCCAGACCCACGCACCACAATGGTCGGTGCGCACCACCGGGATGCCGTGCGCCCGGTAGCGCGCGACCACGTCCGGCGCCGGATGGCCGTAGCGGCTGCGGTAGCCGACCTGGATGACCGCCACGCGCGGCCGCACCGCGTCGAGGAACGCGTCGGTGGAGGACGTGCGGCTGCCGTGATGCGGCACGACGAGGACGTCGCTGCGCAACGTGGCGAGGTCGGCCGTGGCGGCCGCCGCATCGACGGCCCCGCTGTCGACGCCCGCTCCCGCCGACGGCGCCGCGAGGCGGCGAGCCCGGGCCGCCTGCGTCGCGCGGGCGACGAGCGCGGCCTCCTGCGGCGCCTCGACGTCGCCGGTCAGCAGCGCGCTGCGGCCCTCGGCGTCGACGACGCGCAGCACGCAGCTGATCGAGTTCGTCTTCGCGCCGCCGCGGTAGTCCGACGCCAGCGGATGCAGCACCGCGAAGCGCACGCCGTCCCACGCCCAGGCCTGCCCGGCCGCGCACGCGGTGTGCGGGATCGCGTTGGCGCGCAGCGGGTTGCGCGCGTCGAGCGAGCTGCGCAGCGCCAGCACGGGCAGGCGGTCGATCAGGGACTGCGCGCCGCCGACGTGATCGGCGTCCGCATGGCTGAGCATCAGCGTGTCGATCCGCGGTTCGCCGCGCGCCTGGAGCAGCGGCAGCAGCATGCGGCGGCCGGCGTCGTTGTCGTCGCCGAAGCGCGGGCCGGTGTCGAACAGCAGCAGGTGCGCGTGCGTGCGGACGAGCACCGCCGTGCCCTGGCCGATGTCCGCGGCGACCAGCTCGAAGCGCCCCGCCGGCGGCCGCGCGACGAAGGGCGCCACGAGCGGCAGCAGCATCGGCAGGCCGAGCAGGCGTACGCGACGGGGTATCGGCAGCATCAGCAGCGCGCCGCCCACGAGTCCGGCGGCCAGCCCCCATGTCGGCCCGGAAGCCACATGCACGCTCGCGAGCGGCAAGCGGCTCAACGCGGCGAGGAACCACAGCAGCGGCCGCAGCGCGAGCGCGGCGAGCTGCCACAGCACGGGGACGGCGACGCCCAGCAGCGCGAGCGGCGTCACCACCAGCGTGACCCAGGGCTCGGCGACGAGGTTGGACAGCAGCCCGACCAGCGACACCTGCTGGAACGCCACCAGCGTGAGCGGCGCCAGCCCGATGCTCGCGACGACCTGCGCACGCACGCCGCCGCGCAACAGGCCCGCCAGCGCCGCGCCCGCCCGCGCCACGAGCGCGCTCGCGCGGGCGAGGACGGATGCGATCACGCGACGCCATCGACGCGCTCGGCCGGCGTCGCGCGCGCTAGCCAGGGCGTCGGCGGCGAGCGCGGCGGCGGCATCGTCCGCATCGCGCGTCGCCGCGCGCCCTTCGCCGACGTTCGGGCCAGGCTTCGCGACGCGCGCAGGCTCCGACATCATCAGCAGCCCGACGGCCGCGAACGACAGCCAGAAGCCCGGCTGCAGCAAGGCCCACGGGTCGAGCAGCGTGACCGGCACCATGGCCGCGAGCGCCACCAGCGTGGCGGGCCAGTTCAGGCCCGCGCTGCGCAGCGCGGCCGTCGCGGCGAGCATCACCACCGTGCGCTGCGCGGGCACGCCCCAGCCGGCGAGCAGGGCGTAGAGCCAGGCGACCGCGACGCCGCCCCAGCGCATCGCGACCGGCGTCGCGACACGCAGCGCCGCGCGTTCGGAGCGGCGCCACAGCGCGCCGACGGCGCGGCCGCCGAGCCAGCCGAGCATGGTGATGTGCAAGCCTGAAATCGACATCAGGTGGGCGACGCCTGCGTTTCGGAAGACTTCCCAGCCGGGGCCATCGATCGCCGCCTGGTCCCCCACCGCCAACGCCGCCAGCGCCCCGGCCGCCTGCGGATTGCTGACGCCCTCGCCACCGCTCAGCAGGAGGCGGTCGCGCACCCATTGCCGCAGGTTCTCGATCGGCGCCCAGCCGGTCGACAGCAGCACGCCGTTGCCATGCACGACGCCGGTCGCGCGCAGGCCCTGGTCGAACAGCCACAGCTCGGAGTCGAAGCCGTCGGGGTTCATCGCGCCGTGCGGCAGCCGCAGGCGCACCGGCACGCGCCAGCGCTGCCCCGCGCGCAGCGGCGCGGGCGTGCCGGCGACGGCGCGATCGTCGCGCGGGTTGCGGCTCCAGGCGAGCCACACGCGGGACGGCACCTGCGGGGTCGCGCCGGCAGGCGGGTCGGGGCGCGTGTCGTCGGGCGGCACCGTATCGTCCGCATCGTCAGAATCCGGCTCGGGATCCGCCGATGTCGCGGCCCGCGAAGCGCTCGCCATCGACACGGCCGAGGCCACCGTCGGCACCAGCGGGCGGCCGGCCGCGGCGTCGAGCGACGCGACGTGCTTCAGGTCACGCGCGCCCATCGGCAAGGCGCGCGCGGATTCGACGACGAACGCGAAGTGGTCGCCGTCTTCCGCGACCTGCGGCATCTCGTCGATGGTGCCGACCAGCTCGATGTCGCATCCTTCCCAGTCGGGCGCGAGCGCGTCGGCGAGGCGGACGTCGGCCCGCCACCCCGCGAACGCGAAGCCGAGCACGGCGGCGGCGAGCAGGTGCAGCGCCCGCGATGCGCCGGCCGCGCGCCACCGCAGGCCGGCCAGCACCATCGCCAGGCCGCCGGCGAACATCAGCGGATAGACCGGACCCGGCCACAACGCGGGCTGCCGCAACTGCAGCGCGATGCCCGCGACCCACGCGAGCGCCAACGCGGCGCGCCACCACGCGCCGGCGGCGGTGCGCGCGGCGGCAGGGGCAGCAGGCTCGCGAGTCATGCATCGACTGTAGGCAGGGCCGCCCGCGGCACTGCCGCGCCAAACCGGGCATTTCCGGGCTTTTGGCGCCCCGGCGCGTCAGGGCCGGCGGAAGCGGCCGAAATGTCGCGGCAGCCGCAGGTAACATGCGGCCTCCGCGCACGTCCGTGCGCCTCGGACCGCACGTTCTCCCGCCCGCTCCCGCGCATCGCCCGACGGCGACGAGCCGGCGCGGCCCGCACGCCCGCGCGGCGCCGCCACCCGAACACCATGTCCACGCCTTCCCCGACCCCGACGTCCCACCGGCTTCATCTCGCCCATCCCGGCTATCGTGCCGACATCGACGGCATGCGCGCCATCGCCGTGCTCGCCGTCGTCGCGTTCCATGCGTTCCCGATCAGCGCGCATGGCGGCTATGTCGGCGTCGACGTGTTCTTCGTCATCTCCGGCTACCTGATCTCGACGATCCTGTACGAGAGCCTGCGCACCTCGAGCTTCACGATCGGCGAGTTCTACGCGAAGCGCATCAACCGGATCTTCCCGGCGTTGGTGGTCGTGCTCGTCGCCTGCCTGCTGGCCGGGCGGTTCCTTCTCAGCACCGCGGAGTTCGCGCTGCTCGGCAAGCATGTCGCCGGCGGATCGGGCTTCGTCTCCAACCTGCTGCTGTGGGGCGAGAGCGGCTACTTCGACGGCAGCGCCGAAGGCAAGCCGCTGCTGCACCTGTGGAGCCTCGGCATCGAGGAGCAGTTCTACATCTTCTGGCCACTGCTGCTGTGGGCGACCTGGAAGCGCAACGTGAACCTGCTCGCCACCACGGCGGTGATCGCGCTGGCGTCTTTTGCGCTGAACGTGTACGGCGTCGGACACGATCGCGTCGCCACCTTCTACTCGCCGCTGACGCGCTATTGGGAGCTGCTGGCGGGTGCCCTGCTCGCATGGCACGACACGCACCGCCCCGCCGCCGCATCGGCGAGCGCCGCGACGTGGCGCGTCGAGCTGCAGTCCGCGGCCGGCCTCGCGGCCATCGCGGCCGGCATCGGCATCGCGACGCAGGACAGTGCGTTCCCGGGCTGGCTCGCGCTGCTGCCGGTGCTCGGCGCCGTGGCGGTCATCGGCGCCGGTTCGCGGGCGTGGATCAACCGCGTCGTCCTCTCGAACCGGATCGCCGTCTGGTTCGGGCTGATCAGCTTTCCGCTGTACCTGTGGCATTGGCCGCTGCTGGCGTTCTGCCACCTGCTGGACGTGCAGACCTTCCACCCGACGCATTACCGCGCGATCCGCATCGGCCTGGTCGCGCTGAGCGTGCTGCTGGCGTGGGCCACGTACCGCGGCATCGAGCGGCCCCTGCGCTCCGGCGGACGCACACGCGCGAAGACGACGGCGCTGGTCGTCGCGATGCTCGCGTTGTTCGCAGTGGGCATGGCGATCTGGCGCACGGACGGCCATGTCTTCGGCAAGACGCCCACCCGCTTCGAGGCGCTGAACGCGCGGCAGCTCGAATGGAACGACAGCGCCAACGCGGCGTGCCGGCAGGAGACCGGACTGCAATCGCAGTTCTGCATGCTGTATGGCGCGCCGCGCGACGTCAGCGTCGCCGTGCTGGGCGATTCGACCGCCAACCACCTGGCGCCGGGCCTGGCGAAGCGCCTGGCCGGGCCGCACGACACGCTGATCGCGCTCGGCGAGGGCACCTGTCCGCCGATTCGCGGCCTGCGCGAGACCGCGCTCTGGGGCGGCGACGGCTCGTTCCTGGCGCCGGGCTGCCTGAAGACGATCGAGCGCGAATACGACTACGTCCTGGGCCATCCGGCCATCCGCACCGTCGTGCTCGGGTTCTTCGCGCACGACATCGCCAACTGGGGACTGCCCGGCGCCGAAGGCCAGGACGATGCGCAGCGTGTCGCGACCGCCATGGCGCTCCTGGACAAGGACATCGCCGACCTGCAGCGCCACGGCAAGCAGGTCGTGGTGACCTACGATTCGCCGCTGCTCACGCTGGGGGTGGACGGCTGCCTGCGCCCGACCATCGACGGCGAGGCCCTGTGCCGGGGCATGGCGGCCTTCCGGCCCGTGGAGCCGTATGTCGCGCTGATCGACGCCCATTTCCGGGGCCGAACCGACGTCGCCGTCTTCCACCAGCTGCCGATCTTCGCGGGCATCCGCGGTGTCCCGTTCGACGCTCTCGACGACCAGGGCATCCTGCTGCTGCGCGACAACCACCACTTGAGCTACCAGGGTTCGGACGCCGCGGCGCGCGCGTTCGTCGCGCAGACCGGCGGCCTGGGCATGCCGGCGCGCTGAGCCGCGCGGACGCGACGCTTCGCCACGCGACGAAGCGTCGCCGCGGTGCGACCGCGCACACTGCGGCATCCGCATACGGACTCCGCCATGCCGCTCACCCGCTTCCTCCGCGACGAGATCGACCCGCTCCAGCCCGAGCCGTCCCGCGCAGGCTGCGACACGCGGGGCCGCATCATCCCGCGCCGCGGCGCCGACCTGATCGACGACTTGCTGCCCGCCCAGTTGTCGGCCGACCCGCACGACGCCGGTCGGCACTAAAGTGCGCACGACGCCACCCCGCGGCAACGCGGCTCGCCGACGCGCCGCACCCGCCCCCGCCGCTCGAGCGCCGCACCCCGACCTCGCCATGCCGACCGCACGACCACCCCTCCGGCCACCCGCCGACGCCCTCGCCCCGCGGCCCGCCGCTCGGCGCGGCGCGCGTGCCGTCGTGCCCGCGAGCGACGCGCCGCACGAGCCGCGGCTCGCGCGCGTCGCGGCGCTCGTGGCCGATCCGACGCGCGCCCGCATGCTCGCGTTCCTGCTCTCGGGCGACTACGCCAGCGCGGGCGAGCTCGCGCGCGCCGCGTCGGTGGGCGCGGCGACGGCGAGCGCGCACCTGGCCAAGCTCGTCGACGCGGCGCTGCTGGTGTGCGAGCCGCGCGGCCGGCATCGCTATTTCCGCATCGCCGACGCCGACGTCGCCCAGGCGCTGGAGGCGCTCGCGATGGTGGCGGAGCGCTCGTCGCACGACCGCGCGTGGGCCGCGCCAGCGCGGCTGCGGCTGCGCGAGGCGCGCTGTTGCTACGGCCATCTCGCGGGGCGGCGCGGCGTCGCGCTGCTGCAAAGGATGATTGCGCTCGGCTGGCTGGTCGCGGCGGAGGACGGCTACACGCTCACGGCCGCCGGCGGCGACGGCCTGCAGGCGCTGGGCGTCGACGCGAGCGCCTGGGTCGGCCTCGAGGCGGGCGCCACGAGCCGTGCGCGCCGCCTCGCCTACCCGTGCCTGGACTGGTCGGAGCGGCGCGACCACCTCGCCGGCAAGCTCGCGAGCACGCTGCTGGCGCGCTTCATCGAGCAGGGCTGGCTGCGCCGGATCGGCGGCGAGCGGGCGCTCGAGCTGACGCCGCCGGGGCGGCAGGCGCTCGGCGCGCTGCTCGACGTCGACCCGCCGGCCTGAACGGCACCCGCCGTCGAGCGCGCGATCCGCCGCCCGCCCGCATCCCGCCACCGCACCGCCGTCCACGCCCGCCGATCCGCCGTTCATGCGCCTCGCCGGGCAAGCCTTCCCGTCCGCGTGTAGCATCACCGCCGACCCGCCGCGCCGCGTTCCTCGCGCCCGGCGCCGCCCCCTTTCACGGAGAAATGAACCATGTCGGTCGATGCCCGCCTGCACGCCCTCGGAATCGAATTGCCGCCGCTCGCGATCCCCGCGGCCGCCTACCTGCCCTTCGTCCAGACCGGCTCGCTGGTCTTCCTCTCGGGCCACATCGCGAAAAAGGACGGCAAGGCCTGGGTCGGCCAGCTCGGCCTGACGATGGGCACCGAGGAAGGCAAGGCCGCCGCGCGCGCCATCGCGATCGACCTGATGGGCACCCTGAAGGCCGCGGCCGGCGGCGACCTGTCGAAGGTCAAGCGCATCGTCAAGGTGATGAGCCTCGTCAACAGCACGCCGACGTTCACCGAGCAGCACCTCGTCACGAACGGCTGCTCCGAGCTGCTGGGCGAGGTGTTCGGCGACGCCGGCAAGCACGCGCGCAGCGCCTTCGGCGTGGCGCAGATCCCGATGGGCGCGTGCGTCGAGATCGAACTGATCGCCGAGCTGGCCGCATGAGATTGCAGATCCGTCTCCCCCAGGTGCTCGTCGCCGTCGCGGTGCTCTCGTTCGGCGCCGTCGGCCTCGCGGCGCTCGCGCAGTACCGGTTCGACATGCAGCCGTGCCCGTGGTGCGTGCTGCAGCGCTTCATCTACATCGTCGTCGGCGTGCTCGCGCTGATCGGCGCGTTCGTCACCGGCACGCCGCGGCGGCTGTTCGTCGGGCTCGGCTTCCTCGCGGCGCTGTCGGGCCTCGCGTCGGCGCTGTGGCAGCAGCTGGTCGCGGCGAGCGCGTCCTCGTGCGACCTGACGCTCGCCGAGCGCATCACGACCGGGCTGCACCTCGACCGCATCCTGCCCGAGCTGTTCATCGCGTACGCGTCGTGCGCCGACGCGGCCGTCAACGTGCTGGGCATCCCGTTCGCGGTGTGGAGCTGCCTGCTCTTCGCGCTGCTCGCGCTGCTGCTGGTTTGGGCGCTGCGCGCGGCGATGCGGCCGGCTCGGTCGTCGTACTGACGTGCGGGCCGGGTCGATGCCGACCGCGTCGCGCGTGCGTCGGGCCCATCGGGCCGGGCGTTGAACCCCGGCACGTACTACGCCGCGAGCGCCGGCCCCGCGCCGGTGCGGCCGAGCCTGCGCGGGCGGGTCGACGCCGAGGTGTGCATCATCGGCGGCGGCTTCGCCGGGCTCGCGACGGCCGTCGGGCTGGTCGAGCGTGGCGTGCGCGACGTCATGATCCTCGAGGCCGAGACCGTCGGCCACGGCGCCTCGGGCCGCAACGGCGGCTTCGTGTTCGGCGGCTTCAGCCTGGACAACGCGCGCCTGCTCGAGCAGCAAGGCCCCGAACGCGCGCGCGCCATGTACGGGTTGACGCGCCAGGCCGTCGACACGATCCGCCGCCGGATCGCGCAATACGCGATCGCGTGCGACGCAGTCGAGGGCGGCGTGGTGCTCGCCAACTGGTTCGACGACGACACGGTGCTGCGCGAGCGCCAGGCGCTGATGGCGCGGCACTTCGGCGTCGAGTGGCAATGGCTGTCGCATGACGAGCTCGCGAACTACGCGCGCTCGCAGCGCTACAAGGGCGGCGGGCTGCTGGAGCCCGATGCCTTCCACTTCCATCCGCTGAAGTACGCGCGTGGCCTGGCCGGCGTGATCGAGCGCGAGGGCGGCCGCCTCTTCGAGCAGGCACGCGTCACGCGGATCGCGCCGCGGGCAGGGGCGCCGGCGGGCGCGGGCGACGGCGCCGGCCACGAGATCCACACCCGCGGGCCGGACGGCGCGGCGGGGGTCGTCCACGCGCGCCACGTCGTCATCGCCGGCGGCGGCTACCTGCGCGGCGTCTCGGCGCCGCTCGAGCGCGCGATGCTGCCGATCGCGACCTACGTGATGGCCACCGAGCCGCTCGGCGACGCCCTGCAGCGGTCGATCCCCGGCCGCGCGGCGATCTACGACACGCGCTTCTCGTTCGACTACTACCGCGCGCTGCCCGACACCCGCATCCTGTGGGGCGGCCGCATCTCGATCCTCGATCGCGGGGCCCGGCCGATCAGCCGGCTGCTGAAGGCCGACCTGTGCAAGGTCTACCCCGAGCTGCGCGACGCGAAGGTCGACTACGCGTGGGGCGGCCTGATGAGCTACGCGCGCCACGAGATGCCGCAGATCGGCCGCCTGCCGGACGGCGCATGGCACGCGCTCGGCTTCGGCGGCCACGGCGTCGGCCCGACCACGGCGGCCGGCGAGCTCATCGCCGCGGCCATCGCGCACGGCGAACCGATCCCGCCGGGCTTCGCGGACTACGGCCTGCCGCGCGTCTGGGGCGGTGCCGGCATGCTGGCGGCGCAGACCAAATACAACTGGTTCGAGTTGAAGGACTGGTGGCGCGAGTAGGCGCGGGCCAGCGCGGGCCGCAGCGGCGGCGCGGCGAACTAGGGGGACGCGCCGGCATGTCCTTGCGAGCGGCAAGGCGCCTCTCTAGCATCGCTTCACGCCCGAGGCACCGCTGGGGTCGCCTCGCGTCCACGGAGACAGGAACATGACCACTGCCCTCTCTCGTCGCCTCGTCGCCCTCGCCGCCCTCGCCCTGTCCGGCGCCGCCGCGCAAGCCGGCCAGCTCACCGTGTCGTCCTACGACATGACCAACGGCGACGGCCAGCTCCATGGCGGCACCTACAACTACTGGGACGCCAACTACACCGGCAGCGGCGCCACGACGACCGACGGCCTGTCCGGCAGCACGCTGTCCGGCGGCACCGGCAAGCTCACCGACGGCGTCATCGCCACCGACCCGTGGTACGAGGTCTCGAACGACCAGGGCACCGGCCAGTACGTCGGCTGGATCAACCCGAACGCGCCGACGATCACGTTCCATTTCTCCGGCACGCAGCACGTCGGCGAGCTGAAGCTGTACGTCGACAACTCGCACGTCGGCGGCGTCACCGCGCCGGACGCGGTCATCGTCGACGGCACGAGCTTCGCCAACGCGGCGTGGGCGACGGCCTCGGCGCCCGAGGTGATCGACCTGACGGGGCTGGCCATCGTCGGCGACACCGTCACCGTCACGCTGAGCGACCCGACGTCCTGGGTCTTCCTCAGCGAGGCGCAGTTCTTCAGCGGCACCGCCGCCGTCCCCGAGCCCGGCAACGTGGCGCTGATGCTGGCCGGGCTGTCGCTGTTCGGCTTCATGGCCCGCCGCCGGCGCTCCTGACCCGGCCTCGAACGGCCCGCGCCAACGAAAACGCCCGGAACCTGCCGGGCGTTTTCCATGGCGCCGTGCACGCGGCCGGCTCGTGCGCAGGGCACGAGCGGCGCGAGGCTCACGACCGCATCACAACGCGATCACGCGCTGGCCCTTGATGGCCGCGTCGATCACCTTGCCCTTGCGCGCGCGCTTGCCCGCGTGCGAGGCGAGCGTCGCGCCCTTGAGGTCTTCCTCCTTCGGCTTCTGGCCGCGGCCAGTGCCCAGCACGCGCACCGCGGCGGCGCAGGTCGCGACGGAGACGAGCGGATCCTTGGCGTCGACGTCCATCAGCGTCAGCCCCTTGCCGCCGTTGGACTGCAGCTTCAGCTCGTCGAGCGGGAAGACGAGCAGGCGGCTCGACAGGCTCAGGCAGGCCACCTGCGTGTGCGTGGCCTGCACCGGCACCGGCGGCAGCAGGCGGTCGGCGTCGTCGATGCTCAGGAAGCTCTTGCCGCCCTTCTGCCGGCTCGTCATGTCGCCCACCTTCGCGAGCAGCCCGAAGCCGCCGGTGTTCGCGAGCAGCAGCGTCGCCTCGGCCGAGGCCGCGAAGTAGTGCAGCGGCTGCGTGCCGGACTCGAGGTCGATCAGCGTCGT
The DNA here is from genome assembly GCA_030151165.1 of Burkholderiaceae bacterium. The sequence goes on from JASLEM010000564.1 coordinate 12,075, forward strand.
GATCGGCGTGCCGTCGCCGCGCGCGCCCGGCAACGCGCCGACCGACACCGCGTACACGCGCCCCGTGCCGCCCTGGTTGCTGCCGAAGACGAGCAGCGTGTCGACGCTGCGGCACTCGAATGTGCCGTACAGGCCGTCGCCCGACTTGAACGCGAAGCCGCCCGCGTCGTGGCCATGGCCCTTCTGCGCGCGCACCCAGCCCTTCAGGCTCACGACGACCGTCACCGGCTCGTCGACGATCTTCACTTCGGCGACGGCGCGCTTCTCGGCCTGGATCAGCGTGCGGCGATCGTCGCCGTGCTGCTTGGCGTCGGCCTCGATCTCCTTGATGACGGTGCGCTTGAGCGCGGCCGGGCTCGCGATGATGTCCTCGAGCTTGCGCTGCTCCTCGCGTTTCGCGGCGAGTTCCTGCTCGATCTTGATCGCCTCGAGACGCGCCAATTGGCGCAGGCGGATGTCGAGGATGTCGTCGGCCTGGATCTCGGTCAGGCGGAAGGTCTCCATCAGCGCGGGCCTGGGCTCGTCGCTCTCGCGGATGATGCGGATCACCTCGTCGATGTTCAGCAGCACGAGCTGCCGCCCCTCGAGGATGTGGATGCGCGCCAGCACGTTCGCGAGGCGATGCTCGGTGCGCAGCTTGACGGTGTGCTGGCGGAACGCGACCCACTCGACGAGGATCTGGCGCAGGCTCTTCAGCGTGGGGCGGCCGTCGCCGCCGATCATCGTGAGGTTGACCGACGCCGAGCTCTCGAGGCTCGTGTGCGCCAGCAGCGCGGTCGCGAGTTCCTGCGGCGCGATCGTGCGGCTCTTCGGCTCGAACACGAGACGCACCGGCGCCTCGCGGTTCGATTCGTCGCGCGCGCCGTCGAGCACCGCGAGGATCGTCGCCTTCAGCTGGATCTGCTCCGCGCTCAACGCCTTCTTGCCGGCCTTGACCTTCGGGTTCGTGAGTTCCTCGATCTCCTCGAGCACGCGCTGCGTGCTGGCGCCCGGCGGCAGCTCGGTGACCACGAGCTGCCACTGGCCGCGCGCGAGATCCTCGATCTTCCACTTCGCGCGCACCTTGAGGCTGCCGCGGCCGGTGGCGTAGGCGTCGCGGATGTCCGCCTCGTTGCTGATGATCTGGCCGCCGCCGGGGAAATCGGGGCCGGGGATCTCGGCGTAGAGCTCGTCGTCGGAGAGCTTGTCGTTCTTCAGCAGCGCGATCGCCGCGTTCGCGACCTCGCGCAGGTTGTGGCTGGGCACCTCGGTGGCGAGGCCGACCGCGATGCCGCTCGCGCCGTTCAGCAGCACGAAGGGCAGGCGCGCCGGCAGCAGTTTGGGCTCCTCGGTCGTGCCGTCGTAGTTCGGCATGAAGGTGACGGTGCCTTCGTCGATCTCGTCGAGCAGCAGCCGCGCGATCGGGTTCAGGCGCGCTTCGGTGTAGCGCATCGCCGCGGCACCGTCGCCGTCGCGGCTGCCGAAGTTGCCCTGGCCGTCGATCAGCGGGTAGCGCAGGCTGAAATCCTGCGCCATGCGCACGAGGGCGTCGTAGGCGGCGGTGTCGCCGTGCGGGTGGAAGTTGCCGAGCACGTCGCCGACGACCTTGGCGCTCTTGCGCGCCTTCGGTCCGGTAGGCGCGGCGTTGGTGAACGACAGCCCCATGCGGTGCATCGCGTAGAGGATGCGACGCTGCACGGGCTTGCAGCCGTCGGAGACGTCGGGCAGCGCGCGGCCCTTGACGACGCTCAGGGCGTACTCGAGGTAGGCGCGCTCGGCGTAGTGCGCAAGGGTCAGCGCGTCGCCGCCGCCGTTGTCATCTCCGCCGCTGAACGCGAGGGGGGTTTGTTCCATGGTCAACCGGATGTCCTTTGAGCCGCCGCCTCGCGCGGGGGAGCGGGCGGCGCTTTTGCGATGTGAAATCCCGGCGATCGCCCGGCAGGGCCGGCGGCGCTCGCGGCGAGACCCTCAAGTATCGCGACGATTCGAGCGGATTGCCCTGGCGCGGTGACGCAATTTCAGTGCTAGGCGCGCTCGGGGCGCGCAAAGGCGATCGGGACGGCGCACCCGGCGAGCGCGCAGCGCGGAGCGGTCGAACGCGTCAGCCGCAGGAGGCCTGCGCGCACGAGTCGACCTGCACGCGACGGGCGTGCTGCGGCAGGTCGCGCTGCAGCAGCGCCCAGTAGAGCTCGAGCACCATGTGGACATGGGCCTCGGTCTCGGCGATCTCGGGCATGCGGCCGCCGGCCTTGCGGACGGTTCCTTCGCCGGCGTTCCACGCGGCGAGCGCGATGTCGATGCCGCCGTAGCGGCGCGTCAGGTCGGCGAGCATGCGCGCGCCGGTGAGGATGTTGGTGCGGGCGTCGAGCATGCGCTCGGACGCCGGGTGCTGGCGCTCTTCCTTGGTGCCGTAGCGGTCGGCCGTCACCGGCGTCAGCTGCATCAGGCCGACGGCGCCGGCCGAGGACACGGCCCGCGCGTTGTAGCCGGACTCGACGGTGATGACGGCCTTGAGCAGTTCCTCGTCGACGCCGGTGCTGCGCGCGGCTTCGTCCAGCACGGGCTGCAGCGCCTTGACGTCGGGCGAGATCTCCAGCCAGGTCAGCAGGCCGTCGGTGCCCTGCGTCTTGCCCAGCACGCGGTGGTCGCCGTCCTCGCGCAGCACCTGCTCGTAGCGCGAGTCGACCTGGCTGCTGGCGAAGTGTGC
>JASLEM010000033.1 GCA_030151165.1 Burkholderiaceae bacterium
CGCCAGCCAGCCGCTCTGCTCCAGCCAGACCGCGCCGACGCAGGCCCACATGAGCAGGCTGGCGAGGTGGTTGGGCTGCCGCATGTTGCCCACCGCGCTGCCGACCACGCCGGAGCGCGCGATGAGCACGCCGTTCGCGAGCTCCGGGAAGAACATCTGCACGATGCAGACGATCACGCTGAGCAGCCCGGCACCGACGACCGCGATGCTGAACAGGGTGATCATTTCGTCACGCAGGCCGGGAGCGACGGCGCGACCGGTCTGCACCGCGACCAGCGCGCCCAGCAGCATCGCGGCGCCGGTCAGCGCCATCGACCAGGGCAGGTCGTTCGTCGTCGGCGCGGCGAGCGCGACCACCGTCATCAACGCCAGCGCCAGCGACACGCCATCGACTCGCCAGCCCGGCAGCAGCGAACGGCCCCAGGCCAACCCGGCGACGATCAGGCCCAGCCCCGCGAAGGCGGCTAGCTGGTTGTAGAGCGTGGCCGAGGGCGTCTGGTTGTAGGCGATCAGGGGCGCCAGCGTGACGCCGGTCAGCAGGCCCAGCAGCGTGAGCCACTGGCGGTGCGGCGCGGCCTCGGTGGCAAGGGCGTCGGCGGAAGAGGCGTGGAGATCGGCGGCGGGCATCGTCGCGGGCGTCATGAACGGTCCGGGTCGTGAGGTCAGGGCGGAACTCTAACGTCCCGGGCCGGGCTTGCCGGAAGGACGCTCAGAAACCGTCCAGAGGCGCGAAGCCGACGGGATCGCCGGTGGTCTTGTCGATGAGGACGGACCAGCCATTCGCGCGCGCGATCATCGGCATGTAAAGCAGTCGATCGAGCGGCAGGCCGGTGCGAGCGGCGGCGGCCTGCACCTGCTCGGATGGCGTCGCCCTCAGCGCCTTCTCGAGCGGCCTTCCCGCCTTGAGCGCGGCCTCTCTGCCAGCCGGCCCCCAGACCTGCCAAAAGCGTGGCCGCATCGACAGATCCTGTCCGGCCAGTCCGAGCGTCACCGCGTCCATCACTTCGTCACCGACGGGCTGGCGCGCGAAGATCAGGCGTGGACCCGTCCACGACAGTTCGCGCAGGCCCTCCGGCGCGCGGGCGAGCTCGTTGGTCACGACGGTATATGCGGGCACCACACGGAAGCGGCTTCCCTCCAGCGACAGCAGCACGGGTCGGGCCAGCGCCATCGTGTGCACGCCGTAACCGATGGCGACGAGCTGCAGCACGACGATCACCGCGAGATCGCGTCGCAGCACCTTCCAGCCTTTGGAGAGATCGAAGATCGCGAAGGTCAGGCAAGGCCCCAGGATCACGTCGACGGAGACGATCAACAGGAACAGCGAGCGGCCGCCGGAGATCTCCATGTAGTCGCCCGGATACCAGACGCCGAACACCAGCAACGCGGCCAGCGCGGCCACGACCAGGCTGCTCGCCGCGTGAATGCCGGCGGCCTTGAAGCGCATCTTCAGATTCATTGCGGATCCTCGCGCGACGGGCCCTGCACGCCGCGGTAGCGTTCTAGCACCTTCAGGTTGCCCTTCAGCGACTCGTCGGCGTCCAGCACATTGCCCTTGGGCGCGCCGAGCTCCAACTGCAGGTTGTCGTCGGTACTGGACCAGAAGACGGGCGGCAGACCGGTGTCATGCAGAAACGCGTCGACTCCGGCCGGGCCCAGCAGTCGGTCGTTGGGCAGCGTCAGCAGCGAGCGGCCCAGCGCGGCGCGAATGGTGGCGAGCGCCTGCGCGCCCTCCAGGCGCGCCAATGCCGACGTCATCGGCAAAGCGCGCTCGCGGTCCGCGGTCGCCACCAGCAAGCCCTGGCTACCCGCCACGTACAGCGACACCTGGCCGAAGCTCTCTCGAACGGTCGCGATGATGGACAGCAGGTCCGCGGGCGTCTGACGCGACAGTGCGATCCGCTGCGCCAACACGCCCTGCTGCGACAGACGGCGTCGGGCGAGCTGATAGAACTCGCGATTGAAGGCGTCCGCCGCGCCAGCGAACCAGAGCGCGGGTTCGTCGATCAGGACTAGATCGTAGGCGGGCACCTCGTCGGAAGAGATCCTCAGGGCCGAGCGGGCGGAGGCCTCGCGCATCGTGACGCCCGGCTGACGCGCCACGCCTCGATTCAAGGCCTGGAAGTGCCGGTCGGCCAGCGCCACGGCGGACGGGTCGGCATCGACCAGATCCAGTCGCTCGAAGCCGGCGTCCTTCAAGATGCGCGAGGTCAGACCGGTCCCGTAGCCGACGGCGAGTGCGGCGCCTCGCCGGTCCTGGTGCAGCAGGGCCGCCAGCGTGAACGCGATCTGCGTCTGCGTCTCGCCGGCCCATTGGTCGTTGCCGCGGAAACGGCCATTGACGAGGAGCTGCTTGACCGGCCGATCTCCCGTGGAGCGAATGACGGTCGACAGGCCTTCGCCGAAACGTTCGACGCTGTCGATCGTGGTGCCCCAATCCTGTCGCGCGAAGAAGGCATGCGGCGTCGAGCCCTGCTTCGCTGGATCGAGTGGCCATCCACCACACGTCCAGGCCAGCAGCCCCGAGGCGAGCGCCGTGCCCAGCGCCTGGAGTCGCAAGCGTGGTGAACCGGCATCGGCATCGCCCGGCAGGTTCGCGACAGCCAGCAGTGCGGTCACCAGCGCGGCGGCAACCGCGATCCAGGTCACAACCTGGGCACTCACGACGCCTCCCGAGATGGGCAGCAACCAAAGGCCGATCAACACGGCACCGATGGCGCCTCCGATCGCATGCAGCGCCATGTCGCGCGCCACGCCTCGGATGGACGACGCGCTCGCCATCGCCAGCACGCGCGCCATTCCCGCGAAGATCCCAGCCGGCATCAGCATGAGCGCGCAGACGGTACCCCGCACCGCCTCACGGGATCCAAAGTTGTGGATCAGCGGATAGCCCATGTAGGCGCCGAAGAACTCGGGCAGATCGTTCCAGTGCGCGGAGGCCAGTGCGAGCGAGGCACCGATGCCGGCCCATGCGAAAGCGAGACCCGCGAGCGCCGGCAGGCGTGCCGACCAGTACCAGTACCGCGCGAGATGATGGCCGACGGCCAGGCCGGTCGCGGCCATCGTCGCCATCAAGGCGTAGGCGTAGACACTGCGGCCCGCGGCAATCGAGAGCAGATGTCCCTGGACGAGCACCAGGCCCACCGCCAGTGCGCCGGCCAGCATCGTCGCGATCACGGCCATAGGGGTTGGCAGGACGCCGGGCACCGCGGTGGGCTCCTCGGTCGGGCGCTCCACCAGCGCGGAGCCAGCCGGGGCGGCGGACCGCTGACGCTTGTCGCGCTCGAGCACGGCCAGCGCCACCAGCAGATGCAGCAGACCGACGAGCAGCAGGGTGCGCTGTTGCCCGATCGCCGGCAGCAGTCCATAGACCGCGAAGAGGATGAACACGCCTGCGGCGCCTGTCATCACGGCCAGCGATGCACCGGCCCGCGCGGCGGCCGTGCTGCCCAGCTCCTCCAGCGAAGCGGTCAGTGTCGGCAAACGCGCGCCCATCAGCAGAAGCATCGGAAGCAGGACGGCCAAGGCGATCGGCAGGGCTGCCGTGTCGCCTGCCAGACCGACCAGCAGGCTCAGTACGGGCAGTGCGATCACAGCCAGCACGGCCTGGGCCGCCTCCAGCACGGCATGCGCGCGCTGCGGCGTTCGCGCGCGAGCAAGGACACGCGCTCCGATCAGCGCCCCTACCGCGAGGACTACCAATGCGCCCGCGAATGCCATCACCAGCGCACGCGCCGAGTCCATGCCGACCAACTGGACCTGTTTCGCGGCGACGCACAGGAAGACGGCGGACGCTCCGCCGCTGGCGGCGGTGATGGCCAGGGCACCCCGTCGCGCGGTCGACATCGGCACGCGAGGAACGAGCGCGATGGGAGCAGTCTTCACGACCAGGCGGCGCAACAGCCACAACAGCCAGGCACCGATGCCCAGCGTCACCACCACCATCGCCTTCGCGACCCAGGCGTGATGCACGATCCAAGGCACCGAAGTGCGCAACACGACCACCCACGCCAGCCAGGTCGTCAAGCCGATGGCGACGATGCGGGCGCGATCACCGCGCCAGGGGCGGCGCACGCAGCACAGTGCAAGGATCGCCAACGTGAACGGGGGCGAGACGACCAGGTCGATGACATAGTGCTCGCCGAGCATCTGGGTCGAGGCGGCCACGGCCGCCGCCCATAGGCCCATCAGCCAGCGCCCCCACCAGCTTGATTCGCCAAAGGAGTAGACGATCGCTGCGGCGAAGAGCCAGCCGAAATGCATCGACGGCATGCCATTGCGCGTATAGTTATCGACCACCAGAAGCTTCAGCGCATCATCCGGGATGTCTCGCACGACGTTGACGAAGTCGCTGCTGAAGACGTACACGGGCCCAGTGATCGGAAACAGGTGATAGGCACTGAGCGCGCCTACGGAGAGCGCCACCCAGCCCAGCAAGGCCGAAATCGGCGGTGTGCCACCGCGGCGCACTTGCGCGGCGGCGACCAGCAGAAATGCCACCGGCGTGTACGCGTAGGACAAGAACAGGATGTTCTCGAGAACGATCGAACGCTTCAGCCACGGCACCAGCGCGGGCATCGTAGAAACGCCTGCGGCCCGATCAAACTGAAGCGCGTATAGATCCCAGGTCTGAGGATGCAGGGCGGCAGTCATCGTCAGTGCCGTCGATGGCACGAAGGAGAACATCACGGTCAACAACACCAGATCACGGCGTCGACCGATCAATTGGCGCATGGCGGGGTCGGACGTGGGTTTGATGCACCCCCACAGCAGTGGCACGACACAAGCGAGCGCTAAAGACCCGACGATCCAATGCAGGGCGTTGACGTCTCCAGATTGAACAAGCCGCAGCATGTCCGCGTCGGCAAAGTAGCGGAGCTTGAGTCCCAGCGCCAAGACAGGCCAGGATAGGAATGCGACGCGGCGCTCCCACACGTCAGGCGCTGTCGCCCAGAAAATGAAGATTGCCAATGAGGCATACGCATAGATGAAGGGGAAGCTGACTCTCCCGCCCACTTCGAATGCCTCTAGCCATTGCTTCTGCCCAGGATAGGGGACCAGTCCTGTGATCGCTGCCCCCAGCAACAACACCAGGCCGACCAAGAAGATCAACGCGGCTCGTCGTGCGTCTGCCCGCATAGGCTCCAACATTCTTCCCCCTTCGACGGCAGTCATCGGCCACCGGTACACCAAAAGAGAAAAGGCTGCCAAAAGGCAGCCTTCGCTACGGCGGGCCGGATATTACTTGCAGCTGGCCGGCAGATACTTCAGCGGCACGGTGCCACCGCTGCAAGTCCAGACCACGGTTTCTTGACCGGTGGTCAGGGGGCTGGCCTTGACGATAACCGTCAGATCCTTCAGCGCGGCTTCGGCGGAGCTGGCCGTCACAGTCACGTTGGTGCCGTCCCAGGCAGTGGTGGACACGATCGAGCCCGGCGTAGCCACCGGCATGGCGATGTCGGAGGATCCGGGCATCACGCCCTTCACCGACACCCATTCCTGGATGTTGGCCTTAGGCTGGCCGGCGGCGGCGTACAGCTCGGACGCCTTGGCCTTGATCGTGTAGTCGCGGTAAGCCGGCAGGGCCACGGCGGCCAAGATGCCGATGATGGCCACGACGATCATCAGTTCGATCAGGGTGAAACCTTGTTGGACGCGCTTCATGTCTTGCTCCGATAGTGGGGATCTGCCGCGATCTCTTCGCGGACACCCTTTGCTTGCATGCATCGTGCCAACGCAATTGGCTCGAACTTTCGTGCGATCCGGCACGGACTTCACGAGTGAGAGCACCAACAGTGCCGGTTTTGGTCGCACCGGCGCCGAACTTTGTCGACAAACGCAGCACCCTGACTGACAGTTGCGTCGCCCACCGGAAATGCAAAAGGGGCTGCCCGGCGGGCAGCCCCTTTTATGCGATTCGAACTCGTGCGATCGATTACTTGCAGCTGGCCGGCAGGTACTTCAGCGGCACGGTGCCACCGCTGCAAGTCCAGACCACGGTTTCTTGACCGGTGGTCAGCGGGCTGGCCTTGACGATAACCGTCAGGCCCTTCAGCGCGGCTTCGGCGGAGCTGGCCGTCACAGTCACGTTGGCGCCGTCCCAGGCAGTGGTGGACACGATCGAGCCCGGCGTAGCCACCGGCATGGCGATGTCGGAGGATCCGGGCATCACGCCCTTCACCGACACCCATTCCTGGATGTTGGCCTTCGGCTGACCGGCGGCAGCGTACATCTCGGACGCCTTGGCCTTGATCGTGTAATCACGATAAGCCGGCAGAGCCACGGCAGCCAGGATGCCGATGATCGCCACGACGATCATCAGTTCGATCAGGGTGAAACCTTGTTGGACGCGCTTCATGGGGAACTCCTGAGAAGGAAAATTGTTGGGGTAGAGCCCCCCCTACTGAATGCAGGCCCCGTGCCAACAAGATTCATTCTCAGATCCGTGACGGAGCGCACGCCCTGTCGATATCCGCCCAAGTTCAAGTGACGCTTTTTGTCAGTCCGACCTGCCGCGCTTTGTCAGGCGTGACGGTCACTGCAAAGTTTTGTCAGGCCAGAGTGAACTCTTGGAAGTTCTCAAGCGCCGACACGCGATGGTCGCCGCGCAGACCGGCCACCGCATCCATCACCGCGGCGCGTTCGCCGGGTTTGATGTGGGTGATGTGGACGTCGATCGAACCTTCGAGCTTGGCCAGCTCGCGACCCAGCGTGGTCGGGCACAGGTGCTGGCTGATGCCGGCCAGTTCGCACTCGTCGTCACCGAAGGCGCATTCGATGATCAGATGGGCCAGCTTGAGCTGGCTCAGGCGCTCCCACAGCGCCGGATTCGGGCCGGTGTCACCGGTGAAGACCCAATGACCGCCCGCACCACCATCCACCGCGAAGCCCACGGCCGGCACGGTGTGCGCGGCACTCAGGACCTCGATCTCGCGGCCGCCCAGGTTCAGGCGCTCGCCGACGGCGAAGGGGTGGAAGCTCAGGGCCGGACGCTCGGCCGTCGGCAGGCGGGTGAAGTCGGGCCAGATCACGCCGTTGAAGATGTGCTGGCGCAGGGCCTGCAGCGTCTCCGGGAGCGCGTGGACCTGCACTGCGGGGCGTCCGGCCTGGGCGCGGCGGCGCTGCACGGTGTCGGCCAGCAGGCCGATCGACAGCACGTGATCCAGATGGGAATGGGTGACCAGGATGTGGTCGACCTTGGCCATGGCCTCGACGCTCAGTTCGGCCACGCCGCTGCCCGCGTCGATGAGCACATCGTCGTCAAGCAGGAACGAGGTGGTTCTGTAGCCGGCCGCCATGGCGCCAGCGCAACCGAGCACGCGAATCTTCATGGGGGCACTGTAGAAGACCCGCCGCCCGCTGCTAAGCGCCGATTCCGCGTTCCGGGGACTTATTGCCGTCACTTACGTGACGCCCCGCCGATGCCGTGAAAACATGCACGCGCGTAGGCGATCGCCTGACAAGCCGGATGCATCTCGATACAGGATTCCGGGCCGCTCCGTCGGCTTCGGGCAGCAAAAAGGGGCCTCACGGCCCCTGCTCATCGTGGCGTCGCGGTGCTCAGACCTGGACGAACTGCATCTGCGTGCCGGCCAGCTCGATCACGTCACCGTTCTTCAGCGGGACCGATTCGGCCGTCAGCGGCGCGCCGTTGACCACCGGACGGGCGCCGCCCTCGACGTGCGCGAACACGTAGCCGCTGGGACGCTTGGTGATCGACGCGACCTGCACGCCCGGCTTGCCGACGGTCGTGACGACCTTGGTCAGCGTCACCTCGCGGCCCGCCGCCGGGCCGTTCAGCACCTTGATCGCCGCCGGCGTCGTCGACACCGGGGCCGGGCCCAGGCCGCCGAACGAACTCGGGAGACCGAAACCGCTGCTCGGGGCCGTACCCGGGCGCAGGATCATGGTCTTCTCGTAGTCGGCGTTGTCCTCGACCAGGAACTTGATCTTGTACTTGCCGACCTCGATCACGTCGCTGTGCGACAGCAACTGCTTCTTGATCGCCTTGCCGTTGATGTACGTGCCATTGGTCGAGTTCAGATCCTCGATGAACACGTCCGCGCCGACCATCTGCAACACCGCGTGCTCGCCGCTGACGGCGAGGTTGTCGATGACGATGTCGTTGTACGGGCGCCGGCCGAGTGTGGTCTTGTCCTTCGTGATCTGAACTTCCTTGATCACGACCCCGTCGAGCGATACGACCAGCTTGCCCATGTCTACCTCAGTCTCTGTCTTCTATTGCCCGCGCTCGGCGGGCGCGGAGGGCCGGCTGCCCGGTGCGGCGTCAGCGGCGAAACGGCCACCACGAACGCGCTGCACCCGCGGGGCCCCTCACCCGGACGAGTACGACGGAGATATTATCCTTTCCGCCCGCCTCGTTGGCCGCGTCGATGAGAGCCTGCGCGGCTTCCGGCAGTAATTCGCAACTCTGCAACAGCTGGCAGATCGCCTCGTCATCGACCATGTCGGAGAGGCCATCGGAGCACAGCAGATAGACGTCGGCGGGCAGCACGTCGTGCAGGTGCGTCTCGAGCAGCACCGTGTCCTCGACGCCGACCGCTCGCGTCACGAGATTCTTGTTCGCCGAGAACGCGGCCTGCTCGGCGGTGATCAGGCCCGAATCGATCTGCTCCTGCAGGAGCGAGTGGTCGTGCGTGATCTGCACGAGGCGGCCGCCGCGCAGGCGATAGCAGCGCGAGTCGCCGACGTGCCCGAGCAGGAGCCGGTTCTCGCGGAAGACGCCGACGACGAGCGTCGTCCCCATGCCCGCGTATTGCGGGTTCGAGTTGGCGGCGTTGAAGATCGCGCGGTTGGCGTTGTCGACGCAGATGTCCATCGCGCGGCGAACGTCGGTGTCGGTCGCCGACTCCGACGCTTCGGCGAGCCAGCGGCCGAGCTCGGTCTTGATGAACGCGGTGCACATGCCGCTCGCGACCTCGCCGGCGTTGTAGCCGCCCATGCCGTCGGCGAGGACGACCAGAGAGGTCGCCTCGTCGAGGACGGCGGAGTCCTCGTTGTTGCTGCGGGCGCGACCCGTGTCCGTGGCGCAGTGGAACTCGAGCGTCATCGTGGGCACGGCGGCGGCGAGAAGGTCGTTCAACGCGAGGAATTGTGCCTTGGTTCCAGCACCTGTTCGCGGCCCGATCGGCGATGGTGCAGCCAGCGACCGACGACGACGACCACGACCGCCCCGACGACGCCGAAGATCAGCTCCGCGTGCTCGGGCACGTTGGCCTTCATCCAGCCGTCGAGCGCCGGATCGGTCGCGAACATCTGGCCGGCGATCCAGCCGAGCAGCGCCGCGCCGAGGACGATGATGACCGGAAAGCGCTCCATCACCTTCATCAGCAGCGTGCTGCCGACGATGATCAGCGGGATCGACATCGCCAGGCCGACGATCAGGAGCGGCATGCGGTAGGCCTCGGGGGCGCGATCGGCGGCGCCGGCGACGGCGATGACGTTGTCGAGGCTCATGACGAGGTCGGCGACGAGGATCGTGCGGATCGCGGCCATGAGCGTGCCTTCTGCCTTGACCTCGCCGTGGTCCTCGTTCTCGACGAGGAGCTGGATCCCGATCCAGAGCAGCAGGAGCGCCCCGACGAGCTTGAGGAACGGCAGCTGCAACAGCTGGATGGCGACGATCGTGAGGACGATCCGCAGCAGGATCGCCGCGACGCTGCCCCAGAAGATCGCCTGCTTCTGCTGCGACGGCGGCAGCGAACGCGCCGCCATCGCGATGACGACGGCGTTGTCGCCCGAGAGCAGGATGTTGGCGACGACGATCGCGCCGAATGCGCCCCAGAGGGCACCCGACATCAGGTCCATGCCGGCTCCGGCGAAGCCGTCGCGTGTGCGCTCACACCAGCGCCTTCATCAGGCGCCCCATCTCGGAAGGATTGCGGGTCACGGTGAAGCCGCTCTCCTCCATGACGGCGAGCTTCGCGTCGGCGGTGTCGGCTCCGCCCGCGATCAGCGCGCCGGCGTGGCCCATCCGCTTGCCCGGAGGGGCGGTGACGCCGGCGATGAAGCCGACGACGGGCTTGGTCATGTTGGCCTTGCACCAGCGCGCTGCCTCGGCCTCGTCGGAGCCGCCGATCTCGCCGATCATGACGACGGCGTCGGTGCCGGGGTCCTCGTTGAACAGCTTCATCACGTCGATGTGCTTGAGGCCGTTGATCGGATCGCCGCCGATCCCGACCGCGCTCGACTGTCCGAGCCCGACCTCGGTGAGCTGCGCGACCGCCTCGTAGGTCAACGTTCCCGAGCGGCTGACGACGCCGATCCTGCCCTTCCTGTGGATGTGGCCCGGCATGATCCCGATCTTGATCTCGTCGGGCGTGATCAGCCCGGGGCAGTTCGGGCCGAGCAGCAGCGTCTTCTTTGCGCCCGCCGCTTCGCGAGCGCGCATCCTCGCCTTCACTTCGAGCATGTCGCGCACCGGGATGCCTTCGGTGATGCAGATCGTGAGATCGAGCTCGGCCTCGACCGCCTCCCAGATCGCCGCGGCGGCGCCCGCGGGCGGCACGTAGATCACGCTCACCGTCGCGCCGGTCTGCCGCGCCGCTTCGCGGACGGTCGCGAAGATGGGAATGCCTTCGAAGTCCTCGCCGGCCTTCTTCGGATTGACGCCGGCGACGAAGCACGCGCGACCGTTGGCGTAGTCGCGACACATCCGGGTGTGGAACTGGCCGGTCTTGCCGGTGATGCCCTGCGTGATGACGCGGGTGTTCTTGTCGATCAGGATGCTCATTCGGAACCCTTCGCGCTGCGCGCTTCGGTCTTCGCCTCGGAGGCGCCCGTGCGCCTCACGGGTTCTTCGCCGGCTGCTGGAGCGCCGCCATCACCTTCTGCGCCGCCTCGGCCATCGAATCGGCGCTGATGATCGGCAGGCCCGACTCGGCGAGCATCTTCTTGCCGAGCTCCTCGTTCGTGCCCTTCATGCGAACGACGAGCGGCACCGCGAGGTTGGTCGCCTTGCAGGCGGCGATGACGCCTTCGGCGATCGTGTCGCAGCGCATGATGCCGCCGAAGATGTTGACGAGGATCGCCTTCACCTTCGGGTTGGCGAGCATGATCTTGAACGCCTCGGTGACCTTCTCCGCCGAGGCGCCGCCGCCGACGTCGAGGAAGTTCGCCGGCTGGCCACCGAACAGCTTGATCGTGTCCATCGTCGCCATCGCCAGGCCGGCGCCGTTGACGAGACAGCCGATGTTGCCGTCGAGCTGGATGTACGCGAGGTCGAACTTGCTCGCCTGGATCTCCGCGGGGTCCTCCTCGTCGAGGTCGCGGTAGGCGGCGATCTCGGGATGCCGATACATCGCGTTCGAGTCGAAGTTGAACTTCGCGTCGAGCGCCTTGATCTGCGGCGGCCCGCCGTTCTTGCCGCCTTCGAGGATCAGCGGGTTGATCTCGGCGAGCGACGCGTCGGTCTCCATGTAGCAGCGGTACAGGCGCTTGAAGACGTCGACCGCCTGCGGCAGCGTCTCCTTCGGCAGGCCCATGCCCGTCGCGAGCTCGCGCGCCGCGTCGTCGCTCAGCCCCTCGAGCGGGTCGATGAAGATGCGCACGATCTTCTCCGGCGTGTCGTGCGCGACCTGCTCGATGTCCATGCCGCCTTCGCTCGAGCCCATCATCGCGACCTTCTGCGTCGCGCGGTCGGTCAGGACGGCGAGGTAGTACTCCTTCTTGATGTCGGCGCCTTCCTCGATCAGGAGGCGCCGCACCTTCTGTCCCTGCGGCCCGGTCTGGTGGGTGACGAGCTGCATGCCGAGGATCTGGCCAGCGAGCTGCGCGACCTCGGCCTCCGAGCGCGCGAGCTTGACGCCGCCGCCCTTGCCGCGGCCGCCGGCGTGGATCTGCGCCTTGACGACCCAGACGGAGCCGCCGAGCTTTTGCGCCGCCTCGGTCGCCTCGCGGACGCTGAACGCCGGGTAGCCGCGCGGCACGGGGATGCCGAAGCGGGCAAGGATCTCCTTGCCCTGGTATTCGTGGATCTTCATCGAGGAACGGCTGCGGAGAGCGGAGGAGCTGCGCGGACCCCGCCCGCAGGCCCGGGAGGGCGCGGAGAAATGTAGCACGCGAACTTGCCGCTCCGCCGGGGCCGAAGCCCTCGGCGCAGCGCAGCGATGGTGTCGACGCGAGCGCCGCGACGGAGTCGGCGCGAGCGCTGCGGCGGATCAGCCTTCGTCGTGCGGCGCGACGTCCGCCGACGCGCGCCCGAGCGTTCGCATCAGTCGCCGGACGAGCTCGGGCGCGAATCCGCGGGCGAGGAGAAAGCGCGTCTGCGCGGCGTGCTCCGCCGCGTCGGCGGGAAGGCGCGCGAAGCGACGCGCACGCACGGCGGCCGCGCGCTCCAGCTCGCTCGCGGCGAGCGCGGTGGCGAGCTCGGACGGCAGCTCGACGCGGTGACGGCCGAGCTCGCTCTCGATGCGCAACCGCCCGAAGCGCGCCTGGCGCGCCTGCACGCGCGACTCGGCGAAGCGAGCGTCGGAGAGGAAGCCGCGCGACTCGAGCCAGTCGAGCAGTGCCTCGACCTCGGCGATCGCGCGTTCGCCCGCATCGACGTCGTTGGCGACGTCGTCACCGCCCGCCAGCGCGGCACGCGCGTGCCGCAGGAGCTTCGTGCGCAGCTCGAGCCGGCTCTGGTCGCGTTGCGCGAGCAGCTGCAGCGCGCGCGACTTGAGCGAGCGCGCGGCAGGAGGCACGTCAGTCCTTGACGACCTTCAGCTTGGCGGGCGCCTCTTCTTCGGCGGCACCAGGCAGGAGCGGGATGCCGAGCGACGAGCGGACCTTGTTCTCGATCTCGACCGCGAGCTCGGGGTTCTCCTTCAGGAACTCGCGCGCGTTGTCCTTGCCCTGGCCGATCTTCTCGCCCTCGTACGCGTACCAGGCGCCGCTCTTCTCGAGCACCTTGGCCTCGACGCCCATGTCGATGATCTCGCCCTCGCGGCTGATGCCCTCGCCGTAGAGGATGTCGAACTCGGCGGTCTTGAACGGCGGCGAGACCTTGTTCTTGACGACCTTGACCTTGGTCTCGTTGCCGATGACTTCCTCGCCCTTCTTGATCGAGCCGATGCGGCGGATGTCGAGCCGGACCGAGGCGTAGAACTTGAGCGCGTTGCCGCCGGTCGTCGTCTCGGGCGAGCCGAACATGACGCCGATCTTCATCCGAATTTGGTTGATGAAGATGACCATCGTGTTGGTCTTCTTGATCGTCGCGGTGAGCTTGCGCAGCGCCTGGCTCATGAGGCGCGCCTGCAGGCCCGGCAGCGAATCGCCCATCTCGCCCTCGATCTCGGCCTTGGGCGTCAGCGCCGCGACCGAGTCGATGACGACGAGGTCGACCGAGCCCGAGCGCACCAGCGCGTCGACGATCTCGAGCGCCTGCTCGCCGGTGTCGGGCTGCGAGATGAGCAGCTCCTGCAGGTTGACGCCGAGCTTTTGCGCGTACTGCACGTCGAGCGCGTGCTCGGCGTCGATGAACGCGCACGTGCCGGCCTGCTTCTGCATCTCGGCGATGACCTGGAGCGTCAGCGTCGTCTTGCCCGACGACTCCGGCCCGTAGATCTCGACGACGCGGCCGCGCGGCAGGCCGCCGACGCCGAGCGCGATGTCGAGACCGAGCGAGCCGGTCGAGACGACCTCGATGTCGTCGATCACCTCGCCCTCGCCGAGCCGCATGATCGTGCCCTTGCCGTACTGCTTCTCGATCTGCGCGAGGGCGGCCTGGAGAGCCTTGGCTTTTTCGGTGTTGAGGGCTTTGACGGGCATGTCCATGGGCGGTCTCCTGAGGGTGCGGCGATTGTCCGCGAAGGCTGGATGTTTGTACAGTAGCAGGGCTGCGCCGGCACGACATTCCCCCGCGCGGGCAGAAGTCCGCCCTCGTCGGGGTGGAGCGCGGGGGGAGCTAGGTCGTGGGCGCCAGATGCGCGCGCTGGCGATCGAGGACCGCTTCGGGCTCGTCGGCCTCCGCCGCCGTCTCGCCGTTCAGCGTGCGCCGCATCCGCTCGGCGTCGAGCTCGCCGGTCCAGCGCGCGACGACGACCGTCGCGACGCCGTTGCCGATCAGGTTCGTCAGTGCGCGCGCCTCCGACATGAAGCGGTCGATGCCGAGGATCAGCGCCAGCCCCGCGACCGGGACGTGGCCGACCGCCGACAGCGTCGCTGCCAGCACGATGAAGCCGCTGCCGGTCACTCCGGCGGCGCCCTTGGACGTCAGCAGCAGCACGGCGAGCAGCGTCAGCTCCTGCGTGAGCGTCATGGGCGTGTTGGTCGCCTGCGCGATGAAGACCGCGGCCATCGTCAGGTAGATCGACGTGCCGTCGAGGTTGAACGAGTACCCCCTTGGGATGACGAGCCCGACCACGGGCTTCCCGCATCCCAGCGCCTCGAGCTTCTCCATCGCGCCCGGAAGCGCCGACTCG
>JASLEM010000058.1 GCA_030151165.1 Burkholderiaceae bacterium
AGGGCACGCTGGCCGCATCGGCCGGGGCCGCGGCGCTGGCCGGCGCGGCCGGTGCGAGCAGGGGCTGGGCTTGCGCGACGGCCGGCGGCAGCGGCGTGGCCGTCGGGGCGTCGGCGGCGCGGACGGACGTCGCCGAGACCACGCAGATCCCGAGCGCGACCAGCGCCGCGCGAGTTCGATTCATCATGCTGCGAGCTCTCATTGGTGGTTCAGAACGTGGCCGACACGACGGTCTGCACGATGTTCGCGTTGAACGAGTACGGCCGGTTGGTGCGGACGTCGGTGAAGTCGGAGTACCGGAAGCCCATGAACTGGTAGGCGCCGCTCACCTTGACGTCGTACTTGCCGGGGACGCTCTTCAGCGTGTAGGTCAGCGTCGCGCCCAGGCCCACGTCGTGGAACGTGGAGAGCTGGCGGTTGCGGTTGACGTAGAGCGTCTCGGTGGGCGCGTCGTCGCTGTAGAAGACCGCGTGTTCCTGGCGGTAGTAGCGCAGGAAGGTCTCGGCGACGAGGTTGGGCCCGAAGTAGCGGTTGTAGCCGACCTCCGCGGTGTGCGCGCGGATGCCCCAGGTGTCCCAGAAGTAGCGGTACTCGGCGCGGATCGAGCTGCGGTTGGTCGCGCCCTCGCCGGTGATGTCGCCGGTCGTCGACAGCTTCAGCGCCTTGCTCTCGCGCGTGCGCGGGTCGCGCTCGTGGACGAAGGAGTCGAACACGCGCGCGAGGCGGTACGGGCTGCCGAGGTAGCCGTCGTCGTCGATCGACTCGAGGTTCGCGCTGGCCGTCCAGCGCGGCGTCAGGATCTGCGTCGCGCCGAGGCGGTACTGCCAGTGGCGCGCCGAGTCGATCCAGCCGGCGACGTCCTTCTGGCCGACCTTGTCCGCGCCGCGGCTGAAGCCGAAGGCGACCGTCGTCATGCCGCCGAAGACGTCCTGCGACAGGTCGACGCTGAAGGTGTCGGCGAGGTAGTCGGGCTCCTTGCTGCGCGAGCCGGAGACCTTGATCAGCGTGTCGCGCACGACGTAGTCGACGCCGAGATCGAACTCGTTGCGCGTCTCGCGATACTTGCTCGCCTGCGTGACGACGTCGATCGACGCGTTGCTCACCGAGTCGACGTAGTAGCCGGCCTGCAGCGAGACGCGATCGAGCATGCTCTTGCGCACCAGCACCGCGGGGCCGGAGGCGACCACGCCGCCGCCGTCGTACAGGTGGTACATCGTCTCGGCGCGATCCTCGGGCAGGTCGACGGCCTGGGCCGCGCCCGCGGCCAGCGTGCCGCCGACGACGCCCGCCACGCTCGCGATGAACCTAGTTGCAGCCACAGCCGCCTCCCTGCACGCCGGTGGCGCCGCGCGCGCCTTCGCGCACCGAGTAGATGTGGTCGATCTGCCGCGGCGGGAGCTCGTCGAGCCGCGCCTTCATGATCGGGTCGGCCAGGCGCTCGCGGTCGTAGGGCTTGACCCAGGGCTCGATCGGCTTGATCGCGCAGCCGGCGATCGTCGCGACCGCGAACGCGGCGAGCGCGGCGCGCGGAACGAAGCGGGGAACAAGACGGAAAGCATGCATCGTCATTCCTTCAGCAACCCGCGGATCTGCTGGTCGTAGTCGGCCTCGACGCCGTCGCGGTAGCCGCGATGGAGGAAGCGCATCTTGCCGTCGCGGTCGATCACGACGGTCGACGGCATGTCGGTCAGGTTGTAGAGCTTGCTGACCTTCTTGTCGGTGTCGAGCAGGATCGGGAACGACACGCCCAGCTTCTGCGCGGTGGCGAGCGCGGTCGCGGGGTTGTCGTCGATGTTCACGCCCAGCAGCACGAAGCCCGACTTGCCGTACTTCCTGTACAGGCCGTCCAGGCGCGGCATCTCGGCGCGGCACGGGCCGCACCACGTCGCCCAGAAGTTGACCAGCACGACCTGGCCGCGCAGCTCGTCGAGGCGCACGTTGCGGCCGTCGGCGGCGTGCAGCGTGAAGTCCGGCGCGGTGGCGACGGCGGCGGCCGCGGGCGCCGTCGCGGCGGAGGCGCCGAGGGCGGACAGCGCCAGCGCGCAGAGCGCGGCGGCGTGGCGGAGCGATGGGAGGAGGCTGAAGTTGCGCATGGGGAAGGGACTCGGCTGGGGCATCGAACGGGAGGGCCGCGGCACGCGCGGAGCGTCACGTCTTATCGGCCCGCGCCTCAGTAAAAGAAGGAGACGCCCAGCGTCAGTTCGGGGTTCTGGGTCGACGAGCGCTTGCCCAGCAGGTCGAGCGAGAAGATGTGGTCGCGGACGTCCGCGCGCAGCGCCACCCAGTCGGCGAGGAACAGCCGCGCGCCGACGCCGAAGTTCCAGGTCTGGTTGCGCTGACCGTCGAAGGTCGTGTTGCCGACGCCGGCGACGACGTACATCGTCGACGCCTTCGCCCAGTTCTTGCCGATGAAGATCTCGCCGGGCAGGAAGTTGTAGCCGAGGTCGATGTCGTAGTACGACAGCGTCTCCTTCTCCTTCGTGAACACGCCGCCGGGCAGCACCTGGCGGAACGTGGCGTCGCTCACCTTGGTGCGGCCGTAGGTGGCCTCGACGAAGAAGTCTTCGGTGATGTCGTAGCCCAGGCGGCCGCCGAACGCGCCGGCGGTGCCGAAGTTCTGGGTCGAGTAAGTGCCGCCGAACAGGCCGATCTCGAAGTCGTTGGACGGGTACTTCGGCTTGTGCACGTCGCGGCGCTCGACCTGCGGCACGATGACCTGGTCGGTCGGCGCGCCGTCGCTGGCGGTGCCGGTCGCGGTGTCGGGCGAGGCGTCGGCCGCGCGGGCGGTCGCGGGCGCGACCGCGACGGCGGCCAGCACCAACGCGGTGGCCAGCGCCGCGACCAGCGCGGGCCGGCGTTGCGTGAGGAATCGGGACGAGGTGCGCATGATGCTTTCGGTGCGTGCGGACGGGGTGCGGGGAACGCGCGGCCGCGTCAGAAGAAGAACGAGATGCCGACGGTGCCCGCGCGGTATTCCTGCGTGCGTTCCTGCGAGACGAACGCCGTGTAGATCGCGTAGTCGGCGCGCACCATGAAGCGGTCGCTGAGGTGGTAGCGCGCGCCGATGATCGCGTCGGCGAGCCGGGCGTTGGTCTTCTGGTTCTCGACCAGGCTGTGGTTCGGGATGTTGTCGAAGCGGCCGATGCCGATGCCCGCGAACGGCGAGAAGCGCTGGTCGGACCAAGGTTCGGCCTGCAGGTTCACGTGCCACAGCGTCGTGCCCGAGAACACGCCCTGGACTTGCGCGAGCGTCGACTCGAAGCTGAGCGTGTCGGACACCCGGTACGACAGCCACGCCTTGACGATCGGCTCCGAGTGGAAGCGGCCGTAGCCGACGCCGAACTCGACGCGGCGCGCGAGGTAGTCGGCGAGCAGCACGTCGCGGAAGGTCTGCTGGTCGCCGCCTTCGGTGAGCGTGGATTCGAGGTCGGCGCGCGTGACCCAGCCTTCCTTGCCGCTGGCCGTGCGCACCTTGAACCAGTCGGTGTGGCGCAGCTCGATCGACAGCCACTCGCCGCGCGCGGCCGTGTAGAAGATCGGGTAGCCGCGGCCCGGGAAGGTGTGCAGCTCGATGTAGGGCGCGGTCACCTGCACGCGTTCGACCTTGTCGCCGCCCGGCACGCTGTCGGCCACCGGCACGGTCGGGGCGCTGGTGGCGGTGAGCGGCGCGGGGATCTCGACCGCCTGGTCGGAGCCGCGCGTCTTGACGGTCGCCGTGCGGTCGACCGCCGGCGCCGGCGCGCTCGCCGCTGCAGAGGCCGGTTCGGCCGGCGCGGACGCCGCCGCGGCCGGCACGGGCGCATCGGCGGCGAACGCATGCGGCGACGCGAACGCGCCCACGATCACGCAGGCGCGCCAGCAAGCGAGGGCGAGGGCGCGCGGCGTGGGCGCGCCCGGTGCGGCGACGCCGCTCATTGGGTGTTGCACGTGCCCGCCACCGGATCCGCGGGCGTGAACATCGAGAAGGCGGAAGCGTTGAGCTCGCTCTGGCCGCTCGGCATCGGATGGCTGATCCAGTACGCGATCACCTTGACGTTCGGGTCGTCCTCGTTCGGGAAGACCTGGCCGCCGCCGTGCAGCACGTTGAGCAGCAGCGGCTTCTCGAGCAGGCGGCTCTGGAACGGGCTGCCGGGGATGGTGACGCCCTGGGCCGAGTAGAAGGTCTTGTACATGTCGGACGCGCGGATCGTGGTGACCTCGGAGGCCTCCGAGGGCTCCCCCGACGTGTCGTACGACGACGGCAGCGTCTGCGGCGCGGCGGCGACGACGATGCGCAGCGCGCCGCCCTTGCCGGTGTTGCTGTCATGGCAACCCGCGCCGGAACACGAGTTCGTCGAGGTCGTGCCATTCTGCGTGATGGTGAGCTGCGCGAGCAAGATCGGCTGCACGCATTTCTGGAAATACGCGAACGACAGCGAGCTGCCGGTTCCGTTGGCACCGGTGCCGGTGGTCGGGTTCGAGACCGTCGACGGATTCGTCAGCGGGTCGCCCCCGCCGCCGCAGCCGGCGAGCAGGGCGGCCCCTGCGATCGCGGCGGCGAACGCGTGCCGCGTGGCGTGGGCGCTGCAACGGGAAGTCAGGTTCAAGATCGCAATCCTCAGGGAGTCTGGCAGCCGGCCGCGATCCAGTTCGCGATCGTCGTGTAGTCGGCGCCACCCGCGGGCAGCACGGCGGTCGTCTGGGTCGTGGCGGCGTCCGGGTGCGGGATCGTCGACGGCTTGGCCAGCAGGTAGTCGATCGGCGGATGGCAAGTATCCGAGATCATCGCGAGCGTCGCGCCGAAATCGCCGTCCGCGTCGCCGGTCATGACGTAGCGGTTGTTGTGGAACGACGTCGCGCCGGTGGGCGTGTTGTCGCTGCCGTGGGCGACGTGGCAGTTCGAGCAGGTGGCGTTGATGATCGGGTAGACGGTCGAGGCGAAGCTCGTCTCGTCCAGCGTCGGCACCACGCGCACGCCGCTGGTCGGGTCAAACGGGTCGTTGTAGTACTTGCTGCCGGTGTCGATCCACTCGGCGAGCAGGCGCATCTCGGCCTTGTTCATCATCTTCGAGTGGTCGGGCGCGGTCGACGGCGGGTTCGGGTGCGTGGTCTTCGCCGCCGCGTCCGACATCAGCGACTGCCCCGACAGGATCTCGATCAGCCGGCTCTTGCGCGCCAGGCCGGTCGCCTCGCCTTCGCTCGCGGCGGTGTTCACGAGGGCGTCCAGGCGCTGCACCATCGGCACGCCGTCGTCGAAGAAGATCACCGGGCGGCCCGACGCGTCGAGCTGCGGGTCGCCGATCATCACGCTGTCGTACGACGCCACGCGCCCGTCGCCGCCGATCGTGCCGAGCAGGTTCAGGTGGTCGGACAGGTTGTGGCAGTTGGTGCAGGTGTTCGCGCCGCGATCGCGCGTCCACAGCGGCTGGATGTGCGTCGGGTAGTTGATGACGCCGTTGGCGGGCGCCGTCGTCTTCAGGTCGTCGGCCGGGTTGGCGTTGCCGGTGTAGAGCAGCGCGATCGAGGGGCGCGCGGTGACGCCGGCCTTGGTCGTGTCGGCCCAGATGTCGGTGGTGACGGGATCGGCCTTCAGCGTCAGCGCGGTCGGGTCGATGCGCGTACGCGTGTCGGCCATCGTCTCGCCCGGCTTGTGCGCGGCCTGCATCGCGGCCGTCCAGCTCGTGGGCGTGCTGTTGGCGACCGCGCCCGAGTTGATCGCGCCGCCGCGGCGCGGGCTGTGGCAGCCATCGCAGGTGCGGCGTTCGCCGGGGCGCACCTGGATCCAGTTCGTGTGCACCTGGAACGCGCGGCCTTGCGCGTCGACGACGGACAGCGCCAGCGGCGTGTCGGCCGGCACGGTCAGCTTGATGGAGCCGTCCGGCTCGATCGGCGCGTAGCCGAGCACCTGCTGCGCCTCGAAGTCAGTCTCGCCGAGCGAACTGCGCAGCTTCATCATGTTCGACGGCGGCGCGACCGCGCGCACCACGCGGACGAAGCGCGCCGGGGCGCAGCCGTAGGCCGCGTTGGCCGGGTCCTTCATCGCGGCGACGTCGGCGATCTGCGCGCGCGTGTCGTTGGGATCGGTCGGCGCGGTCTTGGCGATCGCGGCGCTGCAGCCGGCGGCGGTGTCGAGCGGCGCCAGGATCGGGTCGCCCATGCGGCCGAGGCCGTCGGTGTCGTAGACGCTGGCCACGGCGAGCGTGCCCAGGTGCTTCGCGGCCAGGTCGGCATCGACGGAGCCTGCCGGCGGCGTCGAGGCGGGCTCGGGGCGCGAGACCAGCGGCACCGGGTTGACGTACATGAAGCCGTCGGGCGGCGCCGCGACGTTCAGCATCGTCTGGTCCTTCGGGTCGAACATGTAGATCGCGTACGGCGGCGGCACGTTGTCCTTGATCGGATCGGCGGCGACGTCGGCCACCGAGCGGTCCATGTCGGACACGCGCGCCAGCTCGTCGGCGGTCAGGTTCGCGCACGAGGTGATCGAGCCGTTCTTCGTGACCTCGCACGGACGGTAGGCGACCAGCACGCGGTCGGTGCCGTCCCACAGCGGATACGGCGTCGTGATGCGGCCGTAGCGCGAGACGCCGCGGTCGATGTTGAGCTGCTGCGCGGTCACCTGCATCTGGCCGCCGCTGGCGGGGATGTCCGGCCGCGCGGGCGTGTTCTGCTCGGAGTAGTTCGTCGCGTCGATGAACATCAGCGCGCCGCCTTCCTGCGTGCGCTGCAGCGGCATCAGGTCGGAGACGAGCTGGCCGGCGTACTTGCCGGCCGGATCCATCTGGCGCGGATGCAGGAAGCTGTTGCCGTCGCTGTGCGCGCCGTACAGGACGAACATGTTGGTGCCGTCCGGGTTGACACTGAAGATCTTGAAGTGGTTGCGGCCGCCGACGTGGTCCCAGCGCGAGAACATGATCTGCCCCGCCGTCGCGTTGGCGCCGATGCTGGTCTGCAGGATCGTCGGGTGGCGGTCGTGGCTCTGGTTGAACGAGATCTGCGTGACGTTGCTGCCGTCCAGCGCCATCGTGTGCAGGTTGAACACGCGCTCGCGCTCGTATTCGTCGAGCGCGTAGTAGCTGTGGCCGAGGGCCTGGTTGTCGTGCGAGCCGGTCTGGCGGTTCGACGAGAACACGATGCCGCGGCCGGCGGGCAGGTAGACGGGATCGACGTCGTCGCTGGCGGACGACGTAATGCGCCGCAGCGAGCCGCCGGCGAGGCCGCCGGTGGTCATGTCGTATTCCCAGATGTTCCAGTGGCCCGTGCACGCGGCGACGCCGCCGATCTGCGAGGTGTTGGACGTCGGGCAGTTCAGCGCGAACAGGATCTTCTTGCCGTCGTACGAGATCTCCGGCGCGCTCGCGTCGCCCTTGCCTTGCGTGATCGACGCGGTGATGTTGTGCTCGGGCGCGCTCGGCGACGCCTTCTCGCGGATCATCAGGTCGCCGCCCGGGGCCGTCGGCGCGCCGTTGGTCGGGTTGAAGCTCAGGCCCAGCGTGCGCACGCGCTTGGTGTACGCGATCGCGACGTCGCCCTGCACCGTCACGGTCGACGAGTCGGTGTTGTGCGAGGTGCCGCCGCCGCAGCCCGCCAGCGACAGGGCACCGGCGGCGGCGAGCGCCGCGGCGCTGCCGACGAGCGCGCGCGTTGGGAAGGAGGGGCTGAGCTTCATGGGGGTTCCTCGATGTTCTTCTGGTTCGTCCGTCAACCGACGAGTCCGGCGGAGTAGTGCAGGGCACCCTGCGCGTCCACGATCACGGCGTCGACGCCCGCGTGGGCCTCGACGAAGCGCAGGCCTTCGGCCACGCCGAGCACGAAGACGGTCTTCGAGAAGGCTTCCGTCGTCAGCCCGTCGTCGGCGATGATCGTCACGCTGCGGACGCCGTGCGGCGACTTGCCGGTGCGCGGGTCGAGCAGGTGGTGGAAGCGCTCGCCGTCGCGCTCGAAGAATCGTTCGTAGTCGCCGGACGTCGAGATCGCGCAGTTCTCGAGCGGCAGCACCGCGACGACGCCGTCGGCGCGACGCGGGTCGCGCACCGCGACCGTCCACGGCCGGTTGCCGCGCGAGCCGATGACGTGGCTGTCGCCGCCGGCCGCGACCATCGCGTGCTCGATGCCCAGGCGCTTCAGGATGCGGATCGCGTTGTCGACCGCATGGCCCTTCGCGAAGCCGCCGAGGTCGATGCGCACGCCGGGGCGCGCGAAGCGGACGCTGCGCGCGGCCGGGTCGAGCTCGAGGTGGCGCCAGCCGACCAGCGGTCGCACGGCGGCGAGCGCCGCGGCGTCCGGGGCGACGCCGGCGCGGTAGTCGTACAGGTGGCCGGCACCGGCGTAGGTGATGTCGAACGCACCGCCGGAGAGCCGCGAAAACTCGACCGCCTTCGCGAGCAGCCCGAACATCTCGGCGCTCACCACGATCGGCGCCTCGGCCGCGCCCATGTTGACGAGCGACAGCTCCGACGTGACCTTGTGCGGGCTCATCGTCGCGTTGATGCGGTGCATCTCGGCCATCACGGCCTCGACGGCGGTGTCGGCCTGCGCGCGGCTCGTGGCGTGCAGCTCGACGCTGATCGAGGTGCCCATGATGGCCTCCTCGCGCCGATACCAGCCGCCGGCCGCCGCCGCGCCGGGCACGCTCACGGCCGCGCTCGCGGCGGGCGGCGGCGCTTCGTCGGCATTGGCGGTGACGTTGCTGTGGAGGCTGGACATGAATCCACCCGGGCCTGGCGGCACGGGTACCCGACGGATCGTTGAATTTCTGGCGGACGGCGCCGGCTCGGCGCTCGGCGTGGCCGGGCATGCGGTTTGCACACTCCGGCGCTTCGGGCGCATCTTCGCAGTGAAGATGCGCGATCAAGTGTGAAAAAAGTCCGGTAATTCGGCGCAGACGTTGCGACCCCCGGCTAATCAGTTACAAGTTGTTTTGTAACGGCCGGGGATGAGTCAGTTGTGTGCAAACGCAACTGCAGCAGCCGTGTTTCGACGTCGAGTCAAGCCTGCTCGACGGGTGGCGGGCGGCGGATTGCGGCGGATTTCCGCTTTCACGCGACTTTGGAGCGCGCGCCTCGGGCTCGACCTCGAAGAAGGCGCGAAGGCACGGCGGCGCTGCCAAGCCGCCGCCGCGCCGACCCGGCGCCTGCTCAGCGCGCGGCCGGTGCCGACGCCGCGCCGGTGTTCGCGGCGGCCGCCGCCTCGCGCAGCGCGTCGAGCCGTTGCTTCAGCAGCCCGGCGATGGGGTCGCCCGGGGGCGCCACCTCGATCGCGTGGCTCCACGCGGTCAGCATCGTGCGGAAGTCGCGCTGCGTGATCGCGTACTGGCCCCTCAGCGCCAGCGCCTTGACCTGGTTCGGGTTGATGGCGAGCGCCCGGTCGACGAGCTGGATCGGCTCGCCATCGAGTCGGTGCTGCGTGCTCGCGACCAGGTCGGCCAGCTCGGCCATGAGGTCGGCGTCGTTCGGGCGCTGCGCGAGCGCGTTGCGCAAATCCTGCGCGGCGGCCTCGAGATGATTGGCCGCGGCCTGCATCTGCTCGGCCTGGAGCCAGCCGCGCGCGTCGGTCGGATGCGCCTCGGCGCGCGCCTGCAGCGTGTCGACCTGCGCGTCCAGCGCCGGCCCGGGCCCGGGCGGCGCGTCGGGCGTGACGGCCAGCATCCGCGGCGAGCCGACCCAGGCGTAGCCACCGACGACGACGATCGCGATCGCCAGCCCGAGCGCCAGCACCAGCCCGCGCGACGGCCGCGTCGCGGCGATCGCGGCGGTGGCGGGGTCGGTCACGTGCGCCGCGACCGGGCGCCGGGCGACGAGGATCGCGAGCGTCGCGACGACGAGCACCAGCGAGAGGAGGATGAACAGCGTCATGCGGGCGCTCCGGGGCGGGCGATGTCTTGCGGGTGGCAGACCGACGGGCCGGCGTCGTCGCCGGCCGGGTCGTCTTCGCTCCAGTCCGGGTCGGGCTCGAAGCGGTCGTCGGCCAGCCGGCCGCGGCGCGCGATCACGACCATCAACGCGATGAGCGCGACGACCAGCAGCAGCGCCGGCCCGAGCCACAGCACGAGCGTGGTCGGCTTCAGCGGCGGGTTGTAGAGCACGAAGTCGCCGTAGCGGTCGGTCATGAACTGGCGGATCTGCGCGTCGGTCCGGCCGGCCTTGATCATCTCGCGCACCTGCTGGCGCAGGTCGACGGCAAGGTCCGCGTGGGAGTCGGCGATCGTCTGGTTCTGGCAGACGAGGCAGCGCAGCTCCGCGGTGATCGCGAGCATGCGGGCCTCGAGCGCCGGGTCGGCGGCGGTCGGCACGGCCTTCGGCGCGATGAGTTGCACCATGCCGGCCGCCGGAACCGCTGCCGGTGCGGGCTCGGATGGCGCGGAGGCCGCCTGCGACCACGCGCCGGCCGCGAACACGAGCCCCGCGACGGCGACGACCGCCGCCCGCGCCAGGCGTGCGGGGAGCGATGCATCAGCCATTGAGCCTCCGCAGCAGCGGGATCACCTTGTTCTGCAGGACGTCGGGCGTCAGCGCGCCGATCTGCTTGAAGCGGATCACGCCCTGCTTGTCGATGATGAAGGTCTCGGGCACGCCGTAGACGCAGAAGTCGATGCCGACGCGGCCCTTCTCGTCGAACAGCGAGGCGTCGTACGGGTTGCCGCGCTCGGCGAGCCACTGCTGGGCGGGCTCGCGGTGATCCTTGTAGTCGAGGCCGTAGATCGGCACGGCCTTGAGCTTCGAGAATTCGACGAGATACGGGTGCTCCTCACGGCAGGCGTCGCACCAGGAGGCCCAGACGTTGAGCATCCAGACCTTGCCGAGCATGTCGGCGCGGCGGGTCGTGACGGCGGGCGCGTCGAGCTGCGCCAGCGCGAATTCGGGCGCGGGCTTGTCGATCAGCGGCGACGGCACCTCGTGCGGGTCGAGATGCAGCCCGACCGCGCAGAAGACGACCAGCACGCCGAAGATCGCGAGCGGGATGGCGAAGCGCAGGAACTTCAGGTTCATGCCGCGTCCCCGCTGGCGCCGAGCGGCCCGACGACGCGCACCGGCGGCCCGCCGAGCGGCGCGTTTTCCTCGGTCCGGCGCGCGCGCTGCCGGTAGCGGCGATCGCTCACCGCCACCATGCCGCCGAGCGCCATCAGCAGGCAGCCGCCCCAGATCCAGTCGACGAAGGGCTTGACGTGGATGCGCAGCGTCCAGGTATTGGGCGACACCAGCTCGCCGAGCGAGACGTACAGGTCGCGCGTGAGACCCGGCTGGATCGCGGCCTCGGTGGTCTCGGTGCCCTGCACGCGGTAGACGCGCTTCTGGGGGTGCAGCTCGGTCACCGTGCTGCCGTTGCGCGTCACCTGCAGGTCGCCCTGCTTCGCGACGTAGTTCGGGCCGGTCAGGTCGTGCACGTCGGCGAAGCGGAACGTGTAGCCGCCGACGTCGGCGATGCTGCCGATCGCCATCGTCAGGTCCTGCTCGACCTCGTACGTGCGCACCATGCTCACGCCGAACGCGAACACCGCCACGCCCAGGTGCGCGAGCCACATGCCCACCAGCGAGCGCGGCCACTGGCGCAGGCGCGCGACGATCGACAGCTGCGCGCCGCCGTCCGACTTCAGGCGTTCGACGGCGTCGGTGACGATGGACGCCGTGATCCAGTACGCCATCAGGAAGCCCAGCGTCGCGACGAGGTTGAGCCTGCCGTTGAGGAAGCCGGTGGCCAACGCGCCCAGCACCGACGCCAGCGCGGCCCAGCGCAGCCGGTGGAACAGCGACGGCAGCGACGCCTCCTTCCAGCGCGCGAGCGGCCCGAGCGCCATCAGCAGCACGACGGGCACCATCAGCGGCAGGAAGACGGCCTCGAAGTACGGCGGGCCGACGGAGATCTTGCCCATGTGCAGCGCGTCGAGCAGCAGCGGGTACATCGTGCCGAGCAGCACCGACGCGCAGACGACGACGAACAGCATGTTGTTGCCCAGCAGCATCGACTCGCGCGACACCAGCGCGAACCGCGCGCCGAGGCCGACCTGCGGCGCGCGCCACGCGTACAGCACCAGCGCACCGCCGACGACGACGCCCAGGAAGATCAGGATGAACAGGCCGCGCGCGGGGTCGGTGGCGAACGCATGCACCGACGACAGCACGCCCGAGCGCACGATGAACGTGCCGAGCAGCGACAGCGTGAACGCGAGCAGCGCGAGCAGCACCGTCCACGACTTGAACGCGCCGCGCTTTTCCGTCACGGCCAGCGAGTGGATCAGCGCGGTGCCGGCGAGCCAGGGCATGAACGATGCGTTCTCCACCGGGTCCCAGAACCACCAGCCGCCCCAACCGAGCTCGTAGTAGGCCCACGCGCTGCCCAGCATGATGCCGATCGTCAGGCACGACCAGGCGGCGGTCGTCCACGGGCGCGTCCAGCGGGCCCAGGTGGCGTCGAGCCGACCTTCGAGCAGCGCCAGCAGCACCGTCCACGACTTGAACGCGCCGCGCTTCTCGGTCACCGCCAGCGAGTGGATCAGCGCCGTGCCGGCCAGCCACGGCATGAACGACGCGTTCTCCACCGGATCCCAGAACCACCAGCCGCCCCAG
>JASLEM010000127.1 GCA_030151165.1 Burkholderiaceae bacterium
AAGTGACGGGGCGGGTCGCGATACCGGCTGGTTAGCATTACGGACGACGGGTAACCAAGCGGGCAACGTCTGGCTGAATCCAATAATTTTCTAAGCGAATCAACAACTTAGACGTTTTATGAAACTCGCCACCTGGAACGTGAACTCCCTCGGCGTCCGCCTGCCGCACCTGCTGGACTGGCTCGCCGCCGCGCAACCCGACGCCGTCGTGCTGCAGGAGACCAAGCTCGTCGACGAGAAGTTTCCGCACGCCGAGCTGAAGGAGGCCGGCTGGCACGCGGAGTTCTTCGGGCAGAAGACGTACAACGGCGTCGCCCTGCTCTCGCGCGAGCCGGCGACCGACCTGGTGCGCAACATCCCCGGCCATGCCGACGAGCAGGCGCGCGTGATCGCGGGCACGGTGGGCGGGGTGCGCGTGGTCGGCGGCTACTTCCCGAACGGGCAGGCGCCGGGCAGCGACAAGTTCGCCTACAAGATGGCCTGGCTGACCGCGCTGCACGACTGGCTGAAGGCCGAGCTCGCCGCGCACCCGAAGCTGGTGCTGATGGGCGACTTCAACATCGCGCCGGAGGATCGCGACGTCCACGACCCGGTCGCCTGGGCCGGCCAGATCCATTGCACCGACGAGGAGCGCGCGCACTTCCGGGCGCTGGTCGACCTCGGCCTGCACGACGCGTTCCGCCTGTTCGAGCAGGCGCCCAAGCTGTGGAGCTGGTGGGACTACCGCAACCTCGCGTTCCGCAAGAACCAGGGGCTGCGCATCGACCACATCCTCGTCAGCGAGCCGCTGCGCGCCGGCGTGCGCGCGTGCACGATCGACAAGGCGCAGCGCAAGCTCGAACGGCCGAGCGACCATGCGCCGGTGATGGTGGAGATCGAGCTGGCGTGAGTCGGCAGCGCCCGCGGCGCGGCGTCAGCCTTCGGCGACGCTCGTGCCCGGCCACAGCGCGATGACGTTGCCGACGATCGCGAGCGCGATGCCGGCCACCGTCAGGCCGGTCCAGATGAAGCCTTCGTAGGCCGACGAGATCACGAGCGCGACCACCGGCGTCAGCACGCCGATGTAGCCGGCCTTGGCGGGGCCGACGCGGCGCACGAGGGCGATGTAGGCGCCGAACGCGGCGATCGAGCCGAACAGCGACAGGTACAGCAGCGAGCCGAGGAAGGCCGGGTGCCACGACCAGTTCCACGGCGTGCCGATGGCGAGCGCGAACAGCAGCGCGCCGGCCGAGCCGTAGCTCATCGACCACGCGAGCGGCCCCCAGCCGCTGACGCCGTGCCGGTGGTAGGCCGCGGCCGCGATGGTGCCCATCGAGGCGAGCAGCACCGACACCATCGTCAGCTCCGCGCCCCAGACGACGTGCTGCGACAGCGTCAGGCGCGCGAACTCGTGCCAGAAGATCAGCGCGACGCCCGCGATGCCGACCACGCCGCCGAGCGCGACCCGCGCCGACATCCGCGAACCCAGGCAGACCCGGGCCAGTACCAGCCCAAACAGCGGCGACGCCGCATAGCCGACCGCGACGACGCCGCTGACGACGAAGCGCTCGGCCTGGTAGACGCAGACGTAGCTCGCGCAGAACGCCGCGAGCCCCTGCGCGATGAACAGCGCGTGCACGCGCGGCGGATAGCGCAGCCGCGTGCCGCGCAGGTGGCAGGCGGTCATCAGCACGAGCGCCGCGAGCCCGAAGCGGATCGCGACGCCCGCCTCCGGCGCGAGCACCGCGATCTGCGCGGTGATGGCGAACCAGGTGGTGCCCCAGATGAGGACGCAGATGCCGTAAAGCGTGGTGTTGGACATGGGCGCGCAGTTTGACACGGTCGGCGCGTCAACCTCGCGACAGGACTTGCAACGGGCAGTTGCCGGCGCGGCGCGCACAGTCCAGAATCGACCCAAATTCATGCCCCCGGAGGGTGGGCAGCGTCGCCACGCGGCATCGAGCATGCCGTGGGTTGAACGCCTGTCGTTCCCGTCCTCCGCATGAACCCTTCCAATCCCCTGCCCTTTTCCCCCGCTCCCGTCAGCGCCGCCATGATGGCGGCCTTCGTGCTCGCGACCCTGGGGCTGCTGTTCATCGCGATGGCCCGGCGCGACCGCGAACCCGGCATGGCGTGGCTGGCCTGCGGCTTCGGCCTCGCGGCGTTCTGGTACTTCTTCGAGGCCGACCAGCCGCCCGCGTCGCGCTATCTCGAGACCCTGGCCGACCGGTTCTGGAGCACGGTGCTGAGTTCGGCGGTGGCCGCGATGAGCATCGGCGTGATCCGCTACCTCGGCGCCGCGGACCCGTCGCAGCGCCGGCGCTGGACGCTCCTGACCGCGCCCATCGCCGCGACGCTGCTGTGCTTCGTGGCGGGCATCCCGGTGCCGCGCGTCGTCGCCAACCTCACGCTGATGGTCTGCTATATCGGCACCGGCATCCTGGCGTTCCGGCGCTCCGCGGACGAGCCCGGCTCCGGCCACGTCGTTCTCGGACTGGCGCTGCTCGCGGTGCCCTGCACCTACGCGGTGCTGCTGACGCTGCGCGTCGAGCCGGGCAGCTTCCGGCTGCTGGGCGTGATGCCGATCCTGTTCTTCGGCATGACGCTGCTCACCGTCAGCCTGCTGCGGCGCCGGCGCGCGCTGGAGTCCGAGGTCGCGCGGCGCGCCGCGGCCGAGGCCGCGCTGAACGACGTCAACCGCAACCTCGAGGCCACCGTGGCCGAGCGCACGGTGGAACTGCAGGAGCTGGTCGCGAGCCTCGAGGGCTTCAACCGCAGCGTCTCGCACGACCTGCGCGGCCCGCTCGGCGGCATCGCCGGCCTCGCGCGGCTGGCGGCGGACGCGATCGGCACCGGCGACCTCGACATGGTGCACCGCTCGCTCGCCGCGATCTCCGCGCAGGCCGAGACCTCGACCAAGCTGATCAGCGCGCTGCTGCAGCTGGCGCACGTCGGGGACGCGAAGCTCGCACGCCGCACCGTCGCGCTCGAGGCGCTGACGCGCGACGTCATCGCGCAGCTGCGGCTGAGCCAGCCGTCCGCCGGCGCGGTCGCCGCGACGCAGTGGATCGTCGGCGACCTGCCCGACGTGGAAGCCGACGCCGACCTGCTGCGCCCCGTGCTGGTGAACCTGATGGCCAACGCGCTGAAGTTCTCGCGCGATGCGCATCCGCCGATCGTGCGCATCGAGGCCAGCGTCGACGACCAGGGCGTGACGGTGCACGTGCGCGACAACGGCGTGGGCTTCGCCGCCGACGCCGCGAGCCAGCTCTTCCAGCCTTTCATGCGCCTGCACGGCCGCCGCTTCGAGGGCCACGGCATCGGCCTGAGCATCGTGCGGCGCGCGGTGGAGCGCCACGGCGGCCGCGTGTGGGCGGACGCGGCACCCGACCAGGGCGCGGCGTTCCACTTCACGCTGCCGAAAGCCGCGTGACGTCGCCGGCGGCGCGTCAGGCGCCGCGCGACTCCAGCGTCCTGAGCGCGGCGCGCGCCTGCTCGATCGCGTCGCGGTTCAGCTCGCGCGACGACGGCGTGCCGACCTTGGCGTTGTGCAGCACGCGCTCCAGCATCGCGCGCGCCTGCGCGTCACGCCCGAGGCGCGCGAGATAGAGGCCGTAGGCGGACAGCGTCTCGGTGGTGTTGTGCACCTGGCTCGCGTGATCGAACGCCGCGAGCGCGCGCGCCTCGTCGACCTGCGTCAACGCCTGCGCCAGCCACAGCGCGGCCTCGCCGTCGGCCTGGCGCGGCTCGTCGGCGAACAGGCGCTCGAGGGTGTCGGCCGCGGCAGCGTGGCGGCCGGCGGCGAGCTGCGCGCGCGCCAGGCCCAGGCGGAACTTCGCGTCCTTCGCGTAGGGGCCGCTGGCGCACAGCTGGAATTGCTCGACGGCCGCGCCGGCATCGCCGCGCGCCAGCAGCGCCTCGGCCAGGCGCGAGCGGTTGTCGACGGTCGGCGTGCGGTCGAAGGCCGCCTGCGCCTCGCGCATCTCGCGCCCCGGATCGACCAGCTTGCCCACGACGCGCGCCGACTTGCGCGCCACGCCCGACTGCCGCAGCTCGGGCAGGTACTCGGCGAAGAAGTAGATCAGGCTGCCGAGGAAGGGCGCGAACAGCAGCACGAACAGCCACACCGTGTTGCGCCCGGTCCGCACCGCGTGCACCGCGAAATACACCGCGATGACGATGTCCAGGATGCCAATGATCGACACGAGATCCCTCTCAATCCGAAACCCCGGATTGTAGGTGCCGACCATGAAACGACGCCCGCAAAGGGATGCGCGCCACCGGCGC
>JASLEM010000156.1 GCA_030151165.1 Burkholderiaceae bacterium
GTCGCGCGCCAGCATTTCGCCGACAAGGGCGTGCACGTCGACCTCATCAAGCTGTACGGCTCGATGGAGCTCGCGCCGCTGACGGGCCTGGCCGACGCGATCGTCGACCTCGTCTCGACCGGCTCGACGCTGAAGGCCAACAAGCTGGTCGAGGTCGAGCGCATCATGGACATCTCGTCGCGCCTCGTCGTGAACCAGGCTGCGTTGAAGCTCAAGCGCGAGCGCATCCGCGCGCTGATCGCGGCGTTCTCCGAAGCCATCGGCAAGCAGGCCTGAGCGTCTTCCGTCTCCTCTCTCCAACCGCCCGCCACGGGCTCGTCACCATGCCGGTCCAGATCCGCCAGCTCGACACCTCCGCCTCCGACTTCGAAGCCGAGTTCGCCAAGCTGCGCCACTGGTCGGCCGACGCGGATCTCGCGATCGAGGATCGCGTCGAGGCCATCCTCGCCGACGTGAAGACGAACGGCGACGCCGCGGTGCTGGAGTACACCACGCGCTTCGACGGCCTGGTCGCCGGGTCGGTCGCGGCGTTGGAACTCACGCGCGACGAGCTGAAGGCCGCGTTCGACGCGATCACGCCGGCGCAGCGCGCGGCGCTCGAGTCGGCCGCGCGGCGCGTGCGCAGCTACCACGAGCGCCAGCTGGAAGCCTGCGGCCGCAGCTGGCAATACCGCGACGAGGACGGCACGCTGCTCGGGCAGAAGGTGACGCCGCTCGATCGCGTCGGCATCTACGTGCCGGGCGGCAAGGCCGCGTATCCGTCGAGCGTGCTGATGAACGCGCTGCCCGCGCACGTGGCTGGCGTCGGCGAGATCGTGATGGTCGTGCCCACGCCGCGCGGCGAGCGCAACGCGCTGGTGCTGGCCGCGGCGTACATCGCGGGCGTGCATCGTGCGTTCACGATCGGCGGCGCGCAGGCCGTGGCCGCGCTGGCGTTCGGCACGGCGACGGTGCCCGCCGTCGACAAGATCACCGGCCCCGGCAACGCGTACGTCGCGAGCGCCAAGCGCCGCGTGTTCGGCCAGGTCGGCATCGACATGATCGCCGGCCCGAGCGAGATCCTCGTGCTGGCCGACGGCTCGACCCCGGCCGACTGGGTCGCGATGGACCTGTTCAGCCAGGCCGAGCACGACGAGCTCGCGCAGAGCATCCTGCTGTGCCCGGACGCCGGCTACCTCGACCAGGTGCGCGCCGCGATCGACCGCCTCGTCGACGAGATGCCGCGCGCCGCGGTGATCCGCGCGTCGCTGGAAGGCCGTGGCGCGCTGATCCACACGCGCTCGATGGACGAGGCCTGTGAGATCAGCAACCGCATCGCGCCCGAGCACCTCGAGGTCAGCAGCAGCGAGCCCGAACGTTGGGAACCGCTGCTGCGCCACGCCGGCGCGATCTTCCTCGGCGCCTTCACCAGCGAGAGCCTGGGCGACTACTGCGCCGGCCCGAACCACGTGCTGCCGACGTCCGGCACGGCGCGGTTCTCGTCGCCGCTGGGTGTCTACGATTTCCAGAAGCGCAGCAGCATCATCCAGGTAAGCGAAGCGGGCGCCAACATTCTTGGCCCGATCGCGGCCGAACTCGCGTATGGCGAAGGGCTGCAGGCGCATGCGCGCGCCGCGGAGATGCGTTTGAAGAAGGCCTGATTCGCGCCAGGCGAATTGACACGAACTTCGTGTCGCACGAAAATTGTGGAACACGAAGTTCGTGTGATTGCTCCGGGCAAGGTGCCACGATGAAGAACGTCACCGTCACGATGGAAGACACGGTCGCCGACTGGGCGCGCATGGAAGCCGCGCGTCGCAACACCAGCGTGTCGCGCCTGATCGGCGAGATGCTGGCGGACAAGATGCGGCATGACGACGCGTACGAGCGCGCGATGCGCGAAGCACTGGAATGGCGCAGTTGGGGCAAGTCCAGCGGCGCCTATCTCACGCGCGACGAGATGTACGACCGCAGCAAGCCCCGCGCCGAATGACGGCCATGCGAGCGGTCTTCGTCGACACCAACGTGCTGCTCTATGCGTTCGACGACCGCGATCTCGTCAAGCAGCAGCGTGCGCGTCAATGGATCGGCGAATGCTGGACGCGCCGCTGCGGGCGTCTCAGCACACAGGTGCTCAACCAGTTCTACGCCAACGCCCGCAAGCGGTTCGCGACCGCCATCTCGGCGGCCGATGCGCGGGCGGAGGTTCGCCGATACCAGGCGTGGAATCCGTGGCTCATCGACCAGCCCACCATCGACAGCGCGTGGGCCGTTGAAAGTCGCTACCAGATCAACTACTGGGACGCGCTGATGGTCGCCGCCGCGCAGCACCAGGCCTGCGAGCTCTTGTTGACGGAGGATCTGCAACACGGCCAGTGCATCGACAAGCTCCAGATCGTCAATCCCTTCCTCGTCGGCCCGGAAATCCTGGACAACGATTCCTCGGTGCCGCCGGTGCTCACCGTCCAGGAGCCACGGCCATGACCCTGTCCGACCGCCTGACCCGCTACCTCCGCGCCGACGTGCAAGGCATGCACGGCTACGCCGTCCAGCCGAGCGCCGGGCTGGTGAAGGTCGACACGATGGAGAACCCGTTCCCGCTGCCGGCCGACCTGCGCCGGCAGCTGGGCGAGCGGCTCGCCGACGTCGCGCTGAACCGCTACCCGGCCGAGCGCGGCGACGTGCTGCGCGCCGAGCTCGCGAAGCACGCGGCGATGCCGGAGGGCTGCGACATCATGCTGGGCAACGGCTCCGACGAGCTGATCAGCCTGCTGACGCTCGCCGCGGATGTCCCTGGCAACACGGTGATGGCGCCGCTGCCCGGGTTCGTGATGTACGAGATGTCGGCGAAGCTGCAGGGCCTGAAGTTCGTCGGCGTGCCGCTGACGGCCGACTTCGAGCTCGACGGCCCGGCGATGCTCGCCGCCGTGCGCGAGCACCAGCCCGCGCTGCTGTACATCGCCTACCCGAACAACCCGACCGCGAACCTGTGGGACGACAGCGTCGTCGACGCGATCATCGAGGCCGCGCCGGGGCTCGTCGTCATCGACGAGGCCTACCAGCCGTTCGCCGCGCGCGACTCGCTCGACCGGCTGCGCCGCCACGAGCACGTGCTGCTGATGCGCACGATGAGCAAGTTCGGCCTCGCTGGCGTGCGCATCGGCTACCTGATCGGGCGCCGGCCGCTGATCGCCGAGATCGACAAGCTGCGGCCGCCGTTCAACGTCAGCGTGCTCAATTGCGAGGCGGCGCTGTTCGCGCTCGAGCATGCCGACGAATATGCGAAACAGGCCGCCACGATCCGCGCGGAACGTGAGAAGCTGGCGGCAGCGATCGCCGCGCTGCCCGGCGCGCATCCGTACCCGAGCGAAGCCAACATGATCCTGGTGCGCGTGCCGGACGCGAAGCGTGTCTTCGACGGCATGAAGGCGCGGGGCGTGCTGATCAAGAACGTCTCCGGGCTGCATCCGCTGCTCGCGAACTGCGTGCGCATCACCATCGGCACGCCGGAAGAAAATCCGCAGACCCTCGCCGCGCTGCGCGGCGCGCTGGAAGACCTCGAGAAGACCGCATGACCATCGCCCCTCGCATCGCCACCGTCCAGCGCGACACCAAGGAAACGAAAATCCGCGTGCGCGTCAACCTCGACGGCACCGGCGCCGCCACGCTCGAGACCGGCATCGGCTTCTTCGACCACATGCTCGACCAGATCGCGCGCCACGGGCTGATCGACTTGCAGATCCACGCCGAGGGCGACCTGCACATCGACGGCCACCACACGGTCGAGGACGTCGGCATCACGCTCGGCCAGGCGGTGGCGCAGGCCGTCGGCGACAAGAAGGGCCTGACCCGATACGGCCACGCGTATGTGCCCCTCGACGAGGCGCTGTCGCGCGTGGTGGTCGACTTCTCGGGCCGCCCCGGGCTGCACATGGACGTCGACTTCAAGGCCGGCATGGTCGGCGCGTTCGACACCCAGCTCGCCTTCGAGTTCTTCCAGGGCTTCTCGAACCACGCGGGCGTCTCGCTGCACATCGACAACCTGAAGGGCCACAACGCCCATCACCAGTGCGAGACGATCTTCAAGGCCTTCGGCCGCGCGCTGCGGATGGCGATGACGCTGGACGAGCGCTCGCTGGGCGTGATCCCGTCGACGAAGGGATCGCTATGACGGCCACCGTCGCGGTCGTCGACTACGGCATGGGCAACCTGAAGTCCGTGTCGCAGGCCGTGATCAAGGCGGCCGAGGGCAGCGGGGTGGACGTCGTCATCACGCAGAAGGCGGAGGACGTCCTCGCGGCCGACCGCATCGTGCTGCCGGGGCAGGGCGCGATCCGCGACTGCATGCGCGAGCTGCGCGACTCCGGCATGCTCGAGGCCGTGCTCGACGCCGCGGCGCGCAAGCCGATGCTGGGCGTGTGCGTGGGCATGCAGATGCTGCTCGATCGCAGCGAGGAGCAGGATACCGCCGGGCTCGCGCTGATCCCGGGCGAGGTGCGTCGCTTCCGCCTCGACGGCCGGCTGCAGGACGACGGCAGCCGCTTCAAGGTGCCGCAGATGGGCTGGAACCGCGTGCGCCAGGACGCGCCGCATCCGCTGTGGGCCGGCATCCCCGACGACAGCTGGTTCTACTTCGTCCACAGCTTCTACGCCGCGCCGGCGGACGCGCGCCACAGCGCCGGCACGACGGAATACGGCGAACGCTTTACCTCTGCTGTCGCGCGGGATAATATTTTCGCCACCCAATTCCACCCCGAGAAGAGCGCCGACCTCGGCCTCCGGCTCTACCGCAACTTCCTGCACTGGATGCCCTGACGGGCCCGCGCCATGCTGCTGATTCCCGCGATCGACCTGAAAGACGGTCACTGCGTCCGCCTCGAACAAGGCGAAATGGCTTCCTCCACCAGCTTCGGAGACGACCCGGCCGCCATGGCACGGCGCTGGCTCGACGCAGGAGCGAGACGGCTGCACCTCGTCGACCTGAACGGCGCGTTTGCCGGCAAGCCGGTCAACGAGTCGGCCGTGAAGGCCATCATCAAGGAAGTCGGCAGCGAGATCCCGATCCAGCTGGGCGGCGGCATCCGCGACCTCGACACCATCGAGCGCTACCTCGACGACGGCCTCAGC
>JASLEM010000168.1 GCA_030151165.1 Burkholderiaceae bacterium
GCCCTGGGTCGGCACTTCGTTGGACTGGGACGCGACGCGCGTGGAGGACCTGACGCCGGCGCACTTCGACGCGATCCTGGCGCTCGAGCCGGAGGTGGTGATCTTCGGCAGCGGCGCGAAGCTGCGCTTCGTGTCGCCGGCGCTCTATCGCAGCCTGATCGAGCGGCGCATCGGCATCGAGACGATGGACAGCGGCGCGGCCTGCCGGACCTACACCGTGCTCGCCAACGAAGGCCGCCGCGTGGTCGCGGCGATCCTGCTCGAGCCGCGCCAGCCCGCGGCCTGACGCCTGCGCGACAGTGGCGCCGCGTGCCGTGCCGCGGCCCTGTTTCCACCGTCGCGCGCCCTGCCCGGCGCGTGCGCGAAGCGCATGAGGGCCTGCCCTCACGGGGACGCTGGGCAGTTCACTCTATAATCGACGGTTGTGCCTGAGCTGGCTGCGCGGGGAGGTCGAGAATCGACAGCGTGCTGCTCTCGAAGGCCCCCATCACGTCACGCACACAGATCGACCGACGGCTCGACCGAGACTCTACATGACGCCTGCACTGAACAAGCCGCTACCCGAATTCGAAGCACTCGCCACCCATGGCGTCAAGTTCACGCCCCACGCCTTCGCCGGCAAGGCCGTGGTGCTGTATTTCTACCCCAAGGATCACACGCCGGGTTGTACCACCGAGGCGATGCAGTTTCGCGACCAGCACGCCGACTTCACGAAGGCGGGCGCGGTCGTTTTTGGCGTTTCGCGCGACAACATGGCGTCGCACGAGAAGTTCAAGCAGAGCCTCGAGCTCCCGTTCGAGCTGATCGCGGACACCGAAGAGAAGCTCTGCCACATGTTCGGCGTGGTCAAGAACAAGATCATGTACGGCAAGAAGGTGAAGGGCATCGAGCGCAGCACCTTCCTGATCGACGCCAACGGCGTGCTGGTCGCCGAATGGCGCGGCATCAAGGTCGCCGGCCACGTCGACGAGGTGCTGAAGGCCGTCAAGGACCTGCAGAAGGCCGACTGAGCGCCCTGCCCGCCTGCTGGACGGCGCGTGCCGAGCAGCAAGCGCCAGAGCAGCAAGCGCCAGCGCACGAGCCGCCTCCGGGCGGCTTTTTCGTGGGCGGATCAGGAATGCGCCGGCGCGCGGCAGTCGAGCGGCAGGTACGGCGCCGGCAGGTCGGTCTCGTCCGGCGCGTGCACGCTCATGTTGCCCGGCACCGCCGCCGCGCCGCAGACCCAGGCGATCGGCACCTGCGGATAGCCGTCGACCACCGCGGGCCGCAGCGTCAGCTTGCGCCCGGCGATCGCGCGGTTCGCCTGGTTGCCGTAGGTCAGCACGATCGCGCCGGCGTGCACCGCGACGTTGCTGACGAGGTTGTTCACGACGTGGTCGGCCGGCGGCACCGCGGCGGCGGCGTTGTCGGCGGGCATGACTCCCGACGCCGCGTAGCTCGCCTGCACGGCGGCCTGCACGAAGCCCACCAGCGCGCGCCCCTGCACGACCTGCGCGCGCACCACGCGCGAGAGCATCGACGGCAGCGCGATCGAGGCCAGGATCGCGATGACCGCGACGACGATCAGCAACTCGATCAAGGTGAAGGCGCGCGGCGCCGGCGAGGGTCGGTTCATCGCGCGATTGTCGCGGAAGGCCTCACAGGCCGGCGTTCAGGAGGCCGGCTTCGGCTCGATCTTCACCGGCACCGTGATGTTGCACAGGTCGATCACGCCGGCGCGGTGCACGTACCAGTCGTCCTTGCGGTTGCGCCGCGACTCCACGATCTCGGCGAACTGCGGCGACTCGGTGCGGAACACCTTCACGTCCGGCCGCTGCGCCTCGGGGATGTCGCCCAGGCGCTCGACGCGCTCGATGCGGGTGTCCTGCTCTCGCTTGTCGTAGAAGCCCATGTTGCCGCCACCGCGCGGCAGCGACGACAGCAGCTCCATGCCCTGCAGCACGCGGCCGACGGGCGTGATGTTCAGGTCGAGCGCGCGCGGCGACTGGCCGATCACGGCGTAGAGCTCGGCCCCGTTCGCGCTGTCGACCGCGGTGTCGCGCCCGGCGCCGACCGTGCCGTAGCAGTGCGCGACCCAGGCCTGGTGCGTCTTCGGGTCGGCCGCGACCGGGAAGCCGTCGACGAAGCCGGTGACCGGCGCCCAGAGGTCGCGGTCCTTCAGGCGCGCGATCTTCAGGCCTTTGTCGCTGATCGAGAACTCGGGCTGCAACTTGGGCGCCGCGGCGCCGAGCGAGCGGACGTTCGGCCCCGGCGGATCGGCTTCCGCCTCCGGGTCGCCCCATTGCGCGACGAAGTTGTCCTGCACGCGCAGCACCGCGAGCCCGTCGAAGTAGTGCTGCGCGACCAGCGTGCGGATCTGCGCGGCGTGGTGCGGCGCGAAGCGCTCCGCCAGCTCGATGTAGACCTTGCCGGACGGCAGCGTCATCACCAGCACGTCGTTCGCGTCGACGGTGCGCCACGCGCTGGCCGGCGCCTCGCGCAGGATGTCCGCGGTCGTGCGCGGCTTCTTCGCGGCAGGCGCGGAAGCGGCCGGCATGGCCGCCGCCGGCGCGGACGCCTGCGCGCGCGCGACGCCCGCCGCGCCGCACA
>JASLEM010000249.1 GCA_030151165.1 Burkholderiaceae bacterium
CCCTTGGCGCGCGCGGTGCGGATGAAGTTGGAGCTGAGCACCTCGATCAGGCTGCCGCGCATGATGCGGCCGATCGTCGACATGTTCAGCAGCGTCAGCAGCGCCACCGGCAGCACCATGTAGCGCGGCGCGAAGTCGTCCCAGCCGCCGGACGGCAGCCACGGCAGCGCGATCGCGAACGCCAGCACCAGCAGCGGCCCGAGCACGAAGGACGGCAGCACGCTGCCCACGTTGCCCAGCAGCATCACGACGTAGTCGACCGCGCTGTTCTGGCGCAGCGCCGCGACGATGCCCAGCAGCACGCCCAGCACCACCGAGATGAAGATCGCGAGGCCGCCGACCACCAGCGACACCGGCAGCGCGCGCGCGACGAGGTCGTTGACCGACCAGTCGGCGTAGCGGAACGACGCGCCGAGGTCGCCGTGCAGCAGGCCGTCGAGGTACAGCAGGTACTGCTTCCAAAGCGGCTGGTCGAGGTGGTACTTCGCCTGCAGGTTGGCGAGCACCGCGTCGGAGACCTTGCGCTCCGAATCGAACGGGCCGCCGGGCGTCGCGTGCAGCAGCAGGTAGCACAGCGTGACCACGGCGAGCACCGTGGGGATCGTCACGAGGACGCGGCGGAAGATGTAGCTCCACATGGTCAGGGTCTCTCGCCGGCGCTCAGTGCTTGATCACGTAGAACTCTTTCGAGCGGTAGCGGTCGAGCCCGTTCGCGTCGTCGTAGCCGCCGATCCACGGCTTGACCAGGCGCGGCACCGAGTACTGCAGCAGCGGGATCAGCGGGTAGTCGTCCATCACCAGCTTCTCGGCCTGCGTCAGCAGCGCGGTGCGCCTGGCGACGTCCGTGCTGAGGTTGCCCTGCGCGATCAGGTCGTCGGCCTTCCTGTTGCAGCTCTTCTGGTCGTTCGCCTCGGAGCCGCACTGCACGAGCGTCAGGAACACGGTCGCGTCGTTGTAGGTGCCGACCCAGCCGTGGCGCGCGATCTGGTAGTCGCCGTCGTGGCGCTTGCGGATCAGCACCTTGAACTCGAGGCTGTCCATCTCGGTGTCGAACCCGAGCTTGGTCTTCCACTCCGAGGCCGCGAAGATCGCCATCTTCTTGTGGTATTCGCTGTTGTTGTACGTGAACTTCAGCTTCGTGCCGGGCTTCACGCCAGCATCGGCGAGCAGCTTGCGCGCCTCGGCGACGCGCTTGTCCATCGGCCAGTCGGCCCAGTCGTAGCGCGTCTGGTCCATGCCGACCATGCCCTTGACGGCCAGGCCGTACAGCGGCGCCTGGCCGTCGGCGGTGATCTTGCTCGCGAGGATCTCGCGGTCGATCACCATCGAGAGCGCCTTGCGCACGCGCACGTCCTTCAGCAGCGGGTCGGCGTTGTTCAGCGCGTAGAAGCGCAGGCCGAAGATCGCGCTGTTGTGGATGTCCTTCGGGTACTGCGCCTTGAAGGTCTCGTAGGTGCCGGGCGGCAGCTGCGAGACGAAGTCCTCCTCGCCGGACTGGTACAGCTTCACGTCCGCGTTGCCGTCCTCCACGCACAGGTAGGTGACGCGCGTCAGCGTGACGTTGGCCGCGTCCCAGTACTTCGGGTTCTTGTCGACGACGACCTTGCTGTTGACCTGCCAGTCCTTCATCACGTACGCGCCGTTGCTGACCATGTTGCCCGGCTTCGTCCAGTCCTTGCCGAGCTTGTCGATCACGGCCTGGGGCTCGGGCGCGAAGTTCGGCACCGACACCAGCGCCGGCAGGAACGCCACCGGTCCGGCGGTCTTCACCTCGAGCGTCAGCTTGTCGATCGCGCGCACGCCGAGCTCGCTGGTCGGCTTCTTGCCGGCCATCACGTCGACGCCGTTCAGGATGAAGCCGCCATACGTCGACGCCAGCTTGGCCGCGCTCTTCGGGTCGAGGAAGCGGCGCCAGCCGTAGACGAAGTCCTCGGCGACGACGGGCTGGCCGTTCGACCACTGGCCGTCCTTGCGCAGCTTGAAGACCCAGGTCGTCGCGTCGACCTGCTTCCAGGATTCCGCGGCGCCGGCCACGGCCTGGCCGTGGTGGTCGATCGCGGTCAGGCCCTCGAACAGGTCACGCGCGATCTCCGCGGCGTTGACCGACTCGATGAGCGCCGGGTCGAGCGTCTCGGGCTCGGCGCCGTTGTTGCGGACCATCTCCTGCTTCGCGGCGAGCACGGTGCCCGGCGGGATCGTCGCGCCCCAGCTGGAGCCGACAGCCGCCGCGCCAACGGCGAGCGCGAACCAGACGCGTCCCAGCGAACGCCAACCGCACGAATTCATGTCTTTTCGCCACTCCACGGAACAAGCACATTGCCGCGGCACGCGGCGCACAAAGTATAGGGGTTGCGCTGCAGCAATCGCGGGCGCGTCTCTACACGTTTGTCCTGCTTTACCGTGAGGAAAATGGCTCAGTCTTCTCCCGCGTGGCGCCAGTCGACGGCGCCGAAGTCCTGCTGGCCGAGCAGCGTGTAGAAGACGCCGACCTGCCCCAGCGTCTGCTTGCGGTCCACGCCGCCGTTGAACTCGGCGCTGCGGTGCGACCAGAGGTAGTTCACGCCGATCGCGTGGCGGCCGATCAGGCGCCAGGTGAACGCGGTCTCGACGCGCGAGATGTCGTCGCGCCCGAGGTTGCGGTTGGCGATGCGCCCGAGCGAGACGATGCGCCCGCCGACGTCCAGCGCGGCGCGGTCGCCGTCGATCACGCGCAAGGTCATCGCCCCGCGCGGCGCCATGCCGTAGTGGTACTCGGAGCTGTCGACGTCGCGGATCGTCGTGCTCGCGGCCGCGTAGCCCACGCCCGCGAGCAGGCTGCCCTGCACGGCCCAGTCCTTCGACACCCACCACTGGCCCGTCGTGCCGAGCGACACCGACGTCGTCGACACGTGGAAGATCTGCGGCGAGAGGTACTCGTAGGTCGCGTAGATGCCGGCGATGCCGCGGTAGTCGTCGCCGATGCCGAAATGGTCGCCGACCAGCATGCCGTTCGAGCTGAGGTTCTCGACGCCGTTGGAGCTCGACAGCACGGCCTGGAAGTTGAAGTAGTCGAACGGCCGGTCGTAGGTGTAGCCGGGCTTGCCGGGCAGGCCGTAGTCCATCGCGAAGTCGACCTGCGCGGCGTTGCGCTTGGTGCGGTCGCTCGGGCCGATGTCGTCCTTGACCTCGTGCGTGCCGCCGACGTGCAGCCGGCTGTAGTAC
Organism: Burkholderiaceae bacterium; assembly: GCA_030151165.1. Next base: position 3,202 of record JASLEM010000249.1, read on the forward strand.
GCCGGGTCGTGGTCATCGAACACGGCGCCGTAGCGATCGGGCCCGAAGGCCCAGCGGTTCAGGCCGACCGGCGGCGAGATCGCGGCGGCGACCCAGTGGCGCCAGCTGTCGGGCACGGTGCTGCGGTCGGCGACCAGGTGCGACATGCGGAACAGCGGCTCGCCGAGGATGCTGCCCGCGATGCCGCTCGCGACCTGGTCGTTCTTCGACGGCGGCGTCTTCTCGCCGGTGATCTCCCACCACGCGCTGCCGGCGAAGGTCATCGCCGACGCCTCCCAGTAGTTCAGCCCCATCGAGCGCGCGATGCCGTGGTAGATCGAGCCCTGGTAC
>JASLEM010000551.1 GCA_030151165.1 Burkholderiaceae bacterium
CTCGAGATCGCGCAGTCGATCAGCGTGATCCTGAGCCTGGCCGAGCGCGGCGAGGAGCAGGACGTCGTCACGCTGTCGACGCTGCACGCGTCCAAGGGCCTGGAGTGGCCGCACGTCGTGCTCGTCGGCGTCAACGAGGGCCTGCTGCCGTTCCGCTCCGACACCGAGGAGATGACGGCCGACCGCCTCGAGGAGGAACGCCGCCTGATGTACGTGGGCATCACGCGCGCGCGGACGACGCTGGCGGTGAGCACGCTCAAGCGCCGCAAGAAGGGCCGCGATACGGTCATCGGTATCCCGAGCCGCTTCATCAAGGAGATGAAGCTGCACGAGGCGAAGTCGCAGGAGGATCCGCGCGAGCGCCTCAAGCGCCTGCGCGAGGAGCTCGCCGCGCGCAACGCGGCCGAGCCGCCGCCGGCGGTCTGACGCCGGCCTGTTCGACTGCACACTCTACGGCGCTCGCGGGCAATCCCTGAGCGGCCGCGCGACCGGCTGCGTCGACACTCGCGGCACTCCAGGATTCCAGCCTCGACAACGTTCGATGAACGTCGCGCACGCCTCTCGCGTGACGCGACGCGCGCGCGACGAGGCGCCCGCGCCCGATGACCCTCGTGTCCCCGTCCGACCCTTCGCCGGCGTTGCGCCGCGCGCTGCCCGCGCTCGGCGCGCTCTGCGCCGCCCTCGCCATCGCGTCCGCCCCGTGGGCGCTCGCCCAGCCCTGGATGAACGCCGTGTTCAAGCCGCTCGCGACGCTCTGCGTGATCGCGTGGGCCGTGCTCGCGCGCACCGACGACGCGCTCGTCAAGTGCTGGATCGTGGTCGGCCTCGTGTGCTCGTTGGCCGGCGACATCGCGCTGCTGTGGCCGGTGCAGGGCTTCCTCGTCGGGCTCGTGTCGTTCCTGCTCGGGCACCTGTCGTATCTCGTCGCGCTGACACGGCGCGTGCGTTTGGCCGCTCGGCCGCTCGCGTTCGTCGTGTGGGCGATCGTCGCGGCCGGCGTGCTGTCGTTCCTGTGGCACGGCGTGCCCGAGGCGTTGCGCGTGCCGGTGGTCGTCTACGTCTGCGCGCTGTCGGCGATGGCCGCGCAGGCGACGAGCGTGTGGCTCGTCGCGCGCGGCTCGGCGAGCGAGCGCTGCTGGGCCGTCGTCGCGATCGGCGGCGCGCTGTTCGTGCTGTCGGACGCGATCCTCGCCACGGACAAGTTCGTCGGCGGCATCCCGATGCCCACGCTGTTCAACCTGTCGATTTACTGGTTCGGCCAATGGATGATCGCGCGCGCCGCCGGCCCGGGCAACGTGGTGGCGGGAGGTGCGCGATGAGCCCGCCGCCGATTCGCCGCGTCACGCTGGCGCAGGGCTATCGCGACCTGAGCGAGAAGCAGATCCGCGCGAAGCTCGAGGGCGCGTTGACCGACGTCGAGCGCGTGATCGCGCAGGCCGAGCTGCTGCGCCGCGGCGCGGGCGAGGAGTTCCACGACACCGCGCCCGGCTCGCGCTTCGCGCCGACCAGCTCGCTGGATCTCGTCGAGGCCGTGCCGGGCGCGGCCGCGGAAGAAGTCGAGCCGCCGCCGGTCGTCCGTGCCGGGCGTGGTCGTGCGTTCGGCACGGCGTTCGCGGTCGTCGTGGCGATCGTCGTCGCGGTGCTGGCGAGCCGGGGCGTGTTTCGCCACTGAACGCCGACGGAGCGCCGTCCACGGCACCGCGATTGCCGCGTCACGGCATGACCACTCCGCCCCCCGTTCGCCGCGCGACGATGGCTTCCAGCTATCGCGACATGAGCGAGCGCGAGATCCGCGCGAAGCTCGGCGAGCGCCTCACCGACGTCGAGCGCTCGACCGCGCAGGCCGAGCTGCTGCGGCGCGGCATCGAGTCGGAGCACGGCGACACGCTGCAGGCGACCGGGTTCGCGCCGACGAGCGGCCTCGAGCCGGACGCCGCGGATCCCGTCGATCCAGCGGACGGCGCGGAGGCGCAGCGCCCGTTTCGCTACCGGCACGCGTTGCTGGTCGTGCTGGTGCTCGCCGTGATCGGCCTCGGCGTCTTCCTCGCGCCGGCGACGCTGCTGCACTGAGCGTCGGCGCGCCGGCGTTCAGGCACACGCACGCCGCCGCCGCCGCCCGGTGACCGCGAAGACCGCGCCGCTCGCGAGCAGCGCCATCCCGACCAGGATCTGCGCGCCGTCCGGGCCGAGGCGCGATTGGGGAAACAGCGCGGCGGTGCCGGGGTGGCCGGGGTCGATCCAGAGATCGAGCGCGTCGCCGGCTTGCAGGTCGGCGATATGCCCGCCGCCGGACGGCAACGGGGAGGCGTCCTGCGCGATGAAGGCGGCGTGGCTCGGCTGGCCGTCGGCGACGTAGCGATAGCGGATCGTCGACATGCCCGCCGCGCCCTTCACGGCGGCGCGTTCGAGCACCTCCGCCTTGACCGGCACCGTGGCCACGCCGTGGCCGGCGATGCCGGGCGGCAGCGTCGCGAACGCCAGCAGCAGGGCGCCGGCGAGCGCCAGCGCGGCGGCGAGCAACGCGCGTCGGCCCATCCCGCTCACATCCCCTTGAACAGGTGCGTGTAGCTGCGGCTGACTTCGAGCTTCTCGTTGTTGCCCTTGATGCTCACGATCTGGCGTCCGCGCAGGTCGCGCGTCACGCCCGCGATGCAATGCGTGTTGACGAGCGTCGAGCGGTGGATCTGCCAGAACAGGTCGGGGTCGAGCTCGTCGACGAGTTCCTTGATCGGCTTGCGGATCAGCGCCTCGATCGTCGCGGTCTGCACGCGCGTGTACTTCTCGTCGGAGATGAAGAACAGCACGTCCTCGACCGGGATCATCTGGATCGCCTGG
>JASLEM010000299.1 GCA_030151165.1 Burkholderiaceae bacterium
GATGCGCGTGAGCAGCTCGCGCGGCTCGAACGGCTTGGGGATGTAGTCGTCGGCGCCGATCTCGAGGCCGACGATGCGGTCCATCACGTCGCCGCGCGCGGTGAGCATGACGATCGGGATGTCGCTGTCCTTGCGGATCGCCCGGCACAGCTCGAAGCCGTCCATCTCGGGCAGCATCACGTCGAGGATCGCGGCGTCGTACGGCTGCGCGGCGAGCTTGGCCAGGCCCGCGCTGGGGCTGGTCGCGCTGTCGAGCTCGAAGTCGAAGCGGCGGAAGTAGGTGGCGAGCGGCGCGGCGAGCAGCGCGTCGTCGTCGATCATGAGAATGCGGCGCATGCTGGTCATGTTAGGAGATGGCGACCATGCGCGGGGAGGCGGCGCGCCGAAACGCGCCGAAATCGGGGCCGAGGCGCGGCCAGCCTGGGTCGCGCCCCGGAAACTTCGATGCGAAGTGGAGGCCTTCTCCACCTCGCGCGACTCAGTTGGTCGTCGTCGACGCCGGCGCCTGGCCGTGGTGGCCCATGTGGCCGCCCATGCCGTGGTGCTTGGCCGCGAAGTCGCGCACCTGCTGCTGCTGGGTCGGGTTCAGGCTGTCGAAGAAGTCGCCGGCCGCGGCAATGATCGCCGGGCTGCCGGCCTGCACCTGCGCGACCTTCTCGTTGACGAGCTGCTGCGCGCCGGCGCGGTCGAAGGTGTTGCCGGCGATCAGCGCCTGCATGCGGGCGTGCGGGTCGGCGGCGCCGGCCGTCATCGTCTGGTGCTGCGCGTGCAGCGTGCTGGCGAGCACCTGGAGCTTCGCCTGCTGGGCGGCGTCGAGGTTCAGGTGCTTGCCGATGTGCTCGAGCATGCGCGCCTGGTGGGCGGCCACGTCGGCGGCCGACGGCGGGCCGCCGTGGAAGGCGCCTTGCGCGTACGCGGCGACGCCGATGAGGGCAGCGGAGGCGGCCACACCCATCAGGGTGCGCTTGAGCCAGTTCGTCTTCATGATCTTGTCCTTGGGGTTGGGGGTGGGTGCCGGCCGTCGGTCGGCACGTCCCTATTACGCGCTTCGCGGCGCCGATGATGCTTTCACCGCCGTATCGCCGTGTTTCGTTTTGTCTCGCGGCGGGCGGCGGGCCGTCGCGCGAAACATGCCGTCAGCTTTCGGCAAGTTTCGGCCGCGGGCGGCCCGGCGACCTTGGGGATTGCGCCACGCTAGGTGAAGCTCCTGCCCGACGGTGCGCCGCCGCTGTGGCACATTGCGCTGGACGAACAGGCGCGCGCCCGCGACAACCGGGCGCGTCGGCCGGCCGGACGACGCGTCCGGCGCGCTGGCCGGCCCGGGGAAGCCGAACGAGTCCGAGAGGGGAAGATTTGAACAAGCGAGCGGGCGCACCGCCCACCATCGTCGACGTCGCGAAGAAGGCCGGCGTGTCGATCAAGACCGTCTCGCGCGTGATGAACAAGGAGCCGACGGTGCATCCGGAGACGCGAGCGCTGGTGCTCGACGTCGTCGCGGAGCTGAACTACCGCCCGCAGCTCTCCGCGCGCAGCCTCGCCGGCGCGAAGTCCTTCCTCATCGGCCTGCTGTACTACGAGCCGAGCGCGGCCTACGTCGCCGGCATCCAGCGCGGGGCCACGCTGCGCTGCCGCGAGGCCGGCCGCCACCTGGTCGTCGAATCGCTCCAGAGCAACGGCGCCGACCTGCAGCCGCAGATCGACGCCATGCTCGCCGCGCTGCGGCCGGACGGCATGATCCTGACGCCGCCGCTGTGCGACCACCCGGAGATCCTCGCGACGCTGCGCGCCAACGGCACGCCCTGCGTGCTGATCTCGCCCGCGGGCGACGGCCACGGCATGGCGCAGGTGATGATGGACGACGCGCTCGCCGCGGAGGAGCTCACCCACCTGCTCGCGAGCCTGGGCCACCGGCGCATCGCGTTCATCCAGGGCAACCAGGCCGCGAGCGAGCGGCGCCAGCGCGGCTTCGAGCGCGCGATGGCCGCGCACGGGCTCGAGGTCGACCCGGCGTTCGTGCTGCCCGGCGGGTTCGACTTCGACTCCGGCGTCGACGGCGCGCACAGCCTGTTGAGCCGCGCGGTGCCGCCGACGGCCATCTTCGCGGCGAACGACGACATGGCGCTCGGCGCGCTCGCCGCGGCGCAGCGGCTCGGGCTGGCGGTGCCGCGCGAGCTGTCGATCGTCGGCTTCGACGACTCGCGCGCGGCCACGCTCGTCTGGCCTGCGCTGACCACCGTGCGGCAGCCCGTCGCCGAGATGGCGATGGCCGCGGTCGACCTGCTGCTGTCCGGCGAGCTCAAGCCCGGCGCGACGAGCGAACCGCCCGTGCGCGTGCTCGCGCACGAGCTGGTGGTGCGCGGCTCGACCGCCGCACCGGCGCACGGCCACGCCGAGCGCCGCGCGAAACGGGCGTGACCCTGGCGGCCGCTCAGCGGGCCGGCACCATCGCCAGCAGCTGTGCGATGTCGGCGGCGCAGGCCTTGAGCGCCTTGGCCTCGATCGCGCGGTAGAGCCGCACCGCCTTCTCGCCGGCCGGCGTCAGCACGCTGCCGCCGCCGCGCGGGCCGCCCTGCGCGGACGTCACCGCGGGCGTGCGCAGCGCGCCGTTCAATTCGTCGACCAGCACCCAGGCGCGGCGGTACGACATGCCCAGGCTCTTCGCCGCCGCGGTGATCGAGCCGTGCGCCTGCACCGCCTCGAGCAACGCGATCTTGCCGGGGCCGATCGCGATGGTGTCGCCCTCGGTGATGCGCATGCGCAGCCGCAGTTGCGGCGCAGTCGGCGGGGTCTTCGGGATCCGGGTGGGCTTCGGCATGGCAGCAAGCGTAGCGCCCCGCGTGGCGGCCGTCACGCGCCTGACGCGAGCGTCATGTCAGAATGGATATGACGCTTTTCACACATCGACGGACTTTGTCCAGGGAGATCGTCCATGAGAACCCACATCATCGTCGCGGCCGCCTGCGCCGCCTTCATGGGCGCCGCGCAGGCCGCGGGCCCGACGACGCAGGTGCTCGTGCACGGCGACGTCACGCAGCCGGGCGAGTACGACCTCGCCCGACTGCTGGCGCTGCCGCAGGTCACGCAGACCGACATCTTCCTCGCCGGCAGCACGCCGCAGACGCACACCTACACCGGTGGCACGCTGTGGGCCACGCTCAACGACGCCGGCGTGATCGTCGACCCGGGCGTGAAGAACGACGTGCTGAACAAGATCGTCGTCGCCACCGGCAGCGACGGCTACAAGTCCGTGTTCTCGCTCGGCGAGCTGAGCCCGAACTTCGGCAACCGGCAGAGCCTCGTCGCGACGTCCGAGGTCCTCGGCGGGGCGCCGGCGCCGCTCGGCGCGGACGGCTTCGCGCGCGTGACCGCGCCCGGCGACGTGCGCGGCGGACGCTACGTCTCGAACCTCGCCGAGCTGACGGTGCGCGGCTCGGGCTCGACGCAGGGCGCGACCACGCACGCGCCGACGACCTCGTTCGAGGTGCGCGGCGCGGTCGCACGGCCCGCCACCTTCGACCTCGCGGATCTCGAGGCGCTGCCCACCGTCACGCGCACGGTCGGCACCGATACCTACACGGGTGTCCGCCTGTGGGACTTGCTGAACACGACGACGGGCCTCGATACCGACCCGAACGTCAAGAACGACGTGCTGGGCATGTACGTCGTCGCCACCGGCAGCGACGGCTACAAGGCCGTGTTCTCGATGGGCGAGATCGACCCGCTCTTCGGCAACGAGCCCGACATGATCGCGTTCGAGGACGACGGCGTGCCGCTGACCGGCAACGGATTCGCGCGCATCGTCGCGCCCGACGCCGTCAAGGCCGGGCGCGGGGTGTCGAACCTCGTGAGCCTCGAGGTGGTCGACGTCAACGCCGTGCCCGAGCCGGCGAGAGTCGCGATGATGCTGGCCGGCCTGGCGGCGATCGGTCTCGCGGCGCGGCGGCGACCGCCGGTCAGCGCGCGCCGCGTCGCGGCCTGATCTCGCGGACGAGGGGCGCGCTCGTCGAGTCGCGCACCACCAG
>JASLEM010000331.1 GCA_030151165.1 Burkholderiaceae bacterium
AGCTGCAGGCGGCAGTCGACGCTGCCGATGCCCGATGGCGTGCGGCCGCGCGCGACGCCCGCGAGCCTGCCGGCGGGTGCGAACGTCGGCAGCCGGAAGCCGCGCGCTGGCCGCGCGGCTTCCGGCTGCCGACGTTCGCACCCGCCGGCAGGCTCGCGGGCGTCGCGCGCGGCCGCACGCCATCGGGCATCGGCAGCGTCGACTGCCGCCTGCAGCTCGGCTCGCCGCGCGACGAGGCCACGGTCGCCCCGTCGCCGCTCGCCGACCCGTTCGCCTACGCCTGGACGATCGCGAAGTGGGCCTACGGCCTCGCCGTCGCCGAACGCGGCCTCGCCTGCTGCGACACCGCGGCGATCCGCGCGCTGTTGAACGGCGAGCGCGACGACGTGTTCGACTTCGTCGGCAACGGCGACCCGCCCGCGCCGCCGGACCGCATCTGGCTGCACGGCGCGACGCTGCACGAACACGCGGGCTGGCTCGTCGTCCGCCTCAACGTGCTCGGATCGGCCGGGATGCCGCCGTACGACGTGGCGATCGGACCGCTGGTCGACAACCCCGCGCGAGCCGGCGGCCATGAGAGATGAGCCGCCACGCGCGCGCCGGGTGGATCGATGCCGGGTTGCCAAAGAAAAACGTTCACGAGCCAGTCGTGGTGCCCCGGATCGGGATCGAACCGATACGCCGCGATCAAGCAAGCAGCAGATTTTAAGTCTGCGGTGTCTACCAATTTCACCACCGGGGCCCGCGCGCATTGTCGCAGCACGCCCGACGGCGGGCCGCCACCCGCGAGGTGTAGGACAACGCCGCGTCCTGCGGCCGCGTCACGTTTCTACACACTCCGTTCAGCTCGCGCCGCTACCTTTCCCGTCACCGGATGAGTTCGTCCGATGCCAGGAGAAGACATGAACGATCGACTGAAGCACATCCTCGCACTGGCCGCGGCCGCGATGGTCGCGGGGGCCTCGGGCGCGGCCTTCGCGCAGCAGCACGAAGAACACGGCGCGCCGCCACCGCACGAGGAGCACGGCGGCCCGCCGCACGGCCCCGCCGGGCATCCGGCCGAGCCGCACCCGGGCCCGAGCGGCTACCAGCGGCCCGCCGCGCCGCAGGGCTGGGACGCGCGCCCGAAGACGTTCGACCGCGCGACCTACCAGCACAACTTCCAGGCCGCGCGCAGCTACAAGATCGGGCCGTACCACCGTCCGCCGGGCTGGACGACGCGCCGCTGGGGCTACGGCGACCACCTGCCGCGCGGCTACTACACGTCGCAGTACCTGCTGGCCGACTACTGGCTGTTCGGCCTCGAGGTGCCGCCGGTCGACTACGAGTGGGTGCGGGTCGGCGACGACGCCCTGCTGATCAACACCGCCAACGGCGAAGTGCTGCAGGCCGAGTACGGCGTGTTCGGCTGAGCCGCCGATCACGCGTTCGCGGCCGCCCCGCCGATGTCGCCTCCGGGCGATGCCGGCGGGGCGGCTCGCATCGGGCGGCCGTGGCGTGCGCCTCGCCCCTCAGCGCATCACCGCGATGCAGGCGGAGATCGTGACGAGCGACAGCGCCGTCGTGACGAACATGATGCGCGACGCGCGCGCCACGTCGCGGCCGTAGAACTCCGCGAGCATGAACGGCCCGGTGCCGGTGGGCAGCGCGCTGAGCAGCACCGCCGTGTCTCCCAGGTGCGCGGCAGGTCGAACAGCCAGAACGCCAGCGCGGCGCAGATCGCCGGCTGCAGCACCAGTTTCGCGACGACGACCGGCGCGATCGACTGCGCCTGCCCCGGCGGCGCGGGCTCGGCCAGCAATGCGCCGATCGACACCAGCGCGCACGGCCCCGCCGCGCCGGCCAGCAGCTCCAGCACACGATGCGGCGCCTCGGGCATCGCGAGGCCGCCGGCCGACCACGCGACACCCGCCGCCGTCGCCACCACCAGCGGATTGCGTGCGACGGCCCGCACGGCCTTGCGCAGCGACGCCAGCGGCGACGCGCCCGTGCCGCCGCCGATCTCGAGCAGCACGATGCCGAGCGCGAACAGCAGGACGGCCGTGAGCAGCGTCGCGATCGTCGCGGGGATCAGCGCGTCCTTGCCGAGCAGCAGCACGCTGAGCGGGATGCCGATGAAGCCGGAGTTCGCGTAGGTCGCGCCGAAGCCGTCGAGGCAGCGGTCGACGAACGCGCGCGAGCGCGGCAGCCACCACAGCACGCCGAGGAAGGGCACGATCATCGCGACGGTGTACGAGACCACGAACCGCGGCTGCCACAGCTGGCGCAGCGACGCGCCGGCGATCGCCTCGAACAGCAGCGACGGCAGCGCGAGCCAAACGACGAAGAGGGTCAACTCGCGCGCCGCGCCGGCGCCGAGCAGCTGGCGACGCCGGCACAGCCAGCCGAGGCCGATCAGCGCGATCAAGGGGAAGAAGCTGTCGACGATGGCGTTCATGCAGGCAGGAAGGCGCTGCCGCCGCGCGCGTGCGCGGCCGGGCTTGCGGATGCGGGGAAGCCGACAGCGTAACCGGCCGGCGAAAGATTGCGCGGCAGCTGTCCAGAATGTGGACTTGTTCCTCCAGGCTCCCGCATTGGCAGTCCGGCGGCGTGCGCCGGTGCGGCCAAGCTGCAATAATCGCGGGTTTTCCCGAATCGTCGAGTTGGCCGAGCAAAAGCCCGGCCGCGCGACGCCGATCTCGCCCTCTGGCGACGACGGCGCGTGCACTGCGAACGCTCGATGAGTCGGCTCCACCGGGACACCGGCACGACGCGATCGATCGATGCCCTTCGGTCGGCAGCCCTCCATCACCGACATCACCGGGTCGACCTCGCGCCCTCCTCCACTTTCGCCTGCCCGCTCCGTCCATGACTCACTCGCTCAAGATCTCCTTCGCCGCACTCGCCGCGGCCCTGCTCACCATCGCCGCGCCGCAGGCCGGCGCCGCCAACGAGACGATCAGCGGCGCGGGCTCGTCCGCTGCGGCGCCCGTCTATCGCATCTGGGCCGCCGAATACGCGAAGAGCCAGGGCGCCAACGGCATCGTGTACGACCCGGTCGGCTCGGGCGCGGGCATGTCCAAGATCGGCAAGCACGAGGTCGACTTCGGCGCGTCCGACGTCATCGGCAGCGCCGCCGACCTGAAGAAGAACGACCTCGTCATGTTCCCGACGGTGATCACCGGCGTCGTGCCGGTCGTCAACCTGCCCAAGGTCGGCCCGAACCAGCTGCACCTCACGGGCGACGTGCTGGCGCGCATCTTCCTCGGCCAGGTCACGCAGTGGGACGCGCCGGAGATCAAGGCGCTGAACCCGGACGTGAAGCTGCCGAACCACCCGATCCACCTCGTCGCGCGCGCCGACGGCTCGGGCACGACGTACCACTTCTCCGACTACCTGTCGCGCACCAGCCCGGCATGGAAGGCGAAGTACGGCGTCGCGAACCACTTCGAGTGGCCGGCCGGCACGGTGACGGTCAAGGGCAGCGGCGAGATCGCGAAGACGGTGAAGGCGACGCCGGAATCGATCTCGTACATCGACTACAACTACATGGTCGACGACGAGCTCACCGCCGTCGCGATGAAGAATTCGGCCGGCGTGTTCGTCGAGGCGAGCGTCGAGTCCTTCCACGAAGCCGTCATGCACAGCACGTGGTACACGGACGGCGACTTCTCGACCGAGATCAACGACCTGCCCGGCGCCAAGACCTGGCCGATCACGATGGGCACCTACATCGCGATCCCGCGCGTCGCGCCGCAGGGCGCCAAGACCGAAGGCGCGCTGCGCTTCGTCACCTGGGCCTACCTGCACGGCGACGCGCTCGCGCGCCAGGCCAAGTTCGTGCCGCTGCCCGAGAAGGTGCAGGCGAGCGCGTATCGCGAGATCTCGAAGGTCTCGAACGCGCAGGGCATCTCGCTCGGCGCGAAGCTGATGGGCAACCTCGTCAACTGAGGCCGGCCAGGGCGGCGGGAGGCCGCCCGGCGACGGGCCTCAGTCGCCCGACTTCGGACGGCCCGTCTTCAGCGTCGGCACCGCCTTCACGGCGGCCAGGAAGGCGCGGTCGGACATCCCCGCCAGCGCGCGCACGCCGGCGCGCAGCAGCTCGCTCTTGCGCACATGCTGCTCCAGGCCCAGCGCGCGCGTCTTCAGCGCGGCGAGCGCCTCGTACTCGTCCTTCGGGATGGTGAAGCTGTCGCGCACGAGCTTGGCCTTGGCGGGCTTCGCGGCTTTCGCGGGCTTGTCGGACTTCACCGGCTTGGCGGCCTTGACGGGCTTGACGGGTTTCACGGCCTTCGCCGGCTTGTCCGCCTTCGCGGCCTTCGCCGCAGCCGCCGCGGGAGCCACCTTCGTCGCGGCGCGGCGAGCCACCGGCGCCGCCGTCTTCTTCACGGCCGCTTTCCTCGCTGCCGGCTTTCTTGCGACCGCCTTCTTCGCGACGGCTTTCTTCGCGGGGGCCTTCGGCGCGTCGGTGTCGGTCGCGACAACCGCCTGATCCTGGGTCATGGAATTCTCCTGCTGGGTATCGATATAAACAGTATATATCGTTTGCTTCGATACCTCATTTCTGTCATCACGGCGTCACATTCAAGCCGGCAAAAACGGAGGCGCCGCGACGAGGGGACGGTCGCGTTCCGCATGTCAGATTTATGACATCCCGCAGCGCAACAAATACTCGAACGCCGTCGTTTTCACAATCGAGATCGACCGTGCGATGCCGATACTTTCCGACGATGGGGCGTCTTTTTCGACGCCTCGAAACCATCGTGAGCTGACGACATGTCCAACCTTTCGACGCGCCGCGCCCTGTCCGTGCGTTCGCGCCTGATGATCGTGGCCGGCCTCTGCGCCCTGCTGGCCGCGCTTCCCACCACCTTGCTCGCCGTGCGCTACCTCGGCGACTACTCCGGCGTCGAGCACGAGGCCGCCTCGCTCGGCAGCCAGCGCGACTGGCAGGCCGTCGTCGAGGCGATCGACGCGCACCAGGTCCAGGCCGCCGCCACGCGCGTGAAGCCCGAGGCCGAGGCCGCGCGCCAGCAGGCGGCCGCGAACGTCGACCGGAACTTCGCGACGCTGCGCCAGGCGCTCGTCGCCGACCACGCGTCCGCGCAGCGCCTGCAGGCCGTCGACCGCCTCCAGGGCGAGTTCGACCAGGTCGCCGCGGCCGCCGCGAAGAAGGAGCTGCAGCCGCCGCAGCTCATCGCGAAGGACCAGTCGATCGAGATGGGCGTGTTCGCCGAGATCGAGGCGCTGAGCGCCGACGCCGGGCTCGAGGTCGACCCCGAGCCCGCCGCCCACTACGCGATCCACGCCGGCCTGCAGGTCGCGCCGCGCGTGAGCAGCGCGCTGTCGGAGCTGAGCTCGATCGCCGGCGCCGTCGCGATCGACGACATCGCGCTCGTCTCCGCCGCGACCGCGCGCTACCACGCGCAGGCCGAGGCGCTGCGCGTCGACCTCACCGAGGCGTCGCGCGGCGACACGCACCTGCAGTCGCAGATCGGCCCGGTGCTCGAGCAGCTCGAGACGCAACGCAAGATGGTCGACGGCACGCTCGCGGCCGCGGCGGCGGACGTCAACTTCCCGCTCGACAAGATGAGCCAGACACTGGCCGACGCCACGAAGCTGCAGGCGCAGCTTTCGCAGCGCGTGTTCGAGTTCGTCGGCCAGGGCCTGCAGGCGCGCAGCGCGACGCTGCGGCTGCGCGCGCTGGGCGTGCTGGCCGCGGTGGCGATCGGCCTGCTGGGCGTCGCGGCGGTGCTGTGGCGCACGGTCGGCAACATCCTGCGCTCGGTGCACCGCGTGGTCGAGACAACCGAGCGCATCGCCGCCGGCGACCTCACGCGCCCGGTGCCCGAGAACCGCGGTGACGAGCTGGGCCGCATCCTGTCGGCGATCGCTCTGATGCAGCAGCGGCTGCGCGACCTCGTCTCGCAGATCCATTCGTCGTCCACGCAGATCACGCACGCGGCCGCCGAGATCGCGTCGGGCAACCAGGACCTGAGCCAGCGCACCGAGAGCACCGCGGCGAGCCTGCAGGAGACGGCCAACGACATGGAGCGCTTCGCCGACGCCGCGCGCGAGGGCGCCGTGTCCGCGAACGAGGCGAGCGCGCTCGTGCAGCAGGCGTCGGCCGCGGCGGCCAGCGGCGGCCACGTCGTCACGCAGGTCGTCGAGACGATGCAGGGCATCCACGGCAGCTCGCAGCGCATCGCCGAGATCACGGGCGTCATCGACGGCATCGCGTTCCAGACCAACATCCTCGCGCTCAACGCCGCGGTGGAGGCGGCGCGCGCGGGCGATCACGGGCGCGGCTTCGCGGTGGTCGCCAGCGAGGTGCGCTCGCTCGCGCAGCGCTCGGCCCAGGCTGCGCGCGAGATCAAGTCGCTGATCCAGACGTCCGTCGAGCGCATCGCCGACGGCAGCCGGCTCGCGAGCGACGCGGGCAGCGCGATGCAGGACATCGTCGGCCGCATCGACGACGCGACGCGGCGCATGTCGGACGTCGCGGCCGGCGTGGAGACGCAGTACGACAACATCGGCCGCATGCGCGGCGCGATCGACCGCCTCGACGGCATCACGCAGCAGAACGCCGCGCTGGTGGAGCAGTCGGCCGCCGCGGCCGAATCGCTGCGCGACCAGGCCGACCAGATGCACGGGCTCGTGGGCGTGTTCCGCGTGTCCGGCGACCTGGCCGCCTGAAACCGGTGCCGCTTCGTGCAGCAACGCAGGCGCAACCCGCATGGATCAAGGGCCCGAGCCAGTTGCGGCCGACTTGTCCACAGCCTTGTCCCCGCCTGCGGGGGACAACCCCGGAATCGCCTACCGGTGGGACGACGCGAATCGGGGCCCGGCCGTGTCGACCGCCGCGACCAGCCCGACCTCCAGCAGCCGGTGCAGGCGCTCGCGCAGGTCGGCGGCCTGCGGCAGGCGACCCATCAGGCCGCCGAGCGGCGTGAATCCGTTCACCAGCAACAGCAGGCGGCGCTGCGTCTCGTCGAGGCGATGGCCCTCGACCAGCGCCTCGCGCTGGCCGGCGAGCGTGCGCGCGAGGATCGTGTCGTCGGTCAAGTGTTGCGCGGCATTCACCGTCGTTCCTTCCATTGATCATCAGCGAGTGCCAAGAAGCGGCTGATTTTAGTGGAAACCCCTAGACAACCTCACCCACGCCCTTCCACGCAAAGCGTGGTACGGAACGGGTGACGAGCATATGACAGCCAGCGATTCCCTTGCCAGCGAATGGCGCGCCGAGCGCACCGCGCCCCGAACGACCGAGATGCCCAACACTGCCGCTGCCATGCCGCCCGTCCTCGACACCGCCCCCACCGTCAAGGCGCTGATCCAGGAGCGCACGCTCGCGGTGCACCTGCAGCCGATCGTCGCGCTCGACGGCGGCACGGTCTACGGCCACGAGGCGCTCGTGCGCACGCCCGCCGGCTGCCCGTGGCCGAACCCGGACGCGCTGTTCGCCGCGGCGCGCGCCGAGGAGACCAGCATCGAGCTCGAGATCGAATGCGTGCGCCTCGCGCTCGAGACCTGGGCCGCCTGCGCGTGCCCCGGCAAGCTGTTCATCAACCTCAGCGCGAGCGCGCTGCTCGCGGCGATCGGCGCGCGCGGCCTGCAGCAGACGATGGCGCTGGTGCGTTCGCTGGGCGTCGCGCCGGCGTCCATCGTCATCGAGCTGACGGAGCACGAGCACGTGCGCGACGTCGAGATGCTCAAGACCGCGACGACCCTGCTGCGACGCCACGGCATCGGCGTGGCGCTGGACGACTTCGGCGACGGCCGCTCGAGCCTGCGGCTGTGGTCGGAGCTCAAGCCCGAGATCGTGAAGATCGACAAGTACTTCACCCACGACCTCGCGACCAACGGCGACAAGCTGCAGACCTTCCGCGCGCTGCTGCAGATCGCCGAGACCTTCGGCTCGGGCCTCGTCGCCGAGGGCATCGAGACGCCCGAGGAACTGCGCATCGTGCGCGACCTGGGCATCCGCTACGCGCAGGGCTACTACCTCGGCCGGCCCGCGGCACGGCCCGTCGCCGAACCCGCCGAGGCCGCGTTCGCCGTGCTGCGCGCGAGCGAGATCGCCGTCTTCCCGCAACGCCAGCGCACGGGCTCCGGCGCGCTCACCGCGGAGCGCCTGCTCGTGCCGGCGCCGGCGGTGTCGACGCTCGCGACGCACGAGGACGTGCTCGCGCTGTTCGAGCGCCTCGGCTCGCTGCACGCGCTCGCGATCGTCGAGGACGACCGCCCCGTCGCGCTCGTCAACCGGCAGGACTTCATCTCGAGCTACGCCAAGCCGTACTTCCGCGAGCTCTACGGCCGGCGGCCCGCGCTGATGCACGCGAACAAGTCGCCGCTGATGCTCGACGTGCATACCAAGGTCGACGACCTGACCGCCGTGCTGACCTCCAGCGACCAGCGCTACCTCGCCGAAGGCTTCGTGCTGACCGAGGGCGGGCGCTACCGCGGCCTGGGCACCGGCGAGCAACTGGTGCGCACCGTCACCGAAGCGCGCATCGAGGCCGCGCGGCACGCGAACTCGCTCACCTTCCTGCCCGGCAACATCCCGATCACCGTGCACATCGAGCGCCTGCTCGCGAGCGGCCAGCCGTTCTTCGCGTGCTACGGCGACCTGAACCACTTCAAGCCCTTCAACGACCAGTACGGCTACTGGCGCGGCGACGAGATGATCATGCTCGCCGCGCGCGTGATCTCGGCGCACTGCGACCCGCAGCGCGACTTCGTCGGCCACGTCGGCGGCGACGACTTCATCATGCTGTTCCAGAGCGCCGACTGGGAGCGGCGCAGCCTGCGCATCGTCGAATCGTTCAACCGCCTCGCGCGCGACCTGTTCGACGCCGACGCGCTCGCCGCCGGCGGCATCGAGGCCGAGGACCGGCACGGCGTGATGCGCTTCCATCCGCTGACCACGCTGTGCATCGGCGCGGTGCAGGCCGAGCCGGGCCGCTTCGCGCGGCCCGAGGACGTCGCCAGCGCGGCCGCCGCGGCCAAGCGGCACGCCAAGCACCACGACCTCGCGCTGCACCTGCTGGCGCCGCCGCGCGCGAGTTAGCAGGGGCGGTTCGCGACCGCCTGGGCGGCGTGTGCAGTCTGTGCGGTTTGCGCGGCCCGCGCGGCCTGCGCGGCGCGCACCGCCGCGTAGCGCTGCGGGAACTGCTCGCTCGGCGTCAGCCCGACCTCGCCACCCGTCGACACCTCGCCCGCGCTGATCGCGGCGAGCGTCTCGGCGTGCACCTGCGCGCGCGTCTTGCCCGCGGGCGCGTCCGGCGCCGGATAGCGCTGCGGCGCGACCTCGTTCAGGCGCAGGCCCAGGTCGCCGGTCGCGACCAGCGTGCCCGTGCGCCGCGCCTCGGCCAGCTCGGCGACGACCTGCGCGCGCGTGGCGGGCGCGGCCGCCGTCTTCGCATACCGGCCGGGGTACAGCTCGTTGAGCTTGAGGCCGAGGTCGCCGATCGCGACGACGTCGCCGAGGCGTTGCGCCGCGAGCAGGTCCTCGTGGACGTCGGCGCGCGTGAGCGCCGTCTGCGCGAAGGCGGAGCCGGTCGCCGCGACGGCGACGAACAGGGCGGCGGAAAGAGAGTGGCGGAAGGTGGTCATGTCGGTTCCTCGTGAAGGGGGTCGGGGCGGGCCGAACGCGTCGGCCACGACAGCAAGACCGCCTTCGCCCGCCTTAAATTCCGGCGTCGCCGATTGCCCGATCCGCGCGCGGTGGCTTGCGCGACCGCGGGAATAAAGCGGCGTCGGCCTCATCGCGTCACTTCGCCTTCGGCGTGAACGCGATGCAGTGGCCGTGCGGGCTGATCGGGCCCTCGACGATGCGGCACCCTGCCGCGTCCTTCGGGCCGGCGGGCGGCAGGTATTGCTGGCAGTCGTCGCAGTCCTTGCCGGGCACGTTGCCGTTGTCGGCGTACTTCACCGCGTCCTTGGCGAGCTTGCCCTGCGCGCGCGCGGCGCCCGAGGCCATCCAGACGACTGTCGCGCCCAGGCCGAGGGCCGCCGTCCGGCGCAGCGCGAGGCGTCGCGAGACGCCGCTGGTTTCTTCGTGGTTCATGAGGTCCGTCCTTTCGGGAGCGAGGGCGCGTCGTGCGCGCGGGCATCGAACGAGCCGATCGAGGCCGGCCCGGGAGCCGCACGGCTCCGCCTGGGAGATCGCCGAAGCCGCGCGGATATTCCCGGCGCCGGCCGCCCCGCCGACCGCCCGTCCGCCGTGCCGGCTGTCGCCAAGCTGGCGACGGGCCTGCGGAATGAGGAAAACGTCTCATTCGCCGCCACGGCGCGCCGGGTCATCAAGAGCGCCCTACTGACCCACCGGGGCGCCGCCTGTAAAACCGGAGCATCGACACGCGGACCGCCCGCCGTCGACCCGAACCCCAAGGCGAGTGGCCCGCCGATCCCGGCCGCACCCCTTTCGAAGGCCGCCCTTGCGCGCACATCCCCTCCACCCGGCGCTCACGCGCCCCGACGCCTCCGGCGCCTCGCTGTCCCGCCTCGCCTGGCTGGTCGGCCTGATGATGCTCGCGTTCGCGGCGCTGCTGGGCTTCGAGACGCACAAGGACGCGCATGACGACCAGGCGAGCCAGATGCAGACCGCGCTCGACCTCAGCGCGCAGGCGCTCGACCACTACTTCTCGCAGACCGAGGAAGACCTGCACGAGCTCGGCATCGACCTCCTCGACGACGACGCCCTGCACGACCTCGACGTCGCGCGCCATTGGCTGCGGCGCTACGCGGCGCTGCACCCCGAGGTGCTGGTGGCCACGCTGCTGGACGCGAAGGCGCAGGTGCTGGCGACCTCGGTCTCGCCCGAGATCGGCATGCTGCCGTCGCTCGCGCAGGACGCCTCGTACGCGCCCATCCTCGCCCGGCTGGACACGGCCTCCGGCCTGCTCCTGAGCCGGCCGCTGTTCGGGCACGTCACCAAGCAATGGGTCTTCCCGCTGCGCTACGTGATGCGCGACGAGGCCGGCAAGCCCGTCGGCATCCTGTCGCTCACGGTGCCGGTCGACATGCTGCAGGGCTTCTGGCGCGCCGCGCCGGTGATCCCGAGCGCGTCGATCGGGCTGCTGCGCGACGACGGCTTCATGGTCAGCCGCTACCCGATGCCGCAGGCGCGCAAGCCGTCCGAGATGTACGGCACCGCCAGCGCGGGCGGCCTGCGCACCTGGCTCGACGAGCACGGCTTCCCGTCGCGCGGCTACGTCGATCGCCTGCACGAGCCGAACGGGATGGACTACTCGAGCGCCTTCCAGCGCCTCGAGCACTACCCCGTCACGCTGTTCGTCGCCACGCCCAGCGACGCATCCATGGACGCATGGTGGCAACGCGTGCGGGCGCCCTACGCGCTGATGCTCGCGTTCAGCCTGATCGGCATCGCGGCCTGCCGCGCGGCCTCGCGCCGCCGCCGCGCGTGGGAGGCCGAGCGCCTGCGCAACGAGGCCGAGCTGCGCGACAGCGAACACCACCAGCGCACGCTGCTGGACTACCTGCTGGCCGGCGTCGTCGTGTACGGCCCGGAAGGCGGCATGCTCGAGATGAACCCCGAGGCCATGCGCGTGCTGGGCGTGCAGGACGCCGCCGTCGTGGCCAACCGCTACCGCGCGGGCGACTGGACGATCCTCGACGAGGCCGGCAACACGCTGGCGAAGGACGACCACCCCTACCAGCGCGTGCGCCGCACCTGCCAGCCAATCCGCCGCATCGTGATCGGCGTCGTGCAGGGCGCCGGCGCCGACCCGATCTGGATCATGTGCAGCTTCAACCCGGAGCTCGGCGACGACCTGCGCCTGAAGCGCGTGGTGGCGACCTTCGTCGACATCACCGCGCGCCGCCTCGCCGAGCGCACCGTGGAACTCAGCGCGCGGCGCTTCCGCCTGCTGTACGAGAACAGCCTCGACGGCGTGATGCGCACGCGCCCCTCGGGCGAGATCCTCAGCGCCAACGCGGCGGCGTGCCGCATCTTCGGCGGCGACGAGGCCACGGTGAAGGCGCGCGGCCGCGCCGGCACGACCGACGTCACGGACCCGCGCGTCAAGCCCCTGATCGAGCGCCGCGACCGCGACGGCCGCGCGATCGGCGAGATCCGCATGCTGCGCATCGACGGCACGCCCTTCGAGGCCGAGGTGTCGTCGGTCATCTACCTCGACGACGGCGAACCGTACTGCACCGTCTCGATCCGCGACTGCACCGACCGCCAGCTGCGCCAGTCGGCCGTCGTGGCCAAGGAGCTGGCCGAGCGCGCGAACGAGGCCAAGAGCCGCTTCATCACGCACATGAGCCACGAGCTGCGCACGCCGCTGCACGCGATCCTCGGCTTCTCGGACGTGCTCCAGCGCGACGCGCGCAGCCCGCTGACCGACGCGCAGCGCGCACAGATGCAGCACATCCAGGGCGCGGGCCGGCACCTGCTGTCGATGATCGACGACGTGCTCGACCTGTCCAGCGTCGAGGCCGGCGTCGTCAAGCTCGCCGAGCTGCCGATCGATCCGGCCGCGATCCTGGCGCAGGCCGTGCGCGACGTGCAGGCGCGCGCGGACAAGGCCGGCGTCGCGGTGCGCCTCGAGCTGCCGGCCGCGCCGCTGGGCCACATGCGATCGGACCCGACGCGCTTCAGGCAGGTGCTGCTGAACCTGCTGACCAACGCCATCAAGTACAACCGCGCCGGCGGCACCGTGCACGCCCGGATGGCGCTCGAGGACGGCCGCCTCGCGCTGAGCGTCGCCGATACGGGCACGGGTATCGACGCCGCCCAGCTCGCCGCGCTGTTCCAGCCCTTCAACCGGCTCGGCCACGAAGGCTCGGCGATCGAGGGCTCGGGCGTCGGGCTCGTCATCACGAAGACGCTCGTGGAGCTGATGGGCGGCACGCTGGCCGTCGAGAGCACGCCGGGCGTCGGCACGACCTTCCACGTCGTGCTGCCGCACGTGCCGGCCGAGGCGCCCGAACCCGCACCGGCACCGCCCGCCGCCACCGAGCCGGTCGCGCCCGCGGCCGCGGCGGCGCCGCGCGTGTGCAACGTGCTCTACATCGACGACGACCCGATCAACCGGCTGCTGGTGCGCGCGCTGCTCGACATGCGCAAGGACGTCGTCCTCACGCTCGCGAATGACGGCCTCGAAGGCCTCGCCAAGGCCGTGCACCTCGTGCCCGACCTCGTGCTGACCGACATGCGCCTGACCACGCTCCACGGCCCGGCCGTGCTGCGCGCGCTGCGCGAGCACCCGCACCTGGACGGCACGCGCTGCGTGGCCGTCTCGGCCAATGCGATGAGCGAGGAGATCGACGCCGCGCTCGCCGCCGGCTTCGATGCCTACCTCACCAAGCCGGTGCCGGCCGACGTGCTGTTCGGCGAGATCGACCGCACGCTGCAAGGCGCACGCCGGCCGTCGACGGCGGGCTGAAGGGTGCGCCTGGGCGTGCCGCCGCGTCAGCCCGCGGGCTTGCGACGTCGCGCGGTCGTGGCCACCGGCGCCGGCGCAGGCGCGCGCCCGACCATCTCGAGCGCGCCGCGCATCGCCTGCAGGATCTCGTCGGCGAGCTTCGGGTCGGCCTTGCGTGCCGCGCGCGACATGCCGATCCCGCCGACGAGCGCGGCGACGATGGCCAGTGCGCGGGCGCGCGGGCGCAGGCCCGTGTCGCCGGGGCCGCCGTCGTCGATCACCGCCTCGAACGCGCCGACGAACTCCTCGAAGCCGTTGACGAAGCTCGCGCTGGCGGCCTGGTCGAGCCGCCCGATCTCGCTGGCCGACGCCGCCATCGCGCAGTTGCCGCCGACGTCGTCGCGACGCGCGGGGGCGAGGTAGAAGTCGAGGAAGGCGGCAAGCACGTCGGGCGCGTCGGCCCCGGCCCGGACCATCGCGCCGAAGCTGCGATCGAGCCCGTCGGCCAGCGCCTCGGCGGCCAGCGCTTCCTTGGACGGGAACTGCGCGTAGAGCGCGCCGTGCGTCAGGCCCGCGGCCTTGCTGATGTCGGCCACGCCCACGCCGTCGATCCCGCGCTCGCGGATCAGGCGCCCCGCGGCCTTCACGAGCGCCTTGCGGTTCTCGGCCGCCTGTTCCTTCGTCACCTTCACGCGCACGCTCCCGCGCCGCCGCGGCGCCCACCCCGGGCGCCCGCCCCGCGACACATTGATTGCTGTTGCAATGATACTCGCGGCGCCGACGCCGTGCGTCGCCGCGCGCGGCGCGTGTTCAGAACCGCGAGATGAAGCGGTCGGCGCGCGCGGCCTGCAGCACCGCGTCCGGCGCGCAGCGCACCATCTCCGCCGGCGCGAGTCCGCCGAGCCAGGAATTGGCGCGCGCGAACCAGCAGGCGAGCTCCTCGTCGGCGAGCGTGCCGCGCAGTTCCGCAATCACCGCGCGCACGCCGGCGCACGGCTGCGGTTCGCCGTCGACGAACTGGAAGGCCGGCACGCACAGGCGTTCGTCGAGCATGAACGACACCGCGCGCGATTCGCCGGCGCAGGCGGCGCGCGGGCCCTCGACGTCGACGAAGCCGCCGGTGCGCTCGAACGCCGGCAGCAACGCGCGCAGCTCGCCGAAGCCGTCGGCGTCGGCGTCGGGGTCGGCGTCGACGCCGTCGCCCCGCGGCGCCAGGTGCGCGCGTTCGCGGCAGGGGCAGTCGCGCGCCGGCGGTGGCCCGGCCGCGCCGGCATCGGGCATGCCTCGCAGCAGGGTCGTCAGGTCGAACGCCAGCGCGCGCGTCATCGCGGCTCCTTCAGGGACGTGGGAACAGTCTGCGCGACGGCTGAAGCCTGCGAATCGCCCCGAGGAACGGACGGCGCCTGTGCCTTTCGGCGGGGATCGACGCCGGACGCCACGGGGGGAACCGCCGCGCCCTCGATGGCCGGCTCGCGCCGCAGGCCCGCGTCCACCACGGCCGACATCGCGGCCGCGAACGTCGCCAGGAAGACGGTGCTCGCGAACAGCTCGCCCGGGTTCTTCATGATGCGGCCCTCCCGACGGCGTCACGGCGTCACGGCGTCACGGCGTCGAGCGCCGGACGTCGGCGTCGAAGCGCGCCGAGCGCGCGGCGCCCACGACGGCGTCCGCGTCGGTGAGCACCACGTCCGCCGGCACGGCCTGGCGGAGCCAGTCGTTGGGCCGCAGGAACCA
The DNA here is from genome assembly GCA_030151165.1 of Burkholderiaceae bacterium. The sequence goes on from JASLEM010000331.1 coordinate 15,108, forward strand.
CGCGGCCAGGCCTTCGTCGTCGAGCAGGTCGAGCAGCGCCGCCGAGGCCTCGACGACGCCGTCGCGCGGGGCGACGCGCGGCAGGTGGAACTGGAACAGCGGCAGCAGCAGCTGGCCGCGCCACGAGAAGCTGAGCACCTTGCGCGCCACGATCCAGCGCGCGAGCGCGGAGATCGGCTGGCGCCAGCTCGGGCGCATGAGGTGCGCCAGCTCGTCGCCCGAGGCCAGGCCGCCGCGGGTCGCGAAGCCGTCGATCAGCGCGGCGACCTGGGCGTCGTCGCGGCGCCGCAGCGGGATGCCTGTGGGCGACGGCGCGGCCGCGGCGAGCGACGCGAAGGGCGCGGCCGGCCGATGCGGCGCGCCAGGCGCGCGAGGCGTGAACGGCATGGCCAAGGCAAGGGCGGGGGTCGCAGCGTGCATGGTCGGCTCCTGGAGTGCGCAACCGGGGGAGCGGCGCCAGCCCATCATGCGCAGCGGCGCGCAGTGCGCCAACGCGCGCAAGTCCAGGGCTCGCCTCCCTCCGGCGGGGTAGGCGCCGACCCGACCGCGAGCCGACGGCCGGCGCCACGACCCGCCCTCGCTGGCCCTCGCCCGCCCCGCGGATGCATGCCCGCTCCGCCGCCGTGGATTTGACGCTATTGATTGCGATCGCTATCATTAATTGCGCTCGCAATCTAAACCACGCACTTCGAAGGAGCCCCCGACATGAACGACCTGCTCGCACTCGCCATCGACGCCCACGGCGGCATGGCGCGCTGGAACGCCGTCCGCGGCATCGACTTCACGCTGTCGCTCGGCGGCGGCCTGTGGAAGGTCAAGGGCTTCCCGGAAGGCCTGCGCGACGTCCGCATGCACGTCGACACCACGACCCCCGCCAGTTCGCTGAGCCCCTATCCCGCCGCCGGGCAGCGCGGCCACTTCGAGCCGGGCCGCGTCTGGATCGAGGACGCGCAGGGCCGGGTCGTCGCCGACCTGCGCGACCCGCGCGCCACCTTCGCCGGCCACACGCTGATGACGCCGTGGAACCGCCTGCAGGAGCTCTACTTCTCCGGCTACGCGATGTGGAACTACCTGACGACGCCGTTCATGCTCGCGCTGCCCGGCATCACGGTGAAGGAGCTCGAGCCGCACGTCGAGAACGGCGAGACCTGGCGCCGCCTGCATGCGACGTTCCCCGCCGGCTTCCCGACGCATTGCGCGGAGCAGGTCTTTCATTTCGACGACAAGGGCCTGCTGCAACGCGTGGACTACGTGACCGACGTCGTCGGCGGCGTCGCCGCGCACTATTGCTTCGACCACGCGACCGTCGACGGCCTCGTCTTCCCGACGCTGCGCCGCGTCGTGCGCCGCAACGGCTCGCAGGCCGCGCTGTCCACGCCGACAGCGGTGCTGATCCAGCTGGGCGACATCGTCGTCGCCTGAATTCCGCCATCACCCGTCAACACGACATCGAAGGATTTCCCATGACCACCCTCGTCATCGGCGCCACCGGGCGCACCGCTTCGCACCTCGCACGACGCCTCGCGCAGGACGGGCATCGCGTGCGCGCGCTCGTGCGCGACGCCGGCAAGGCCGAGACCGCGCTGCAGGCGTCGACGCTCGGCATCGAGGTCGTCGCCGGCGCGTTCGACGATCCGGCCGTGCTGGCGCGCGCGTACGACGGCGTCGAGTCGGCCTTCCTCGCGCTCGGCACGAGCCCGTCGCAGGTCGCGCTCGAGAAGGCGCTGATCGACGGCGCCGCGCGGGCGCAGCTGCCGCACCTGGTGCGCATGTCGGTGCTCGGCGCCGAACGCGAGCGCGACACCGCGACCTACGAAGTGGCGCGCCGCCACGGCGAGCTCGATGCGCACCTCGCCGCGTCCGGCGTGCCGCACACGTTGCTGCGCCCCGCCTGGTTCATGAGCAACCTGCTCGCGCGCACGGCCTCGATCGCGGCCGACAGCCGCTGGTTCGGCGCCGCGCCGACCGGGCGCGTCGCGATGATCGACACGCGCGATGTCGCCGATGCCGCCGCCGCCGTGATCCTCGCGCCCGCGCTGCGCGGCCGCGCGTACGACCTCACGGGGCCCGAGTCGCTGACCTTCGCGCAGGCCGCGGCGCGCCTCGGCGCGGTACTCGGGCGCGAGATCCGCTACGTGCCGATGACGGAAGACGCGCTCGCCGCGGCGACGGCGGCACGCGCGCCCGCGTGGCTCGTCGACATCGTCGTCGGCATCGACCGCGGCATGGAGGCGGGCCTGCATGCCGAGCTCACGTCGCAGGTCCACGAACTCGCCGGCCACGCGCCGCGCTCGTTCGACGACTTCGCGCGCGATCACCGCGCCGCGTTCGGTGGCCAGGCCGCGGCGCCGCTCTAGCACGTCCGCAATGCCCTGACCGCTGCACGCGAACGCGCCGGACGCTATCCTGCCGCCGCATGGACAGAATCACCGCGATGAGCGTGTTCGTGCGAGTGGTGGAGGCCGGCAACTTCACCAAGGCGGCCGAATCGCTCGACCTGCCGCCGCCCAAGGTCACGCGCCTCGTGCAGGCGCTCGAGGCCGACCTGCGCGTGCGCCTGCTGCAACGGACGACGCGCCAGGTCACCGTCACGCCGGAAGGCGCGGCGTACTACGAGCGGGTCGTGCAGCTGCTCGCGGAGCTCGCCGACATCGAGGCCACGGCGCGCCAGTCGCTCGCGCGGCCGGCGGGCAAGATCCGCGTCGAGGCGGCGGTAGCCGTCGCCACGCAGTTGATCGTGCCGTCGCTGCCCGAGTTCTACGCGGCCTATCCCGACATCGACCTCGAGATGGGCATCAGCAACC
>JASLEM010000377.1 GCA_030151165.1 Burkholderiaceae bacterium
ACGTCCACCACGCACAAGAGCCTGCGCGGCCCGCGCGGCGGCATCATCCTGATGAAGGACGCGTTCGCCAAGCAGATCAACTCCGCGATCTTCCCGGGCCTGCAGGGCGGCCCGCTGATGCACGTGATCGCCGGCAAGGCCGTCGCGTTCCAGGAGGCGCTCGGCGCCGACTTCAAGATCTACCAGCAGCAGGTCGTGAAGAACGCCGACGTGCTCGCGAAGACGCTGATCGAGCGCGGCCTGCGCATCGTCTCGGGCCGCACCGAGAGCCACGTGATGCTCGTCGACCTGCGCGCCAAGAACATCACCGGCAAGGAAGCCGAGCGCGTGCTGGGCCTGGCCCACATGACGACCAACAAGAACGCGATCCCGAACGACCCGGAAAAGCCGATGGTCACCAGCGGCATCCGCCTGGGCACGCCGGCGCTGACGACGCGCGGGTTCAAGGAAGCCGAGACGCGCGCCACCGCGAACCTGATCGCCGACGTGCTCGACGCGCCGCAGGACGAGGCCCGCCTCGCCGAAGTGCGCGCCAAGGTCGAGGCCCTGACGCGCGACTTCCCGGTCTACCGTTGATCGCCATGCACGCCGTCGCCCGCCTCGCTTCGCGTCGCCCGTGCCGCGTGCCGGGCGCGCGGACGCGATCCGCGCGGTCGGCGCGGGCGTCGGCCTCCCACGCGGCCTCGGCGCGCTGACCCGCCATGCGTTGCCCCTATTGCAGCCATGACGAGACGCAGGTCGTCGAGACCCGCGAGTCGGACGAAGGCGACGTCATTCGCCGCCGCCGCCGTTGCCTGAAGTGCGACAAGCGCTTCACGACCTACGAGCGCGCCGAGATGGCCCTGCCGGCGATCGTGAAGAAGAGCGGCGCACGCGTCGACTTCGAGCCCGCCAAGCTGCGCGGCTCGATGACGCTCGCGCTGCGCAAGCGCCAGGTGAGCATCGAGCAGATCGACGCCGCGATCGAGCGCATCCAGGACAAGCTGATGGCCACCGGCGCCCGCGAGGTGCCGTCGACCCGCGTCGGCGAGCTCGTGATGCGCGAGCTGAAGCGCCTCGACAAGGTCGCGTACGTCCGCTTCGCGTCGGTGTATCGCAGCTTCGAGGATGTCGACGAGTTCAGCCGGCTGATCAAGGAAATCTGACGGCCGGCCCGCCGCGCGGGCGTCGTCGATCTCGCCCGGCCGCGCGCCGGGTTTTCTTTTCCTGCGGTGCGTCGCGGGACGCGACCTTCCCTCGGCATCGCTCGGCATCACTCAGCGCCAGCACATCTCGGCCGACACCCCCGCCGCCGCGCTGCCCGGCGCGAGGCCGCGGCGGCCGAGGTTGTCGTAGGTGAAGTCGCCGCAGCGATCGCCTTGCATCGCGCCGATGCGGGTCGCCGTGAGCACGAAACTGGACGGGTCGCCGGCCGGCACCGCGACCTCGATCGCATAGGCCGCCGCGCCGGCGCGGGGCGAGCTCGTGACGGGCAACTGCGGCGCGGGCGTCCCGCTGAACGCATGGTTCGCGTCGTCGTAGCGCTGCATGTAGCCGGCGTCTTCCAGCAACGCGACCTGCAGCTCGGAGCGCCGCGCGCGGGCGACCTGCTCGCGATATGCAGGCAAGGCGATGGCGAGCAACACGCCCAGCATCGCGACCGCCACCAGCAGGTCGATCAGCGTGAAGCCCGCGCAGTGCGGACGAGCGATCCGCGACGCGCAGGGCGCGCGCGGTGCGCAGGGTGTGCGTGACGTGGACGGCATGAGCGACGATTCGGTCGACACGGTGGAAAGGCCCTCAGGGGTTGATCGATGCGAATCGCGCCAGTTGCCGCGCGCCGCCGCGACGCGCGCGGCGTGACGCGCTCGCTGGCGCGCACGGGCGCCCGGGCGACGCATTCCATCGCCGCGCTCGCGACGCGGCCGCATCAGAACGGCGGCGTCAGCCATTGCTGCCAGACGCGTTGCGAGATGCGCGCCCCGTCGTCCGCGAGCTGCACGGTGGATTGCAGCCACACGGCGGCGCCCGAACGCGCGCGGCCGGAGGCGGGGTCGGCGGTGAAGTCGGCGCTGAAGCCACGCGCGGTCACCGTGAAGACGTCGGGCAACGCGGTCGCCTCGACCAGGCAGCGCGGCGCCACGTCGGGCCGGATCGGGCTGCTGTTGTCGTCAGCCGCCAGCACGTGGGCGAGCATCCCGGAGCCATCGACCCAGGCCGCCGGCAGCGTCCACGCGGGCGTCGCGCGCGCATCGACGACCGTGATCGCGCGTGCTGCCGGCGGCAGCGTCAACTGCCGCTCGCAGAAGCGCAGCGCGACCTGCGCGAACTGGTGAGCCTGGAGCAGCAACCGGCCGTTCGTCGCGACCTGCCCGCCACTGATCGCGTTGCGCATGATCGCCGTCGACGCGAGGCCGACCAGCACGAGCATCAGCATCGAGAGGATCAGCGACACGCCCCGGCCGACTCGCCTGGCCATGTCGCGCATCGCGGCCCCACGCCGTCGCGGGCGTGCCGGCGGGTTCCGGCGATCGGTCGAGTCGGGCGTCATCACGGCAACCGGTTCTGCAGCACGACCGTCGTCGAGAACGCGCGCCGCAGGACACCGTCGCCCGACACCCGCGCCACGCCGTCGCAATCGACGTACGCCCCGAGCGTCGCCGACGCATCCGAGCCGAGCACCTTCGCGGCGCTGCGCACCTGCACGCAGAGCCGCACCGCGACGACGTTCGCCCACGCCGGCGCGCCGACGGCCGGCGCCGCGTCGTGGTACGTCACCTGGTCGGCACGGGGCTCGCCGGCGGCGGTCGCGGCGAAGCCGTAGACGACCCGCAGCGTCTCGACGTCCTGCACCAGCGTCGCGCCGCCCGCGTTGCCCGGCCCGTGGCAGAAGAGGCTGCCGCCGGCGACGTAGAACTTGCTGTCGTTCAGGAAGTAGTCGCCCGCCGCGGGGTCGGGCGTCCGCGGGAACGAGTTGCCGAGGCAGTCGAGCGGCTCGGTGCCGTCGCGGCCGCCGAGGATCGCGTTGGACGTCGACGCCGGCAGCACGCTCGCCTCGTAGGCGACCTCGATGGCGTCCGACGCCGCCGGGTCGGCGCTCGCGGCGTCGCAGGCCGGCGGCGCGAGGATGCCGTCGGCGACGTCGTGGAAGTTCGCGCGCGCGCATCCGAGCACCGGCGGGAACGCGTGCATCGCGAGCGATGGCGATGGCGATGGCGATGGCGATGGCGATGGCGAGGGCGACGACGCAGCCGCCGCTGCCGACGCCGCCGCGTCGCGCGGCCTGCTGAACCCGGCCTGCGCCACCTGCTGGCGCATCACGGCGAGCGCGAAGCCGGCGTCTTCGGTGACCTGCGCGAGCGCCTCGTTGTAGCGGTCGCCGCGCAAGGCCGCGAGCATCGCCGCCAGCAGGGCGCCGACGACCAGCGCCGCGATCGTGAGCGCCACCATCAGCTCGATCAGCGTGAAGCCGGTGTCGCGACGCCCCGCCTTGGACGATCGACGCGCGTGCATGTCAGAGCCCCACCTGCAGGTAGACGCAACGCACCGTCGGCGCGGCGGCGGCCCAGGGCGGCGGGCATTCCGACGCCGGGCGCTCGGTCGAGCCACCGGCGGGCAAGATGGCCGGGTCGCGCCAGCCGACCCAGACGTCCGCCGACTCGCCGGCCCGCGTCGTCGCCGGATGGAACGTCACCCAGCCCGAGCCGGACGGCAACGTGGCGCGCAGCCGCGTCGTCCAGTCGGCCATGTCGGCGTGCGCGAGATCGGCCGGCGAACAAGGGCTCGCGCGCGTGCAGCCGGCATGCGCCGGCGCGACGCGCGCCGGCCACGCCGGCGACGCA
>JASLEM010000420.1 GCA_030151165.1 Burkholderiaceae bacterium
TGTGCAGGCTGACTTCCAGTTCTTGCGCAATCATGCGGCCTCCATAATGCATTGAAGCGGGTGTCCGTAGCGACGTGCGGCGGCCAGCACCAATTCGACCTTCGTGGCGGCGATGTCCTTGCTGAACACGCCGCACACGCCCCGCCCCTCATGATGAATCTTCAACATGATCTGCGTCGATGTTTCCAGGTCCAATTTGAAGTATTCCTGCAACACCATCACGACGAATTCCATCGGCGTGAAGTCGTCGTTCAACAGTACCACCTGGTACATGCGCGGCGGCTTGGTGCGTGCAGCTTTTCTCTCGGCGACCACGGCGCCTTGACCGGAGTCGGGAAGACTCGGCTTCGGCGTCACGGGCGGCGGCGGTGGAGGGTTTTCCTCGGGCATGAATTGATTCTATAGACTCGGGCACGTCTGGGCACGATAAGACACATCGTCGCCTTGACGGGGTGTAGAGCATTGCTTGATAAGCAACTCCCAGGCGATCCATTTCGGGATGAGAACCGGCATTTCAAGCCATGTCGAGCTGGCCATGGGGCAGGCCCCGCCCTCCGCCGTCCGTGGGGACGACGGGCCGGAGATCGCGCGAGCCGGTTGCTGGACGCCAAGCATGGCCCCAAGGTAGCACGTTGCGCGCCGACGCGGGGAGCGTGCGCGCGGATGGCCCGATTCGCGCGACTTCGTGCACGCACGACAGCGCTCCGGGATGCGACCTCACACCCGGCCCCCGGCCCCGCTCGAGCGGGAGCGCCGCCTGTGGCGCTCGACCGCTCAGCCGCCCAGCCGCGCCTGCAGCTCGGCGACCTGGCCGCGCAGGTACTCGTTCTCGGCCGTCAGCTGCACGACGCGCTCCTGCAGCGCCTTGACGTCGAACGGCTCCGCGGCGCCCTCGCCGTCCGCGTCGGCCGCGCGCGGCTTCCGGTTGGCGTCGCGGGCCCGCTTGGCGGCCTGCTTGAGCTCGTCCTTGCCCCCGGTCGCCGCAGCGACCTGCTCCTCGACCGGCAGGTCCGCCACCGCCGCGGCCCCGTTGATCGAGATCGCGCCCGCGCGCACCGCCGCCACCAGCTCCGGCGCGGCCTGCTTCTGGATCTTCTCGATCATCGTGACCTGGCTGCTGGACAGCCGCGCCGCCTTCGCCACCGCCTCGCGCGACTTCAGCGGCGGCTCCGCCGCCACCGCGGGCGTGCCGTCGATCGGCGACGCCGCCACCGGCTCGGCCTCGCCCAGCACCTCGGCCCGCATGTGCGCGTCCTTCGCGGCCGCCTTCGCCGCAGCCTCGCGCTCAGCGACGATCTCCTTCTTGCGCAACGCGAGCACGCCGCGCTGGAAGTCCGACACGCTGCGTCGGCCGAGGTGCTGGTCGATCATCCACAGGTGGACGTCCTCCATCGAGCGGAAGCGCGGGTTCTGCACGGTCTGGAACGGGATGCCGTGCTTCTGGCAGATGCCGTAGCGGTTGTGGCCGTCGACCAGCACGTCGTTCCACAGCACCAGCGCGTCGCGACAGCCTTCGGCGAGGAGGCTGCGCTCGAGCGCGTCGTGCTCGTCGGGGGTCAGCGGGTCGATGTAGCTCTTGAGTTCTTCGTTGACGACGATGTGATTCACGGCAGTGACGACCTGGAAAACGGTGGGGACGAGGGCGGCAGCGCTTCCGGCCTTCGCAAATGAAAAGCCCTCGAGGCGAAAGCCGGGAGGGCTGGCGCGGCGCACGACGGCACCGGGATCGGGGCACGCCCGATCGATGGCCGGATTCTACGCGGCGAGCCCCGCGCAAGCTGGCGCGTGACGGGAACAAATCGACGGGTTGCGGCAAGAGCGCCAAGCCGGGAGAAACTATCCTGGCAGTTCCATTCCCGCCACCTGGAGCCACGCCATGCCCGCCACACCGGCCACCTTCCGCCACTTCGCCATCAACGCCGACGACGTCCCCCGCGCCCGCCAGTTCTACGAGAAGGTATTCGGCTGGCGCTTCGACCCGTGGGGGCCGCCGAACTTCTACCAGATCAAGAACGCCGGCCACGGGTTGCTGGGTGCGTTGCAGGAGCGGCGCGAGCTGGTCGAGGGCGTGCGCATGCGCGGCTACGAGGCGAGCCTGGGCGTGGACGACCTGCAGGCGACGATCGCCGCGGTCGAGGCCGGCGGCGGCCGGATCGTGATGCCGCCGTACCGCATCGACGGCGTCGGGGAGCTGATCTACTTCGAGGACACCGAGGGCAACCTCGTCGGCGCGATGCAGTACGTGCCGGGGTTCTTCGATTGAGCGACGTCGACGGCGGAGGCGACGGCTTCGACGTCCGTTCGCTCGCCCTCACCTTCCGCGCCGGCGCGCAGCTCGGGCGGCACGCGCATGCGTGGGGCCAGCTCGTCTTCGCCAGCTCGGGCGTGCTGCGCGTGGCGACCGATGCCGAGGCCTGGCTCGTGCCGCCGACCAAGGCGATCTGGTTGCCGGCGGGCACCGCGCACCGCATCGGCACGCGGGGCGAGGTCGCGATGCGCACGCTGTACGTCGCACCGGTCCGCGCCGCGGGCCTGCCGGCCGCGCCCACGGCGCTGGCGGTGGCGCCGCTGCTGCGCGAGCTGATCCTGCACATCCTCGCGATCGGCATGCTCGCGCCGGCGCGGCCCGGGCACGACCGCCTCGCCGGGCTGCTCGTCGACCTGCTGGTGGCGGCACCTCCGCAGGATCTCGCGCTGCCGCTGCCCGCGGATCGGCGGGCGCGCGACCTCGCCGAACGCTGGCTCGACACGCCCGCCGACGGCCGCGACCTCGCGCTGCTGGCGAGCGACGTCGGCGCCAGCCTGCGCACGCTGCAGCGCGTCTTCCCGGCGCAGACCGGCCTGACGATCGAGGCGTGGCGGCAGAAGGCGCGGCTGATCCACGCCGTCGGCTGCCTCGCCGCCGGCGCGCGCGTGACCGACGCCGCCCTCGACTGCGGCTACCAGAGCGTCGGCGCCTTCATCGCCGCCTTCACGCGCCAGTTCGGGATAACCCCGGGGAGGTATTTCCCGGCGCGGTGAAAGACTGCGGCACCCGGCGACGACCGGCCCCACGACAAGACAGGAGGATCGCCATGCCCAGGTTCCCGCTCGCCGCATTGATCGCGTTGGCCGTCGCCGGTTGCGGCGGAGATTCGTCGCAGGACGAGCACCAGAGCCTCGTCGACCAGGCCGCCGCGAAGCAGTCGCAGGCGGCGGCGCTGGGCGTGCCGACGCCGTGCAACAGCGATGCGCAGTGCGGCGTGCTGACCTTCCAGGAACCGTCCGGAAAGTGCCTGAACCCGAGCTACCAGGCGTACTCGCTGGTGTCCGCGTCCGCAGGCGCCGCGAGCGCCGCCGCGGCGGACGAGGCGACGCTCGCCGAACAGGCCGTCGCCGCCGCACCGTCCGGCGCCTGCCCGCAGGCCCTGCAGCGGCCGCCGAGCGCCACCTGCGCCGTCAACACTTGCCAGCTCACGAACTGATCGGCTGACAGCACGTCGAGACGGCCCGGGAAAAGAAAAAGCCCCGGGCGAACGAGCGCGCGGGGCCTTGCGACGGCTGCCGGGACGAGCCCGGCGAGCGCGTCACATCACATGTGGTCGATCATGACCTGGCCGAAGCCCGAGCACGACACCTGCGTCGCGCCGTCCATCAGGCGCGCGAAGTCGTACGTGACCTTCTTGCTCAGCACCGAACGCTCCATCGACGTGATGATCAGGTCGGCGGCTTCCGTCCAGCCCATGTGGCGCAGCATCATCTCGGCGGAGAGGATCTCCGAGCCCGGGTTGACGTAGTCCTTGCCAGCGTACTTCGGCGCGGTGCCGTGCGTCGCCTCGAACATCGCGACGGAGTCCGACAGGTTGGCGCCCGGCGCGATGCCGATGCCGCCGACCTGCGCGGCGAGCGCGTCGGAGATGTAGTCGCCGTTCAGGTTCAGCGTGGCGATGACCGAGTATTCGGCCGGGCGCAGGATGATCTGCTGCAGGAAGGCGTCGGCGATCGAATCCTTGACC
>JASLEM010000091.1 GCA_030151165.1 Burkholderiaceae bacterium
GATCATCCGCGGCGTCGAGGCGCACTGCTACGCCGCCGGCTACAGCCTCGTGCTGTGCAACTCGAACGACGACGCGCAACGCCAGCTCGACCACCTGCGCGTGCTGTCCGAGCGCCGCGTCGACGGCATCGTGCTGGTCGCGTCCGGCACCGACGCCGAGATCGTCGACCAGTGCCGCGGCCTGCGCCTGCCGCTGGTGCTGCTCGATCGCGAGATCGACTCCATCGACGCCGACCTGATCGAGGTCGACCACGTCGCCGGCGCCGAGATGGCCACGGCCCACCTGCTGTCGCTCGGCCACGCGCGCGTCGCGTGCATCGTCGGCCCGGACAACCTGCGCCCGAGCGAGCAGCGCGAGGCCGGCTGGCGCCGCGCGCTCGCCGCCGCGCGGGTCAAGCCGCGCGACGACGAGCTGGTGCGTGGTGACTTCGGCGCGCAGAGCGGCGCCACCGCGATGCGCCGGCTGCTGAAATCCGAACATCCGCCGACGGCCGTCTTCGTCTGCAACGACCTGATGGCGATCGGCGCGCTGCACGTCGCGCACGAGCTCGACATCGACGTGCCACGCGACCTGTCCATCATCGGCTTCGACGACATCGAGCTGTCGGCCTACACCTCGCCGCCGCTGACGACCGTCGCGCAGCCGAAGCAGGCCATCGGCACCGGCGCCGCCAGCCTGCTGCTGGAGCGGCTCCAGGCCGGCCGCACCGAGCCGCGCCGCCTGATCCTGCAACCCGAGTTGCGCGTCCGCGCCTCGAGCGCGGCCCCGGCCGACATCGCCCACGGAGTGCATCCATGACCACCCCCTCCATCGTCATCGTCGGCAGCCTGAACATGGACCTGGTGACGCGGATGTCGCGCGCGCCGATCGGCGGCGAGACGATCCAGGGCCACGATTTCTCGATGCTCGCCGGCGGCAAGGGCGCGAACCAGGCCGTGGCGTGCGCGCGCATGGGCGCGAGCGTCGCGATGGTCGGTCGCGTGGGCATCGACGCCAACGGCGACGCGCTGAAGGCCGGCCTGGCCGCCGACGGCATCGACGCGCGCGAGGTCAAGTCGCTCGCGTCGACCCACACCGGCGTCGCCTCGATCTGGGTCGAGGACGACGGTCAGAACCGCATCGTGCTGGCGGCCGGCGCGAACGGCCTGGTCGATCCGGCCAGCGTGGCGCGCGCGAACACGATGATCGACATGGCCTCGATGCTGATCGTGCAGCTCGAGGTGCCGATGCCCGCCGTGCAGGCCGCGATCGAGCGCGCGCACCGCGCGGGCGTGCCGGTGCTGATGAACCCGGCGCCGGCGGCCGCGCTGCCCGAGTCGATGTGGCCGCGGATCAGCCTGCTGGTGCTCAACGAGAGCGAGGCGTCGATGCTGGCGGGCGTGCCGGTCACCGACCCGCAAAGCGCCACCGCCGCCGGCGAGATCCTGCGCGCGAAGGGCCCCGACCGCGTGATCGTCACGCTCGGCGCGCAGGGCGCCGTCACGCTCGACGCCACCGGCGCGCGCCACGCACCGGCGAAGGTCGTGAAGGTCGTCGACACCACCGCCGCCGGCGACACCTTCATCGGCGCGCTGGCCGTCGCGCTGTGCGAAGGCCAGTCGCTCGACGACGCCGTCGCGCTCGGCCAGGCCGCGAGCGCGCTGTGCGTGACGCGGCGCGGCGCGCAGGTCTCGATCCCCTACCGGCGCCAGCTGCCGCCGCAGTCCCAGTCCTGAACCGATGAAACGCACCACGCTGCTCCACGCCGAACTGTCCGACGTCATCGCCCGCCTCGGGCACGGCGACCTGCTCGTGATCGGCGACGCCGGCCTGCCGATCCCCGACGGCCCGCGCCGCATCGACCTCGCGCTGACGGCCGGCGTGCCGCGCTTTCGCGACGTGCTCGCGGCGGTGCTGAGCGAGATGCAGGTCGAGAGCGCGGTGGTCGCGACCGAACTCGCGCCGAACAACGCGCCCGTGGACGACGAGCTGCGCCGGCTGCTGGACGGCACGCCGATCTCGACGATGTCGCACGAGGACTTCAAGGCCCTCACGCGCGGCGCGCGCGCCATCGTGCGCAGCGGCGAGTTCTCGCCGTACGCGAACGTGATCCTGCGCGCCGGCGTGGTGTTCTGACGCGGCGCTGAGAAGCCGCCCGGGCGCATCCTGCGCCCTCGCGCGGCGCGCCGCGCGATACCCCCGAGCGCGGGAGCGCGCCGCGCATTCGAGCCGCCCATAATCGCCGGGAGTCCATCTCCCGGGAGCGCGCTTGAAGCTGTTGTTCGGATTGATCGGCGCGGGCCTCGGCGCCGCGCTCGGCGACTGGGGCGGCGCCCTGTTCGGCGCGATGCTGGGCGTCGTCGCGGGCATGGTCTGGAACGCACGCCATCGCGCCGTCGACACCAACGCGGGCGGCTCCGCGAGCACGCTGGTCGAACTCGGCAAGCGCATCGAATCGCTCGAAGGCGAAGTCAGCGCACTGCGTTCGCAGGTGAGGCAGTTGATGGCGGCGCGCGCGCCCGCGGCGCCGGTGTCCGCGGCGAATGCCGCGCTCGACGCCGCGTCGGACGTCGCGCGTGCCGACGTGCCTGCGCCGACCCAGGCCCCGACCCCCGCGCCTCGCCCCGCTGCCCCGATCACGACGCCGAACCAGGCTCGTCTCGAGCCGCCGGTCGCGACCCCGCAGCCCACGCCTGCCGCCGCGCAGGCCGACAAGCCGCCCGCCTGGGCCATTCCCGCGCCGAGCGCCAACGCGCCCGTGCGCAGGCAGATCGTCGTCGTGCCGGCGCCGCCCGCGGTGCCGCTGCGCGACCGCCTGCCGCCGTTCGTGGCGCACTGGATCTTCGGCGGCAACACCATCGTCAAGGTCGGCGTCCTGGTCCTGTTCCTCGGCCTCGCGTTCCTGCTGCGCTACACCGCCGAGCGCGTCACGCTGCCGCCGGAGCTGCGCTACGCCGGCGTCGCGCTCGTCGGGGCGTTCCTGCTCGGGCTGGGCTGGCGCCTGCGGCGTGGCAGCGACCGCGCCGGTGGCACCGACTACGGCCTGATCCTGCAAGGTGCGGGCATCGGCGTGTTCTACCTGACCGCGCTCGGCGCGCTGCGCCTGACGCCGCTGCTGACGCCCGACCTCGCGTTCGCGTTCATGGCAGCCGTCTCGATCCTCGGGGCCGTGCTGGCGCAGGCGCAGGACGCGCCGTGGCTGGCCTACGTGTCGGTGGCCGAGGGCTTCGCGGCGCCCGTGCTGGTCGCCACCGGCAGCGCGGCCTACGTGCCGCTGTTCACCTACATGGCGATCCTCGACGCCGGCATCCTCGCGATGGCCTGGTTCAAGGCCTGGCGCCCGCTGAACCTGCTCGGCGCCGTGGCGACGTTCTCGCTCGCCGGCGCTTGGGCGCAGGCGCACTATGTCGAGGCCGACTTCGCCGGCGTGCAGGCCTTCCTGCTGTTCTTCTTCCTGCTGTTCACGCTCACCGGCGTGCTGTTCGCGCGCCGCGCGCTCGCCGTGGGGGACGCGCCGTCCGACGAGCGCCCGCTCGCCGAACGCGCACGCGATACCCTGGCGCGTATCGGCCGCGTCGACAGCACGCTGACCTTCGGCGTGCCGCTCGCGGCCTTCACGATGCAGTACCTGCTCGTGCGCCACCTCCCCTGGGGCCCGGCCTGGGCCGCGTCGGCGTTCGCGCTGTTCCACATCCTGCTCGGCGGCACGTTGATGCGCCGCGCGAACGCACGCTACGCGTTGTTGGGCGAGGCGCATGTCGTCGTCGGCGCGATCTTCGCGACGCTGGCCGTGCCGCTCGCGCTCGAAGGCGTGTGGACCGGCGCGACCTGGGCGATCGAGGCGGCCGGCATGTACTGGCTCGGCGCGCGCCAGCGCCGCACGTATGCACGCGCCTTCGCGCTGGCCGTCATGGCCGGCGCCGCGCTGCGCCTCGTCGCCGGCCTGACCCTCGACGACCACCCTGGCGTGCCCCTGGTCGACGGCTCGGCCCTCGGCATGGCGATGCTGGCGGTGGCCCTCGGCGCGATGGATGCGGTGCGCCGTCGCCTGGCGGCCGACCAGCACGGTGCCGTCGAGGCCATCGCCGCGCGCGTGCTGCCGTTCGCCGCCGCGCTCGCCGCGACGATGCTCGCGTGGATGCTGCTGCCGGTGCTGTGGGCCGGCGCGGCGACGGCGTGGCTCGCGTTCGCCTGCGCGGCCCTGCAACGCCGGCTGGCGACGCCCGCCTTGCAGGTCGCGAGCGTGCTGCTGCATGTCGTCGCCTTGGTGGCGATGACGGCCTCGCTGCAGCCCGTCGGCGGCGCGACCGCGCCCGACGCCGGGACGCGCGACCTCGTCGCCGCGCTGCTGATCGGCGCGGCGCTGCTCGCGACCGGCTGGCTCGGACTCCGCGACTCGTGGCGCGCCGCCGCCAGCGGCGAGCCGCCCGCGTGGTCGCTGGCGAGCAGCATCGGCCTGGCCGCGGGCATCGCGGTCGTCAGCGCGAGCCTGCTGTTCGTGATGACGGCCGCCCACGCCGCGCTCGCGTGGCCGTGGATCGGCGTGTTCGTGA
This sequence comes from Burkholderiaceae bacterium, assembly GCA_030151165.1. The sequence continues at coordinate 4,534 of JASLEM010000091.1, forward strand.
TGGGGCTGGGCAGCCGCCTGCGCCACCCGGCGCTCGTCGCGTGCGCGTTCGCGCTGCAACTCGCGGCGGCCGCGTGCATCGTCGTCTTCGGCCCCGCGATCTGGCAAGGCGCCGGCGCGCTGCCGACGCTGGCGCCGGTGGGGGGCCCGCTGACGCTGACCCTCGCGGCCTTCCTCGTCGGCGTGTTCCTGCGCGCCGCCGACGCGTCGCCCGCCGGGCTTCGCGCACCCCGCTGGTGGCACGCCGGCATCGCGCAGCACGTCGTGGTCGCGTGGGCGATGCTGTGGTGGTGGAACACGCTGCCGCCGGTGCTCGACCGCGCGCTCGAAGCCCGCGGATCGCTCGACGCCTGGAGCAACGGCATCGCCCTCTGGCTCACGCTGAGCTCTGTGGCCGCGGTCGCGATCGGGCGCTGGCGCGACTGGCCGGCGCTCGGCCACGCCACGCTCGCCACGGTGCCGCTGTGGATCGTCATCGCGCTCGGCGGCCCGATCGGGCACGACGGCGCCGCGCCCTCCGAGCATCTCGGCTGGCTCGCGTGGCCGCTGGCGCTGGCGTGGCATCCGCTGCTGCTGAAGCTGCAGGCGCGCTGGCGGGCGCCGGTGCTCGCCGCGCCGTTGCACGTCGCCGGCTTCTGGCTGTTCGTGGCGCTCGCCGCGCGCGAGTGCACGCTGCGGCTCCAATGGCTCGGCCTGCCCGGCGAGGCGTGGGGGGCACTCGCCGCGATGCTGGTGCCCGCGCTGGTGCTTGGCGCGGTGTCGCGCCCGGCGGTGCTGCGCCGCTGGCCGTTGTCCGAGCACCGGGACGCCTACCTCGTCGCCGGGTGCGCGCCCCTCGGGTTCTTCCTCGCGGCCTGGCTGTGGGCGGGCAACACCGCCGCCGGCGACGCCCGGCCGCTGCCTTACGCGCCCGTGCTGAACCCGCTCGAGATCGGACAAGGCATCGCCCTGCTCGCGCTGGCGCTGTGGGCGCGCGCGTTGCCCGCCGCATGGCGCGCGCGCGTCCCGCGGCCGGCGCTCGTCGCCGCCATGGGCGTGACGGCGTTCGCGCTCGTCACCGGCCTGGTGCTGCGCGCCTGCCACCACGGCGCCGGCATCCCGTGGAACGAGGACGCGCTGTGGGCCTCGACGCTCGCGCAGGCGGCGCTGTCGGTGACGTGGGCGGCGATCGGCGTCGCGCTGATGATGACGGGCCATCGCACCACCCGCCGCGCGGTCTGGCTCGCCGGCGCGGGACTGCTGGGCGTGGTTGTCGCAAAATTGTTCCTGGTCGAACTCGCCGACCGCGGCAGCCTGTACCGTATCGTGTCGTTCATCGTGGTCGGTGCCCTGATGCTGGTCGTCGGCTATTTCGCGCCGATGCCGCCGCGCCGGGACATGCCGGCCGCCGCCGACGACGACGCGCGCGACACGGTCGCCCCCGAACCCGGAACGTGATGACGAAGATGCCCTTCCTCGCCGCCGCGACACGATCGACGCGCCCGCCGTCCGGGCGAGGGTCGGCGCGGAACGCCGCGCGGGTCGCGGCCTGCATGGTGGCTTGCGCGACGGCTTTCGCCGCGGCCACGCCCGCGCCAGCCCCGGCCCCGACGCTGCTCACGCTGAACGGCGCCGGCCCGTACTACACGCTGAAGCTGCCGATCGTGCTGCAGGCCGCTGCCGCCCGCGCCGACCTCGGCGACCTGCACGTGCGCAACGCGGCCGGCGACACGATGCCGCTCGCGTGGGTGCCGCAGCCGGCGACGCTCGACCTCGTGCAACGCGCGCCCGTCGCGCTCTACAAGGTGCCGCAGGCGATGAGCGCGGCGTCGGCCGTCGCGGCCGGCGCGTCGGCGTCGCTGGCGGTGGAGACACCGCAGTCGTGGATCGTCGACACGCGCGACGCCGAGAGCGATCTCGTGCGCCTCGACCTCACGCTCGCCGCCGGCGCGCAAGGCATCTTCGGCCTGAAGATCGAGGCCAGCGACGACCTGCAGACGTGGCGCCTCGTGCGGGCGAAGGCGCAGGTCGTGCAGTTGCAGCAATTGCCGGTCGTGGGCGACGGCGAGATCGAGATCGCGAAGGAGGCGATGTCCGCCGAGCACCTGATGTCCACCGGCATCGACCTCGACGGCGTCCCCGCGCGCTACCTGCGGCTGACCGCGATCACGCCCGGCGCCGTGCCGCCGCTGGCGGACGCGACCGTCACGCGCACGCGCCGCCAGGCCTCGCCCGTGCCGCTCGAATGGAGCGCGCCGATCGCGCCGACGACGTGCGAGCTGAACGTCTGCGACTACGCGCTGCCGCGCAACCTGGCGGTCGACGCGCTGCAGGTCGACCTCGCCGACCCGGACACCGTCGGCCGGCTCGTCGTGCTCGGTCGCGTCGACGAGCGCTACGCGCCGCCGCGCGGCCACCACCTGCTGCGCGGGCCGCTGCATGCGCTGCACCTGAAGAGCGAGCGCACGTCGCAGCCCGAGGTGTTCTGGGACGCGCTCGCGAGCGAGAACGTCTACTGGCTGACGCAATCCTCCGGCGCGCCCGACCTGCATTCGCCGCCGTTGCGGCTCGCGGGCCAGCGCTGGGAAGTGCTGCGCCTGGCCACGGCCGGCGCGATCAGCCAGCTGGGCCACGCGCCGCCGATGCTGCGCGTGGGCGTGCGCCCGCGCCTGCTGGTGTTCCTCGCTCGCGGGGCCGGGCCGTTCCGTCTCGAGCGCGCGACAACGCCGGGCGACGCGCCGCCGACGATGACGCTCGCCGAGCTGATGCCCGCGCACGCCGCGGCCGATCCGTTGCCGGCCGACACGGCCACGCCCGAACTCGCCGCCGATGCCGCGTCCGGCGTGACGCTCGCCGCCCCCGCCGCGACGCCGGCGCCGGTTCCCGCGCCGAAAGCACCCGGCCAGGCACCCTGGCTCTGGGCCGCGCTGCTGGCCGGGCTCGCGCTGATGGGCGGCATGGCGTGGACGCTGCTGCGCAAGCCGGCGGCGCCCGATCCGCTGCGCGAACTCGACGTCTGAGGCCGCCTCCGGCGTGGCGAAGGCCCGGCATGCCCGGCGGGTTTCGCGCGTGCTTTTCGCAGCAGCGCGAGACTTGCTGCTCGACAATACGACGTAACGATTTGCGGCCGCACCATCGTCGTGCCTGCGAAAGGTCACAATCGGGCCCATCCGATGGACTCCCGCCGCGTCATGAACCGACCTTCGTTCCCGCTGACCGCCTCGGCCGCGGGCCTGGCCGTGCTCGTCGCGGGCGCGCCCGCGACGGCACAGGTCTACAAGGTGGTCGCGCCGGACGGCCACATCACGTACTCCGACCAGAAGCCGTCCGCCGAGGCGCAGAACCAGGCGACCGTGATCGGCAGCGCCGGCTCGCACCGGCCGCTGGTGCCTCCGCCGCCCGCCGCCAGCGGCCCGCCGAAGCTGTACCTGCCGCCGCCGCAACCCGCGGACGTCGCGGCCAAGCAGGGTGTCGTGAGCGTCGGCCGCAGCAGCGCGTCGCGCGACCTGCAGCTGGTCGAAGGGCTGGTCGTCGCGCGCGGCTACGAGATCCTCGTCCAGGGCTACCTCGACACCTGCGGCGGCACCATGCCCAGCTCGCTCAACCGCTTCGACGCCGCGGCGCGCGCCTGGCGCCAGGACAACGCGCAGCTGCTGACGCAGACGAACAACCTGCGCGCGAATCTCTTCTCGACGCCGCAGCAGGCGGCGATCCAGTCGATCGCGCAGTCGCGTGCCGACCTGATCCTGGGGCCCGCGAAGGCGGCATCGACCGAGCCGCGCATCAAGTGGTGCGACGCGTCGACCGACCTGCTCAAGAGCCCGCTGCTCAGCCTCGGCACGAAGGCCGCGATCGTGCAGGGCCTGTCGCCCTACGCGTCGCCGTGACGCTGCCCGGTGCCCGGGAGCGCGTCGGCCTCAGCGCCGCATGCCGCCGATGAACTGGTAGCCGCGCCCGCGCACCGTCTGGATCAGGCGCGGGCTCTCGGGCGATTCGCGCAGCTTGGCGCGCAGGCGCGACACCGCGAGGTCGATCGCGCGTTCGTGCGCGTCGCCCTCGCCCATGCTCGTCGCCTGGGCCAGTTGCTGGCGTGTCAGCACCTGGCCGGGGTTGTCCGCGAACGTGGCGAGCAGGCGGTACTCGACGTTCGACAGCGGCAACGCGACGCCGTCCGGGCTCATCAGCATGCGGTCGCGCCAGTCGATCTGCCAGCCGCCGAGGTCGCCCACGCGCGTGGCGCCCGGGCCCATCGCGCCGTTCGCGGCCCCGGGCGCGCCCGACGCCAGCGAGCCGACGCTGCGTCGCACCAGCGCGTTGATGCGGGCCAGCAGCTCGCGCGGCTCGAAGGGCTTGGAGACGTAGTCGTCGGCGCCCATCTCGAGCCCGAGCACGCGGCTGATCGGATCGCCCTGCGCCGTGAGCATGATCACCGGCAGCCGGGTGCCCTGGCGCATCTCGCGGCACAGCTCGATGCCGTCGCCGTCCGGCAGCATGATGTCCAGCAGCACGACGTCGATGCCGCCGCGCGCCAGCTCGGCCCGCATGGCGCGGGCGCTGTCGGCGAGCCGCACGCCCATGCCGTAGCGGGTCAGGTAGGAGGAGACGAGTTGACGGAGCTCGGAGTCGTCGTCGACGAGGAGGCAGGTGGTCATGCGCATGCCGATGCTTCGCGGGGAAAACGCGGCTCGCCGCGCTGCGCGCCAGCGCGGGGCCGTTGAGGGAAGCGTCCGATGCTGCAAGCCGAATGTGGTGCAATTTTGAAGACCGTCCGGCGCACGGCACCGCGTCCGCGCGCTTGCCAGCGGCGCCCGCAACGGCGCTAATGCGAGCCGCGCACCGTCATCGACTCGCACGCGCTCCCGCCGCCAACACGTCCTCCCAGGCCATGCCCCGCCTTCGCCCGACCCTCGCCGTCAAGCTCTTCGCCGCCGTGCTGGCAACGGCGCTGGTGGTGGTCGTGGCCATGGTCGCGGCGGCCAATGTCAGCTTCACGCGCGGCTTCGTCGGCTACCTCAACGAGCAGGGCATCGCGCGGATGCGCGAAGTGCTGCCGCGCGCCGAGGCGGCGTACCGGCGCCACGGCAGCTGGCAGTTCCTGCACGACCAGCCGCAGGCCTGGTTCCCGCTGGTGCTGCCGCGGCCGCACCCGCAGGACGACGACGACCACCCGCACGGCGACTGGCACCCCGGCGACCATCCCCCGCCCGGCGATCATCCGTGGTCGCATGGCGACGGTGGCCCGCACGGCGACCATCCCGGCTTCGCCGGCGGGCCACCGCACGCGGCTTCCGCGCCGCCGTTCGAGCCGCCGATCTCCGACCTCACCGGCGCCGGCCTGCGCCTCGGGCTGCTGGACGCCGACGGCAAGCTCGTCGCCGGCTACCCGAACGCCGGGCCCGACGCGCTGCGCGAGCCGATCGTCGTCGACGGCCGGCGCGTCGGCTGGCTCGCGATCGCGGCGTTCCAGAGCGTCAGCGTCGCGGGCGGCGAGCGCTTCCGGCTGCAGCAGCTGGGCTTCAGCGTCGCGACCGGCCTCGCCGCGCTGGCGCTGTCGGCGATCATCGCGTGGCGGTTCGGCCGCATCATCCTGGAGCCGCTGCGCCGCGTGAGCGAGGCCACGCACCAGCTGGCCGCGGGCGCGTACGGCACGCGGGTGGACGACGTCCGTTCCGACGACGAAGTCGGCCGCCTCGCCGCCGACTTCAACCGGCTCGCGCAGGCGCTCGCGCGCACCGAGCAGATGCGGCGCGACTTCATCGCCGACATCTCGCACGAGCTGCGCACGCCGCTGGGCGTGCTGCACGGCGAGCTCGAGGCCGTGGAGGACGGCGTGCGGCCGTTGAGCGCCGCGACCGTCGCCTCGCTGCAGGCCGAGGTGGCGACGCTCAACAAGCTGGTGAGCGACCTGTACGACCTGTCGCTCGCCGACGTCGGCGCGCTGACGTACCGCAAGGTCGAGGTCGACCTCGTGGAGCTGCTGCAGGCCACGGTCGACCGCCAGCGCGACCGCTTCGCCGCGCGCGCGCTGCGCCTCGAGTTCGTGCCGCCGGCGGGCGCGCCGCGCGCCGTGGTCTTCGGCGACGAGCGCCGCCTGCAGCAGCTGTTCGACAACCTGTGCGAGAACGCGCTGCGCTACACCGATGCCGGCGGCGTGCTGCGGATCGCGGTGCGGCTCGCCGACGGGCCGGGCGGCGCGCGCGTGGCCGTCGACTTCAGCGACTCCGCCCCCGGCGTGCCGCCCGACGCGCTGCCGCGCCTGTTCGAGCGCTTCTTCCGCGTCGACCCGTCGCGCAACCGCGCGCACGGCGGCGCGGGCCTCGGGCTCGCGATCTGCCGCAACATCGCGACCGCCCACGACGGCACGCTGCTGGCCGACGCGTCGCCGCTCGGCGGCCTGCGCGTCGTCGCCACGCTGCCGCTCGCGCCCTGAACCCGCCATGCCGACAACCAACACGCCCCCGCCCACCGCGACCATCCTGATCGTCGAGGACGAGCCCAAGATGGCCGCGCTGCTGGCGGACTACCTGCAGGCGGCCGGCTTCGCGAGCCGGCAGGTGGGCGACGGCACCCTCGTCGCCGCGGCGCTCGCGGCCGGCCCGGTCGACCTCGTGCTGCTGGACCTCATGCTGCCCGGCAAGGACGGCCTCGCCGTCTGCCGCGAACTGCGGGCGCACAGCGACGTGCCCATCATCATGCTGACGGCGCGCGTCGAGGAAGCCGACCGGCTGCTGGGCCTCGAGATCGGCGCCGACGACTACATCTGCAAGACGCCGTTCAGCCCGCGCGAGGTCGTCGCCCGCGTGAAGGCGCTGCTGCGCCGCGCCCGCACCGCGGCCGCGCAGGCACCGGGCGCGCTGCGCATCGACGAGGGCGCGTGGCGGGCCACGTTCAACGGCGTGGCGCTCGATCTCACGCCGGTGGAGTTCCGCCTGCTCAAGGCGCTCGCCGAGACGCCGGGCCGCGTGTTCTCGCGCGCCGCGCTGCTCGACAAGCTGCACGACGACACTCGCGACGTCACCGACCGCGCCGTCGACACGCACGTCAAGAACCTGCGGCGCAAGATGCAGCAGGCGTGTCCCGGCGAGGATCCGCTGCGGTCGATCTACGGCGTGGGGTATCGGCTGGACGTCTGACGCGAGCGCGCCATCCCCCTAGAAATAGGTGGCGCGAAGGGCATCGGGGCGGTCTCTTCGCTGCGGTGCGTCAAAGTCCGGTTGCGGGCGCACCGGCGCGAGCGATACAGTTTGCGACGAACTGCATCGTTCGTTCAAATTCGTGGCTGACGGGGATTCGAGATGTCCGGCGCACCGGTCCGTTATCGAGGGTGGGAAGTTCGCCCGGCGGAACGGATGCTGCTCGTCCGCGGGGCGCCGGTGCCGATCGGCAGCCGTGCGTTCGACGTGCTGCTGGCGCTCGTCGAGCGGCGCGGCGCGATGGTCACGAAATCCGAGCTGCTCGAGTCCGCCTGGGCCGGGCTGGTCGTCGAGGAGAACAACGTCTCGGTGCAGGTCGCGACGCTCCGCAAGGCCCTCGGGCCGGGCGCCATCGCGACGGTGCCCGGCCTCGGCTATCGCCTGACCGCCGTCGCCGAAGGCGCGCCCGAGTTCGCCGGCGTCCCGTCGCCATCGACGTCGCCATCACTGTCGTCGTCGGCCTTCGAGCTGCTGGGGCGCGGGCAGGATCTCGACGAGCTGCAGGAGCGCATCGAGACCGCGAGCCTGATCAGCATCGTCGGCACGGGCGGTGTCGGCAAGACCTCGCTGGCGCGCACGGCACTGGCGCGGTTCGCGCGCCTGCTGCCCAACGTGACGTACTGGATCGACCTGTCGGCGATCCGCGAGGGCCGCGAGGTCGTGCCCCTGCTCGCGAAGGCGCTGGGGGTGGAGCTCGAGACCCCGGCCGAGGCGGCCGGGACGCTGCTCGCCGCGCTGGGGCAGATGTCGGCGCAGGTGACGCTCGACAACTGCGAGCACGTGCAGGCGGCCGTCGGGCCGTTCGTCGCGCGGGCGCTCGCGAGCGCGCCCGGCGTGCGCTGGCTGGCGACGTCGCAAGGGCCGCTGCACGTGCCGGGCGAGATCGTCTACCGGCTGGCGCCGCTCACGGTGCCGACCGGGCCGGTGTCCCTCGCGCAGGCGATGGAGTACGGCGCGATCGCGCTGCTGTGCCAGCGCGCGGTGGCGTCGAACCGGCGGTTCCGGCTCGACGAATCGAACCTCGACGCGGCGATCGCGCTCTGCACGCAGCTGGACGGGCTGCCGCTCGCCATCGAGATGGCCGCCGCGCGCGTGGCCACCTTCGGCCTCGACGAGGTGCGCCAGCGCCTCGGCGAGCGCCTGCGCATGCTCGCCGGCCCGGCCGACGGCCCACGCCGCCACTCGACGCTGGAACGCACGTTCGACTGGAGCTACGACCTGCTGTCGCCCGGCGAGCAGGCCGTCTTCCGTCGCCTCGAGCCCTTCCTCGGCGGCTTTCGCGCGGACATGGCGCAGCAGGTCGCGAGCGGCGACGACGACGAGCCCGGCATCGACCCGTGGAAGACGCTCAACGCGGTCGGCGCGCTGGTCGACAAGTCGCTCGTGCAGCGCAGCGACGACGCACCGGGCCGCTTCCACCTGCTCGAGAGCGCGCGCGACTACGCCCGCTCGCGCCTCGACGCCGCCGGCGAGACGGCCGCCGTGCGCCGCCGCCACGCGCGCGCGGTGGCGGCCTGGTTCGGCGAGGCGCGCGCCGACGCCGACCGCATGACGGACGCCGAATGGGCGCGCCGCTACGTGCCGGAGCGCCACAACGTGCGCGTCGCGCTCGCCTGGGCCTGCCGCGACGGCACGCCCGACGAGCTGGCGCACCTCGTCACCGCGCAGGCCATGATCGACTCGTTCCTGTGCCTGCAGGCCGAGGTGCTCCAGTGCACGATCCCGCTCGACGTCCTCGCCCAGGCCCAGCCGCGCCTGCGGCTCGCGGCGTGCCTCGAGCTGAGCTGGTCGCATTACCTGGACGGCAACCGCGAGCTCGGGGCGCGGCTCGCGCAGGACGCCTGCGACACCGCGACCGCGCTCGACGACCGCGGCGGCGTCTACCGCGCGCTGGCGCAGCTCGCGCGGCTGCACGAATCGCAGCCGGGCAACGCCGCGCTGGCGCTGCGCACGTGGGACGCGTTGAAGGCGCTCGACGAGCAGCCCGTCTCGCTGCGCACGCGCCTGTTCTGCGGCATCTCGGCCGGCCTGCTGCACCGCCCCGACCGCACCCTCACGACCATGCGCGAGCTCGAGCAGCTCGCCGAAGGCGCGGGCTTCGATGGCATGGCCGCGGTCTGCCGCGTGAACATCACCGACATGCTGCTGGGGCTCGGCGAGAACGAGGAGGTCGTGATCGTCGCGCGGCGCATCCTGCGCGTCGGCGACCGCCTGCCGCGGGTGCGCGCCGCGCTGCTGCACAACGAGGTGCTGGCGCTGATCCGCCTGGGTCGCGCCGAGGAGGCGTTGACGCCGGCGCGCGCGGCGTTCCAGGCGATGCCGCACGCGGCGCATTTCCTGATCGACTCGTTCGCCCTCGCGGCCGCGCGCGAGCGTCGATTCGCCGACGCGGCCATCCTGCACGGTTGCGGCACGCGCATCCGCCAAGAGCGCCGCGAGCAGCCCGATCGCGCCGAGGCCGCGTCCATCGCCGAGACGACCGCGCTGCTCGCGCCGGCCATCGACGACGGCCAGCGCGCAGAGCTGATGCGGCTCGGCGCGTCGATGACGGGGACGGAGGCCATGACGATCAAGGTGTTCGCGCGGACGCCGCCGGAGCCCGCCAGGGACGCTGCGCCAGCAGGGCTGCCAGGTCCATGGCCTTCACCCGGTTTGCGCTGACCCAGTCGAGCAGGTGCTCCTCGGCGCGGGGATCGACCCCCGCGTGCGCGTCACGGTGCGCGCGCACGAGCTCGCGCACGCGCTCGGGCGTCCGGTCGCCGAACCAGAGCGCGCGCAGGCCGTCGATCAACGCATCGGCGCAGGCCTCGGACATCCCGAAGTGCCGCCGATGCGATTCCAGCGCGTGGCGCACGTCGACCAGCGCCAGCGATACCGGGAAATACGGCGCCTCCGGGTAATGCAGCAGGCACATCTCGTCGTCGGTGAAATCGTCGAAGCGCTCGAACATCGCGTGCACGCGTCCGAAGCCGCGCATGCCTTCGGCGCGCATCTCGTGCGCGCGGATCGCGCCGAGGCTCGACACGCCCCACACCTGCCAGCCCGCATCGAGCGCGCGGCACAGCTCCGCATGCGAGACCGCGGGACCGACGTGGAACACGCCGTCGCAGACCACCAGCACGCCCGGCCCATCGGCTTCGGCGAGCAACCGGTCGACGTCGCCGCGGCGCACGGGCGGACGCAGGTCGGTGACAGCCGCGGCGACGAGCGCGGGGTCGAGCCCGAACATCGACGGGCCGGCGAACAGGACGACGTCACCGGCCATGGCCGAACAGCTTCTCGTGCAGGCGCGGCCCGATGCGGCGCGAGTCGGTGTCGAAGTCCTCGCAGCACGGCACGACGACCTTGACCACGTGCAGCCCGCGCAGGTCGGCCGCGAAGCGATGGCGCAGCACCGACGCGAAGCCGCGCTCGCGCAGGCGCTCGAGGACGACGTCGAGCAGCGTGCTCACCGACAGGCCGTCGATGGCGAGCTGCGGGATGTCGGTGAAGGCGATGCGGCGTCCGGTATCGAAGCACGCAGCCACGGTCGCCGCATCGGACGCGCGGCGCCGGGCTGCGTTCTCGGGCGCGCATCGCTCGTAGAAGTCCGTGACGTCGGCGCGTCCGCCATGGATGTGGCCGGCGCGCGACTGCGCGGCTTCGCAGATCGCGCGTGCGACCGCGATCCCGCGATCGAGATGCAGCCCGAATCCTCCGGCGAGGTTGACGGTGGGACTGTCGGCCTCATGCAGGCAGGCGTGGAAACAGGGCAGGTCGAACTCGTTCGGGTATTGGCGAATGGCGAGATCCACGCCGAGGGCGGACCACGCGCGCGCCATGGAGCCGAAAGGTTCGGGCAGGTCGGCGTGATCGACCCATGCGGAAACGTCGCACACCGTGTTCATCGTGACGGCGTCGCGCTCCAGCACCTCGAGCAGCGCATGCAGCGTGGCTTCGTCGAGCGTGTTGCCGGACGCCAGGCCGGTCGAACAACTGGCGAAGATGTCCTGCCCTGCGGGCTGGTCGAACGGCAGCAGGATCAGTTCCGCCGGCAGCAGGATCGGCTCGTCACGCCCGAGCTCCTTGCACTCGATGGCGACGATCGCCTGCCCGGGCTGCGGGGTCACGTCGAGGCGCGGGGCGAGATCGCGCAGGCTCAGCCGCCCCGACCATCCCTCCACCAGTTCGGCCGCGCTCATCGTCCGTGGCATCCAGGCGCTGCCTGTCGGCTCCGCGACGGCCAGCTCGAGCGCCTCCATCAGCGCGCCGATGCGTGCCTCGATCGGGCGCACGCCCTTGCCGGCATGCACGTGCACGGTCAGGCTGCGCGGCCGAACGCTCACGAACACCGGCAGCCCGAGACGATCCATGCGCGTGATGTCGGTGACGCGCGAGATGCCGAACGCGCGCATCAGCGGCGCCGCGAGCTCGCAGGTACGCGCCGGGTCGCACGCGCGCAGGCTCGAACCCTGGCGCAACGCACCCGCGCGATCGTCGACGGTCATGGGCTGCCAGCGCCGCGAGCGGTAGCTCAGTGCTTGATGCGATGGAGCAGCGCGATCTTCAGCTGGTCCACTGCGTCGAGAAAATGCCTCAGGGAGGCGTCGACCTGGCTCTCGGCCTGCGTCGTGTTGGCCGTGGCGACCGTGGTCGTCACGGTCTTCTTCAGCTCGTTCAGCTTTTCCAGCGTGGTGCCGAGGTTCTGGTTGATGCTCGTCTCGTCCATCTTGGGATCTTTCTTGGTCATGGAATTCTCCGTTGCGATGAGTCGTCGGTAGCGTCGTGGCGGCAGTGGTCGGTGCATTGATGCCGACGTGTGCTGCGACCGCCGAGGTCGCCGTGCGATCCGCGACCCGTTGCGGATCGCCGTCGGCCGCACCCCAGCTCGATTCGACTATGCGCCATTCGCGCAGGCCGAGGAAGACGTCTTAGCAACATTTAGGACGGCTTTGACGCCGCTAAAGGACTTCGCATCACGTTCCTCCGACATTGGGATCCAGCCCGAGCCGCGCGACCGACGCCGGCGGCGAAAACCCAGAGGAGCACGACATGCTGGCTTTCGAACGCGCAGAAGTGACGAGGGACGCTGCACACGGCGTCGACCATCCGGTGATGAGCCGGATGCTGAATGCCTTGATGGACAGGATCGAGTGCGGCGTGGCGGCCTGCGGGCTTGCCGGCGAACTGCTGCACGCCAACCTGGCGGCGCAACGCGAGCTCGCCGACGGCCGCACGCTGAAGGTCGTCGACGGACGTATCCAGTGCATCCCATCGTCGAAGGAGGCCTGGGCCGCGGCGCTGAACAACGCGGCGCTCCGCCACCGAACGGGATTGGTGAGCCTCGGCGAAGGCGACGAGCGCCTGAGCATCGCGGCGATGCCGATGCAAGTGGAAGGCCTCGCGAAGCCGATGATCGTGATCATGATGGGCCGACGCTCGGTCTGTTCGGCGCTCGGGCTAGAGATGCTCGCGAGCAGCCACGGCCTGACCTATGCGGAGGGCCGCGTGTTCCGCGAGCTGGTCGGCAATCGCACGCCGCGCGAGATCGCCGCATCGCATGGCGTGGCGGTGGCGACCATCCGGACGCAGATCCAGGCCGTGCGCGACAAGCTGGGCGTGCGCAGCATCGACGCCCTGCTGCTCCGCGCCGCGGAACTGCCACCGGTCTTCGCCCGCCAGTGAACGTGCGGGATTGACGGATCGGCACACGCGCTCGGAGACTTCGCCCGAGTCCGCACGCGCAGGCGCCGATGCCATCGACACGCGGGGCGAGCGCCCGGGCGCGAACGACCGCCCGGGTCCGCTGGCACCTGCAACGACGAGGGAGCGACATGGCCACGAACGATTTCGATCCGCCGGCGCATCTGGCGGATTTCGGCAACCCGCATCGCAGGGGCTGGAGCGCCTGGGTATCCGGCGCGTTCGAGCGCGCGATCGACGAGACACGGCGCGACATGGCGGGAAGCGCCGGCAGACTGCAGTTCTACAACCCGTCGACCGCGAGTCCGAAGGGCGACACCGCGAAGCAGGTGATCGCCTGGAACGCCTTTCCGAAGGACTTGCTGCGCTGCTTCGGACGCGACCAGGCGATGCGGGAAGCCGACCGGCTGTGGCCGCTGTCCGCCTACGACCAGCGAGCGTCGTACCTGCGCGATGCCGCCACGCGCAAGGCGACACGTTCGGAACCCGTCTTCCGCCCGCAGAGCGAATATTGCGAATGGCGCGTCGACCGCGATCCCGCCACGAAGCGCATCCGACGCGTCACGTTCACGTCGGAGCCGCCCGAATACTGGATGGCGCTGTACGGCACCCTGTACAACGCGGAATTCCCGGACACGCTGCGACAGCGCCTGCTGAAGCTCTATCGCCGAAACGTCGATCCGGGCGTGCAGCTCAGGCACCTGATCGTGCCGAAGAACTGGCCATACCAGGTCGGACCCGGGCTCGTGGGCACGTACGACTACAACCCGTACAACCGCTGGAACACCCGCCACGGGATCATGCACCTCTGCTGCCCGCCGAACACGCTGGGGCTCGAGCTCAACACCGCCGCGCGGGGCACGGTGCACTATGGCCAGGGCAGGAGCGGGCGAGCGCTGACCTACCCGGATGCCCTCAATTGCGGCGCCGTGATCGGGGACCCCAACCGAAACAGTGACCCGACCATCGTCGCGACGGTCAACGCACTGGCCAGGCTCGGGGCACAGGTCACGCTGGCCGATCCGGTCGGCATCTACATGGATCACATCGACACCAACGGCTGGGAAATGCCCGATGGCCTGAAGCCGCGCGAATGCTGTCACATCGTGCGGGGTGCGCCGGGCATGATCTCGCGCCTGGTGGTGCAGCTGCCGCGCCGCTCGCGATCGACGTTGAGCGACATGCGTATCGCCGGCGTGCCGCTCGAGTTCGGCGGGCAGCTGGCCGAGTGCATCACGGTCAAGCTGGTCGCGCAGGCCGTGTTTCCAAAGACATCCGCCGCCAGGACGCTCGCCGCCGCGCAGCCGCTCAACCCGGCGACTCAGGGCTTCGCGATCCTGAAGAGCAACCCGTCACAGATCGTGGAAGTACCGAGCGATCCGAAGCGCCATCCGTTCGATGTCGCGTTCAGCGCCTATCGCTAGCCTCGGTCGCCGCCGTCCGCAGGGAACAACCGGAGGGAACACCGTCATGTCCGCACGATCCAGACCCGCACGGGCCATCGACCACCCCGTCGAACCGCGACTCGCGATGGACGAGATCCAGGGCATCGTCGTCCCCGGCTTCTTCAAGCCGCGGCAGACGTTGCTGTATCTCCGGATACCCGACGACGCCGCCGCCTTGCCCGCCTTCCGGCAGTTCGTCGGCGACCTCGCCGGGCTCGCCGACGCGCCGGATCCCGCGCAGCCGTCGGTATCGACCGCCAGGCAGACGCTGACGGATCGCCAGGCCTATCGCCGGGAAAAGAAACGAGCCGCCGCGGAGAACCGCCCGATGCGGCGCCCGGACGCGCCCGTGCTCGTCGCGATCGCCTTCACTTCCCGCGGGCTGGCGCGCCTGATGCCGGACGCAGACGCGATCCGCAGTCCGGCGTTCGCATTGGGCATGGCGGCCCGGTCGGCTCTGCTCGGAGACCCCGTCGACCGGAACGATCCCGGTCACCCGGACCGGTGGCTCGTCGGCGGCACTTCGGACACGCTCGATGCGATGCTCGTCATCGCCGACGACCTCCCTGCAAAGATCAAGCGCGCGGAGGACGCGTGCACGGCGCGGCTGCGTGCGATGAAGGTCGACGTCGTGCCCGAACATGGCGGCAGCGATCCGGACCGGCCCGGCCGTGAGCACTTCGGATTCGCCGACGGCATCTCCCAGCCGGGCATCCGCGGACTCGCGAGCGAACGGCCGCGAGACTTCATCACCGAACGCCACATCCGCGCCACGTCGCAGCCGACCGCCCGCTTGCAGGGATACCCCGGCCAGGATCTCGTGTGGCCGGGCGAATTCGTCCTCGGCTACGAGGCTGCGGGGCCCGATCCGATGCTGCCCGGGCCGGTCTCGAGCGCGGGGCCGGACTGGGCGAACAACGGCTCGTTCCTGGTCTACCGCCGCTTGCGGCAGGACGTCCCGGCCTTCTGGCGCGCGATGACCGGCGAGGCGCGACGGCTGTCGCGAGACAAGGCGTTCGGCAGGACGCTGACCGCGACGCAGCTCGCCTCGCTACTGATCGGACGCTGGCCCGACGGCACGCCGGTGATGCGTTCGGCGAAGCGACCTGTCGCGAACCTGGGTTCGGATCCGATGGGCAACAACGATTTCCTCTACGCCGCGAACACGCCCGCGCGTCCGAACGCTGTCCTCAAGCAACCCTGCGTCGGCGTCTACGAGACGGCGCGAGCCGACCCGCTGGGCCAGGTCTGCCCGCTCGCTTCGCACATCCGCAAGGTGAACCCGCGCGACACCGCGACGGACATGGGCGGTGCCGCCGACACGCTCGGGCGCCGCATCCTTCGCGTGGGCGTGCCGTATGGCCCCTTCGTGAAGCCGGCAGACCCGCTCGAGCCCTGGCGCAGCGTGCCGAAAAAGGATCGGGGACTGCTCTTCATGTCGATCCAGGCGTCGATCGAGAACCAGTTCGAATTCCTGCAGGCGCGCTGGATGAACAGCCGCACGCAGCAGGACGCGCTGGGCAACCACGACGTGGTCGCCGGCCACGACACCGACGGCGAAGGCGGCCAGCGCAGCTGCACGCTGATCGGCAAGGGGCTGGTCGGCAAGGATGTCCGGACCGCCAGGCCGTTCGTCACTCCGACCGGCGGCGGCTACTTCTTCGTGCCTTCGCTCTCGGCGTTGAAGAAGATCGCGAAGGGCTGACGCCTTCAGGGCGATCGCCGGGCACGTGCCGGCCGGCTCTCAGCAGGCCGGTCCGCGTCGTCGCCCCGGGCGGGTTCGTCCTCGCCTTCGACCTCCCCGCCCGGCGTCTCGCGCTCGCCGTGCCGCGGCACACCAAGGTCGACGTCCGGTGCCGGCGCGCCGCCCTCCCGGCACACCGGGCAATCGGGGCTGAGCTCCTTGTCGTACCGATGACCCTGCTCGCACCAGACCAGCTTGGTCATGGGGTTCTCCTGAGGCTGTCCGCGCAACGCGTCGTCGATCCACGTTAGGTCGGCCGCGCGCCCGGGACATCCCCAAGATTGCGGACGCGCGCCAGCGAGCCCGCGTCGCCCGCCGATGGCACTCGGACCACCCCCCTGTCGCGACGCCCGCGCACGCGCGAGAATCCGCTTCGCATCGCCCTTGTCGTCGCCCGCCGGGAACCCCATGAACATCGCCGCGATCAGGCTCTTCCTTGTTGTCGTCCTCTGCGCGCTCGTGCCCGCGCTGCAGGGCTGCGCGTCGCTGGCGGAGCGCGAGAAGAAGCCCAGCGACTACATCCCGGCGAGTGCCGACGAGGAGCTCGCGCGACTCATCCCCGGCGACCTGCCGCGCGACGGCACCTCCGCCTTCCGGCCGCTGCCGTTCAGCCAGTTCGCGATGGACGCGCGGCTCACGCTCGCGGCGCACGCGCAGAAGAGCCTCGACGTCCAGTACTATCTGCTGCAGGACGACTCGACCGGCCGTGCCTTCCTGCGCGCGGTGCGCGACGCGGCCGTCCGCGGCGTGCGCGTGCGCATCCTCGTCGACGACCTCTACACCGCCGCCAACGACAAGCTGCTGCAAGGCATCGCCGCCTACCCGAACGTCGAGGTGCGGCTGTTCAACCCGTTCCCCGCCGGGCGGCCGTTCACGGTCACGCGCTGGGGGCTGTCGCTGCTCGACTTCGCGCGGCTGAACCACCGCATGCACAACAAGCTGTTCATCGCCGACAGCGCGTTCGCGATCGCCGGCGGGCGCAACATCGCCGACGAATACTTCTTCCGCAGCATGCGCGGCAACTTCATCGACTTCGACCTGCTGATCGCCGGCGACGCGGTGCAGGAACTGGCCTACGTCTTCGACTACTACTGGAACAGCCGGCGCGTCTACACGCTCGACGCGATCGAGCCCGACAGCCGCAAGGCGCAGACGCGGCGCGACGAGTTCGAGCAGCTGACGGCCGGCTCGCAGTCGCTGTTCGCGCCGATGAAGCCGGACGAGAAGGACCTGCTCGGCTACCGCCCGCTCAGCACCGACATCCAGCACCCGCCGTTGAAGATGCTGCGCGGGCGCATCCGCGTCCTGGCCGACGATCCCGAGAAGGTGAGCGGCCGCGCCGAGAAGGGCGACGACGCGACGACCGTGACGTCGCAGGTCATCGAGGAGATCGGCAAGGCGCGCGAGGATCTGCTCGTGACCTCGCCCTACTTCGTGCCGGGCAAGGCGGCGATCGAGAAGCTCGACCAGGCGCGCAAGCGCGGCGTGAGCATGACGGTGGTCACCAACACGATGGCGTCCAACGACGAGCCCTTCGTCAGCGCCGCCTACGCGAAGTACCGCCCGAACATGCTCGCGATGGGCATGCAGATCTACGAGATCAGCCCCGGCATCCTGGCCAAGGACATGATGTTCTCCGAGCCGCTCGGGTCGTCGGTCGGCCGGCTGCACGCCAAGACGATCGTGCTGGATCGCCAGACCACGCTGGTCGGCTCGATGAACTTCGACCTGCGCTCGTCGCGCGAGAACACCGAGCTTGGGCTGCTGGTCGACTCGCCGGAGCTCGCGGCCGACGTCGTCGAGCTCGTCAACGCGCTGCGCGCCGTCGGCACCTACCGGATGCGGCTCGGCCCCGAGGGCAACGTGCAGTGGGTCGACGACCAGCCCGACGGCGAGAAGGTCTACGACTCCGAACCGGAGATCACCTGGGGCACGCGGCTGGAGGTGTGGCTGCTGTCGCCGTTCGTGTCCGAAGGGCTGCTGTAGGTTCGCGGCCGGCGGCGGCCGGGCGGCGGCACGTCCGGCGCTACGATGGCACCTCCATGAAGAACCTGACCCTGCGCTCGCTGCGCATCTTCGAAGCCACCGCGGCCTGCGCCAGCTTCTCGCGCGCGGCCGACCTGCTGGAGCTGACGCAGCCGGCGGTGTCGATGCAGATCCGCCAGCTCGAGTCCGAGGTCGGGATGGCGCTGTTCGACAAGCGCGCGCGGCCGCTCGCGCTCACCGATGCCGGCCGCGAGCTGCTGGTGCATGCGCGCGCGATCCTGTCGCAGGTGCGCGTGGCGGAAGACGCGCTCGGCTCGCTGCAGGGCGCGCTGCGCGGGCAGCTGCACCTGGGCGTCGTCGCGACGGCCAACTACTTCGCGCCGGCGCTGATGCAGGCGTTCCGCCAGCTGCACCCGGAGATCCGCCTGAAGCTGAGCCTCGACAAGCGCGACGCGCTGCTGGCCGCGCTCGCGGAGCACCGGCTCGACATCGCGATCGCGGGCTTCCCGCCGGCGCTGGCCGATGTCGAGGCCGAGCCCTTCGCGCGCCACCCGCACTGCATCGTCGCGCCGCCGGATCATCGGCTCGCGAGCGAGCGCCGCATCCCGTGGGCCGCGCTGCGCGACGAGCCCTTCCTCTTTCGCGAGCCCGGCTCGGCCACGCGCCAGTTCCTCGACCACCTGCTGCAGTCGAACGCGCTGCGCGTGAACCGCGCGACCGAGCTGCACGGCACCGAGACGATCAAGCAGGCCGTAATGGCGGGCATGGGCATCAGCTTCCTGTCGGCGCACGCGTTCCAGGTCGAGGCCGAGGTTGGCAAGCTGGTCGTGCTCGACGTCGTCGACATGCCCAAGATGCTGGACTGGTGCGTGCTGCATCGACGCGACGCGCCGCTGACCGGCGTCAACGAGGCCTTCCGCGCGTTCGTGATGGCGCACGGGGCCGGATTGGTGGCTTGCCGCTTTTGCGGCCCCGCGGCCGACGTCAGTCCAGCCGGCTGAGCCAGCGCTGCTGGTATGCCTTCAGCTCGCGCGACGCGTGCGGCGCGGCTTCCTCGGTGCGCGGCGTCCACGACTGCGTGCCCGTCCACCGCGACAGCACCCACGCGCCGCGCGCGGTGCCCTCGAGCTCGTCGACATTCACATGCACCGCATGCGGCGGCAGCAGCGCCGCGAGCACGCCGCAGACGACCGGGTTGCGTGCGATCGGGCCATCAAGCACCACCGGCGCGGTGCCGCCCAGGTGCTCGATCATCCACGCGGTGACCTGCGCGACGTAGAGCGACGCGAGGGTCGCGCGTTCCGCGGGCGCGAGCGCGGAGACGTCGATCGCGCCGCCGCCGTCGACGACCTCGCCGCGTCGTCCCATGAACGGGCCGCCCTGCGCCGACCACGCCGGCAGCGCCATGACGCCGCGGCGCACGAGGCCGTCCAGCACCTCGAGACTCGCGAGCGCCGGGTCGGCGCCGGAGCACAGCGCGAGCAGCTCGCGCCCGCCCATGAAGCGCGCGGTCGCGACCACCTCGTTGCGCACCGAGACCATGCCCTGCAGGTCGCGCGCCGGGTCGAGCACGCGCAGCGGCGCGCCGGGCGCCATCGCCATCACCCAGGTGCCGCTCGACACCATCGTCATGCGCGGCCAGCTGCGCAGGTAGCCGGCGAGGCAGGCGTTGGTGTCGTGCACGCCGACGTGCACGCGCACGCCCGTCGGCAGGCCCAGCACGCTGGCGAGCTCCGGCCGCACCGGGCCGAGCACCTCCCAGGCGCGACGCATCGGCGCGAAGCGCCCGGCCCAGCCTTGGCGGCGCGCGAGCTCGGAGAAGCGGCCGCTCCGCGGCTCCCACAGGTGCGTGTGGCAGCCGAGCGACGAGACCTCGCTCGCGGCGCGCCCGCACAGCCACGCGGCCCAGAACTGCGGATACGGCACCAGGGTATCGGCCGTGGCGAACGTCTCGGCATGATGCTGCTGCAGCCAGGACAGCTGCGTCGCGACGTTGAGCCCGAGCGGCAGGTCCGGGCTGAGGCTGTCGTCGAACGCCGCGACCGCCTCGGCGCGCAGCGCGTCGTGGGCAGCGAAGCCGTCGAACTCGTAGTCGGGCACCGGCAACGCCAGCGAGTCGCCGCGCAGCGCGGCCAGGGACGCGCCGTGCGTCGACACGATGATGCGATGCAGGCCGGCACGCAGCGCGCCGAGCGAGACGATCGCCTCGCCGAGCCAGGCGGCGATGCCGTCGGTGTCCAGCGCGAGGTAGGGCTTGCCGGGCATCTTCGCCTCGACGCTCTGGTTGACGCGCTCGCGCGACGCGACGAGCGCGCCGCCGGCGTCCACGAGCAGCAGCTTGACGCGCGTCTTGCCGACGTCGAGCACTGCCGTGAGGTCGCCGTCTCGCGCCATCATGCGGCGCGCGGCCTGAGGCGGCTCGCGCGGCGCAGGCCGGCGAGCGCGCGCGGCAGCACCATCGCGACGACCAGCAGCACGCCGACGATCATCGACATCACGATGCCCGCGACGTTGAGCATGCCGAGCCCGAACGTGAACGTGCCCAGCAGCACCGCGGCCAGCACGACGCCGACGAGGCTGCCGCGGCCGCCGGTGATCGCGACGCCGCCGAGGATGGCCATGGTGACGGCGTCGAGCTCCCAGCCGCTCGCGATGTTGGGCCGCGTGCTGCCGATGCGGCCGGTGAGCAGCACCGACGCCAGCGCCGCCATCACGCCCGCGAAGACGAACAGCCAGAACCGGTTGCGGTTCACGGCGATGCCCGAGAAACGCGCCGCGATCGGGTTCGCGCCGGTCGCGTACAGCCGCCGCCCCCACACCGTCGCATGAGCCCAAACGGCCACGCCGAACGCGCAGGCGATGAAGACCAGCAGCTCGATCGGCGCGATGAACGCCGGCCAGCCGACCAGGTCGCCGATCGTGCCGTTGCCCAGCGTCGACAGGGCCTCCGGGTAGCCGCCGATCGACTGGTCGCCCAGCGTCACCTGCGCGATGCCGCGGTACAGCGACAGCGTGCCAATCGTCACGACGATGGACGGCAGGCCCAGCCGCGTGACGAGCCAGCCGTTCAACGCGCCGCAGACGACGCCGCAGGCGAGCGCCGCGATCAGCATCAGCGCGAGCCCCGCGCCGTGCTGCATCGCCAGGCCCATCGACAGCGAGCACAGCGCCATCGTCGCGGCGATCGAGAGGTCGATCTCGCCCGCGATGATCAGCAGCGCCATCGCGAGCGCGAGCAGGCCCTTCTCGCTGTAGTTGGTGCTGCTGTCGGCGAGCGCGCCGGCGTT
>JASLEM010000474.1 GCA_030151165.1 Burkholderiaceae bacterium
CGCGCTCCAGAGCTTCAAGCGTGATGCTCAGGTCCGACATGATCCCCAGGATCTCCAAAAACCAATGTCAACCCCCACCCGGTGGCCCCGCGGGTGGATCTGTACGAAATTCATTCGGCGGCCGCTGGCGTCGCGCGCTCGGCCTTGTGCCCGGCGTCAGCCGAACCGAGCATTTTAACCGGAGGGCGCCGGACGACCCTGGCGATGTCCCCACATTTTGATGAAAGTGCCATGAAAAGGTGCATCCCGTTGCAAACACCGTGCGGGGACGCCCTCTTGCTGACTACAATTCCGATTTGCTTGAGTAATCTCTTGATGGATCGCACCGACTCTCCTTCCACCGCCGAAGCCCCCGCGAGCTTCGAAGATGCCCAGGCGGAACTCGACGAGCTGGTGCGCGCCATGGAAACCGGCCAGATGCCGCTGGATCGGCTGTTGAGCGCCTACAAGCGCGGTGCCCAGTTGCTGGAGTTCTGTCGCTCCAGGCTCGATGCGGTCGAAGAGCAGGTCAAAGTCCTGGAGGAGGGCCAGTTGAAGCCCTGGACTCGTACATGAAGATCGATGATTTTTCGCGCTGGGTGCTGGAGCGCCAGGAGGACGTCGAACGCGCCCTCGAACGCTGGGTGCCCGACGATTCGCCGGCCGGGCTCGGCGCGGTGATGCGCTATGCCGTGCTCGACGGCGGCAAGCGCCTGCGTCCGCTGCTCGTGATGGCCGCCGCGGAGGCGGTGCACGGCGACGCGCAGAGCGCCCTGCGCGCCGCGATCGCGGTCGAGCTGATCCACGCGTACTCGCTCGTCCACGACGACATGCCGTGCATGGACAACGACGTCCTGCGCCGCGGCAAGCCCACGGTGCACGTGAAGTACGGCGAGGCCCAGGCGATGCTCGCCGGCGACGCGATGCAGGCGCTCGCCTTCGACGTCCTGACGCCCGACGACGGCATCGCGCCCGCGCTCATGTCCCGCCTCGTGCGCCTGCTCGCGCGCGCCTCGGGCCATGCGGGCATGGCCGGCGGCCAGGCGATCGACCTCGCGAGCGTCGGCCAGCAACTCGACGAGACCGCGCTGCGCGACATGCACCGCCGCAAGACCGGCGTGCTGCTGCAGGCCAGCGTGATGATGGGCGCGGCCTGCGGCGACGTCTCGCCCGCCGTCCTCGACGCGCTCAGCGACTACGGCGCCGCCATCGGCCTGGCCTTCCAGGTCGTCGACGACGTGCTGGACGTCACGCAGGCGTCCGAGGTGCTCGGCAAGACCGCGGGCAAGGACGTCGACCAGAACAAGCCGACCTTCGTCTCGCTGCTAGGCCTGGAAGAAGCCCAGCGCTACGCGCACGTGCTGCGCGACCAGGCCCATGCGGCGCTCGCGCGCAGCGGTTTAGGGCAGGCTGCCTACCTCGCATGCCTCGCGGACAAGATCGTCGAGCGCGACAATTGAGCCCGACGCCGCCGAAGCCATCCACCGGAACGCAGGTCGCGCCCTCACCTGAACGCACCATGACCACAAACCTCCTCGCGACGATCGCCAGCCCTGCCGACCTGAGGCGCATGTCCCGGGCCGAGCTGTCCACGGTCTGCGACGAGCTGCGCCAGTACGTCCTTCACAGCGTCAGCAAGACCGGCGGCCACCTCTCGAGCAACCTCGGCACGGTGGAGCTCACGGTCGCGCTGCACTACGTCTTCAACACGCCGTACGACCGCCTCGTGTGGGACGTGGGCCACCAGACCTACCCGCACAAGGTGCTCACCGGCCGGCGCGAGCAGATGGCCACGCTGAAGCAGTACGGCGGCATCTCGGGCTTCCCCAAGCGCGACGAGAGCGAGTACGACGCCTTCGGCACGGCGCACTCGTCGACGTCGATCTCGGCCGCGCTCGGCATGGCCCACGCGGCCAAGCTGAAGGGCGAGAACCGCAAGGCCGTCGCGATCATCGGCGACGGTGCGATGACCGGCGGCATGGCCTTCGAGGCGATGAACAACGCGGGTGTGTCGATGGCCGACATGTTGGTCATCCTCAACGACAACGACATGTCCATCAGCCCGCCGGTCGGCGCGCTGAACCGCTACTTCGCGCGCCTGATGAGCGGCAAGTTCTATTCGAAGGCCCGCGAGGGCGCGAAGACGGTGCTGAAGAACACGCCGCTGTACGAGTTCGCGCGCCGCTTCGAGGAACACACAAAGGGCATGGTCGTGCCCGGCACGATCTTCGAGGAGTTCGGCCTCAACTACGTCGGCCCGATCGACGGCCACGACCTCGACTCGCTGATCCCGACGCTCGAGAACCTGCGCGACGCCAAGGGCCCGCAGTTCCTGCACGTGGTCACGAAGAAGGGCATGGGCTACAAGCTGGCCGAGGCCGACCCGGTCAACTACCACGGCCCCGGCAAGTTCGACGTCGCCGTCGGCCTGCAGAAGCCCGCCACCGCGCCCAAGCAGACGTTCACGCAGGTCTTCGGCAACTGGCTGTGCGACCAGGCCGCCGCCGACAAGCGCCTCATCGGCATCACGCCCGCGATGCGCGAAGGCTCGGGCATGGTCGAGTTCGAGCAGCGCTTCCCGGATCGCTACCACGACGTCGGCATCGCCGAGCAGCACGCCGTCACCTTCGCGGCCGGCATGGCCTGCGAGGGCTTCAAGCCGGTGGTCGCGATCTACTCGACGTTCCTGCAGCGCGGCTACGACCAGCTGATCCACGACGTCGCGATCCAGAACCTGCCCGTCGTCTTCGCGCTCGACCGCGCCGGCATCGTCGGCGCCGACGGCCCGACGCACGCGGGCGCGTACGACATCCCGTTCGTCCGCTGCATCCCGAACATGAGCATGATCGCGCCGGCCGACGAGCGCGAGTGCCGCCAGGCGCTCAGCGCCGCGTTCGCGCAGGACCACCCGGTCTGCGTACGCTACCCGCGCGGCGCGGGCGCGGGCGTCGCGCCCGACGCCTCGCTCGACCTGCTCGATTGGGGCAAGGGCGAAGTGCGCCGCGAAGGCCGCCGCATCGCGATGCTCGCCTTCGGCACGCTGCTCTACCCGGCGCTCGAGGCCGGCGCCAAGCTCGACGCCACCGTCGTCAACATGCGCTTCGTGAAGCCGCTGGACGTCGAGCTGCTGCTCGAGGTCGCGCGCAAGCACGAAGCCATCGTCACGATCGAGGAAGGCGCGATCATGGGCGGCGCGGGCAGCGCGGTGATGGAGGCGCTGGCTGCCGCCGGCCTCCAGCTCCCGGTGCTGCAGCTCGGCCTGCCCGACCGCTTCGTCGAGCACGGCGACCCGGCGCGCCTGATGCACGAGCTGGGCCTCGACGCCGAGGGCATCGAGCACTCGGTGCGCCGCAGGTTCGGCCCCGCGCTCGCCGTCGTGCGCCCGACGGCCGTCAACGGCTGACCGACACGCCCGCGGGTCGGCACGCGCCGGCCCGTCGTGAAAGCTCCTTTCGCGAAACGGGAAAGCGGCCTCCCGCCGCTCTCGGGGCTTGCCCCAACGGGGCGGCCACGCGGCGTGGTTAAAGTGGGTTCATCGCACACGCGGAGAATTCCATGCAACGTCGCAGCCTCGTCCTACTCGGCACCGCGTCGGCCGCTTCGGCGGCCTGGCCCGGCCTGCTGCACGCGCAAGCGCTCGAGAAGCCGAAGCTCACGATCGCCGTCGGTGGCAAGAACCTGCTGTACTACCTGCCGCTGACGATCGCGGAGAGCCTGGGCTACTTCAAGGCCGAAGGCCTGGACGTGACCATCGTCGACTTCGCCGGCGGCTCGAAGGCGCTGCAGGCGGTGGTCGGCGGCAGCGCGGACGTCGTCTCCGGCGCGTTCGAGCACACGCTGCTGATGCAGCCCAAGGGCATCAAGCTGCGCGCGTTCGTGCTGCAGGGCCGCTCGCCGCAGGTCGTGCTGGGCGTGAACCCGAAGACCATGCCCGGCTTCAAGTCGGTGGCCGACCTGAAGGGCAGGAAGATCGGCGTGACGGCGCCGGGCTCGTCGACCAACATCCTCGCCAACTTCGTGCTCGCGAAGGCCGGGCTGAAGCCGACCGACGTCTCGATCATCGGCGT
>JASLEM010000495.1 GCA_030151165.1 Burkholderiaceae bacterium
TCGCCCTCGCCCTTGATGTAGTCGTAGCCCCACTTCCACTGGTAGCCGGTGGCCTTGATGGTCAGGTCGGGGTTGGTCGTGTCCTTCATCGCGACGACGGTGCGCGTCGCGAACGCGCCCATCAGGATGACGATGATGAACGGGACGATCGTCCACGCGATCTCGACCGTGACGCTCTCATGGAAGTTGGCCGCCTTGTGGCCCACGCTCTTGCGATGCTTGATGATCGAATAGAACATGAAGCCGAACACGACGATGAAGATCGCCGTGCAGACGATGAGCATGCCGTAGTGCAGGTCCTTCTGCTGCTGCGCGATGTCGGTGACCGCCGGCTGGAAGTCGAGCCCGTTCACGCGCGGGCCGCCGGGCAGGTCCTTGACGCCCTCGCTGCCGACGGCATGCGCCACGCCGGTGGCCGCCAATGCGGAAAACGCCAGGGTGCCAGCAAGCACGCGTTGCACGAGCTTGCGAATCGTCATCATTGTCGTCACTAGTTCGATCCTTGTTATCGGCTCAGGACCAAACGAGTGGCCCGGATCGGCATGATCAGCGTTCCCACGCCCGCTCCGTACAAGGGTTTGCACAGGGTCGGTGCGTGCTTCAGACACAAGACTCGCGGATTCTAGTGGCGATTCTCGAGCGCTACCTTGCGGGTCTGCCCCGACTCAGCATCGATTTCATGTCCTCCAGGCCCACCTGGGTCTGCGCGGCGAGCTTCGCGCGCGGCACCGGCTTGAAGGCGTGGCCGTAGACCACCTCGAACTCCAGCACCACGCGGCCCTGCGCGTCGACCTTCGCGCCGAGCGCCTGCAGCAGCCGCTCGCGCCAGCGCGGCGTGCGCAGGCCGGCGAAGCGCGCGGCGTCGTTGTTCATGCCGAGCGTGCGCAGCTCGGCGAGCGCGGCGGCGGGGGTGCTCCACGTCAGGCGCAGCGTCTCCTGGTCCATCACCGGGTCGGCGAAGCCGGCCTCGACGAGCATGTCGCCGAGGTCGTGCATGTCCGTCCATGGTGCATACGGGGTGCCCCATCCGTGGGCACGGTAGATGTCGTTGAGCGCGACCATCGTCCCGGGCCCGAGCGTCGTGAACATCAGGAAGCCGTCGACGACCAGCGCGCGCTGCCACTCGCGCATCAGCGTGGGCGCGTCGGGCGCCCAGTGCAGGCTCATGTTCGACCAGACGAGCTGCGCCTGCGCGGCCGGCACCGCCGACTGCGCGATCGCGCGCGGGCCGGTCGCGCCGAGGCCGAGCCAGCGGCGCCAGGCCGGCGTGGCCGCGAGCGCGGGCTGCGTGTCGACCGCCAGCCGCGTCGCGTCGTTCGAGGACGGCCGCAGCACGCCGGTGATCGTCGCCTTCGGGTAGGTCTCGGCCAGCAGTGCGCTGCCGGCGCCGAGCTCGCTCCACCAGTCGAACACGTGCTGCGGCACCTGCTTGACGATGGACAGCCGCTCGCCCATGCGGCGCGCGATCTCGCCGTGCAGCCACGGCGCCTGCGGTTCGGCCGCCAGGCGGGCCCAGGACCGATCGAGCGCGCGCGGATCGAGGCGTTCCGGGCGGGATTCGGGGGGGTGTGCGGCGGACATGCCGAAGTATATTTTGACCATGACTCCGCCACCTGCCGCCACCGCAATGGCCCGCCGTCCCGAGAGGGTCCGCGCGCGCATGCACGCCCTGCATCACCGGGCCCGCGCGCTCGCCCGCTCGGCCCGCCACGCCGCGGGCGGCCGCTGCGCCGTCTGCCGCGCGTGGTGCGAGGGCGGCCTGTGCGCGCCGTGCGACGGCCGCTTCGCGTTCGCGCGCGAGCGCTGCGGCGGCTGCGCGATGCCGATCCTGCGATCGGCGACCGACGACACCCTCGCCACGCGCTGCCTGCGCTGCCGGCTCGATCCGCCCGCGTGGTCGCGCGCCGTCGCCGGCGTCGACTACGGCTACCCGTGGGATCGCCTGCTGGCCGACTTCAAGTTCCACCAGCGCCTCGACCACGTCGACGTCCTGCTCGCCCCGCTGCTCGCCCGCCTGCGCAACGGCGCGCAGGACGACGCCGTGCCGAGCGCGCTGCGCGTCGTGCCCGTGCCGCTCGCGCGCGAACGCCTGCGCGAGCGCGGCTACAACCAGTCATGGGAGCTGGCGCGCCGCGTCGCCGGTGCGCTGTCGCTCGACGCCCGCCCCGACGCCCTCTTCCGCGTCCGCGACACCGGCCACCAGCTCGGCCTGCACCGCGGCGAGCGCGACGCCAACCTGCGTGGCGCGTTCGTCGTCTCCCCGCGCCACGCCGCGTGGGTGCGCGGCGCGGCCGTCGTGCTGGTCGACGACGTGCTCACCACCGGCGCCACCGCCCGCGCCGCCGCGCGCACGCTGCTCGCCGCCGGCGCGCGCGACGTGCAGGTCTGGGTCGCCGCGCGCACGCCGGACTGAGCGTCGTCGACAATCGCGCCATGTTCCGCATCGTCCTCGTCCACCCCGAAATCCCGCCCAACACCGGCAACGTGATCCGCCTGGCGGCCAACACCGGCTGCGAGCTGCACCTGGTCGAGCCGCTCGGGTTCTCGATGGAGGACAAGCTGCTGCGCCGCGCCGGGCTCGACTACCACGAGTTCGCCGACGTCCGCCGCCACGCGAGCTGGGCCGACTACGTTGCCACGGCGGATCCGGCGCGCTGCTTCGCGTTCTCGACGCGCGGCACCGGCTCGCTGGCGAGCGTCGCCTGGCGCGCGGGCGACAGCCTCGTCTTCGGCAGCGAATCTTCCGGCTTGCCTCAAGAAGTGCGCGACACGTTCCCGCCCGAGCGCCTCGTGCGCCTGCCGCTGTTGCCGGGGCAGCGCAGCCTGAACCTCAGCAACGCGGTCGCGGTCGCGGTGTTCGAGGCGTGGCGCGTGAACGGCTACGCCGGAAGCGTCTGAGTCAGGCCTCGAACCGGGGGTCGCGGCGCATCAGGGCGAGCACCGCGTCGCGCGGATGCAGCCGTCGATGGATGACGGCGGAGACGGCATCGGCGATCGGCATCGCGACGCCGCGGTCGTGCGCGAGCCGCGTGACGGTCTCGGCGCAATAGACGCCTTCGGCCACGTGGCCCAGGCGCTCGAGGATGTCGGGCAGCGACAGGCCTTGCGCGAGCATCAGCCCGACCTTGCGGTTGCGCGAGAGATCGCCCGTCGCGGTGAGCACGAGGTCGCCCAGGCCCGAGAGGCCGGTGAAGGTGTCGGGCTGCGCGCCGAGCGCGACGCCCAGCCGCGTCATCTCGGCGAGGCCGCGCGTGATCAGCGCGGCGCGCGCGTTGAGGCCGAGCTGCAGGCCGTCGGCGATGCCCGTCGCGATCGCGAGCACGTTCTTGACCGCGCCGCCGACCTCGACGCCGACGACGTCCGTCGACCGGTAGATGCGGATCGAGTCGCCGTGCAGCGCCTTGACGCCCAGCTCGACGAGCGCCGGGTCGGCACTCGCCGCGACCAGTGCCGTCGGCATGCCGGCGGCGACCTCCTGCGCGAAGCTCGGGCCGGACAGCACGCCGACCGACGCCCGCGGCAGCACGCTGGCCGCGATCTGGTGGCCGAGCGCGCCGGTGGCGGATTCGACGCCCTTGCAGAGCCAGAAGACGCAGGTGTCGGGCGCGAGCGCCGCGAGGCTGTCGCGCAGCGCGGACATCGGCGTCGCGACGATCACCAGCCCGCCCTCGGCATGCGCCAGCGCGGCGGCGTGGTCGGACGTCACCGCGAGCTGCTCGGGCCACGCCGCGTGCGCGAGGTAACGCGCGTTGCGTCGTTCGGCCGCCATCGACTGCGCCTGCGCGGCGTCGCGCGCCCACAGCAGCACGCGGTGGTGCCGCGCGGCGGCGATCGCGAGGGCGGTGCCCCAGGCACCGGCGCCGAGGACCGAGATGCGCATCGGCGGAAGTCTTAGTTGGGGGCGCCGTTCGCGCTGGCGGCCTGCTGCAGCTGGGCCTGCTGCTGCGCCTCGAACATCGCCTGGAAGTTGACTTCGGCGAGCAGGATCGGCGGGAAGCCGGCGCGGGTGCAGACGTCGGAGACGATCGCGCGCAGGTACGGGTAGAGCATCTGCGGGCACATCACGCCCAGGATGCCTTGCTGCTGCTCGACCGGCACGTTGCGGATCTCGAAGATGCCGGCCTGCTTGGCCTCGACCAGGAACAGCACCTTGTCGCCGACCTTGGTCGTGACGGTGCCCGTGACCGTGACTTCGAAGATGCCCGGCGAGACGACTTCGGCCGCCATGCCCAGCTGGATGTCGACTTGCGGCTGCGTCTGCTCGAGCAGCACCTGCGGCGAGTTCGGCTGCTCGAGCGACAGGTCCTTCAGGTAGATGCGCTGGATCTGGAAAACGGGAGTTTGGTCTTGGTCAG
>JASLEM010000077.1 GCA_030151165.1 Burkholderiaceae bacterium
GCTCGCGCAGCTTGCGCTCGACGTAGAAGCAGTCGGGCGCCTTGATGTCCTCGAGGTTGATGCCGCCGAAGGTCGGCTCGAGCGCGGCGATGCAGTCGACGAGCTTGTCGAGGTCGGGCTGGTCGAGCTCGAGGTCGAACACGTCGATGCCGGCGAACTTCTTGAACAGCACGCCCTTGCCTTCCATCACCGGCTTGGCGGCGAGCGGGCCGATGTTGCCCAGGCCGAGGACGGCGGTGCCGTTGGTGACGACGGCGACCAGGTTCCCGCGCGCGGTGTAGCGGAACGCGTTCGCGGGGTCGGCGACGATCTCCTCGCAGGCCGCGGCGACGCCGGGCGAGTAGGCGAGGGCGAGGTCGCGCTGGTTGACCAGCTGCTTGGTCGGCGTGACGGCGATCTTGCCGGGCGTCGGGAACTCGTGATACGTGAGCGCGTCGCGGCGCAGCTCGGCGCGCTTGTCTTCTTGGGTGGTCATCGGCGGTCCTGGTGGCCTTCGGCATGCGTCACGGGCTTTTGCCCTGGCAGCCGAGCGGGCGGCAATTGTAGGTGCGGCAGTCTAGAAATGCCGACGCCTCGCAAGCGCTGAGAGTCATCGGCATGGGCTCATGTCTCCATCGAATACTTTCCGTCGTCGCATCGGCCGCGTCAACCTCGGGTCTCCACATTCATCGCGCTTGTTGACCCCGGTCAAGAAGCCGGGCCGGAGGTGTGGCGCGCTCGGCGACAATCCGCCCATGGCCGTTGGCGAATTCGATCTGATCGCGAAATACTTCTCCCGCCCCGTGCGGCACGCGGTGCTGGGCGGGGGCGACGACTGCGCGCTGCTGCAGCCCGCGCCGGGCATGCAGTGGGCGGTGTCGACCGACGCGCTCGTCGAGGGCCGGCACTTCCTCAGCACGGTGCCGCCCGACGCGCTGGGCCACAAGTCGCTGGCGGTGAACCTGTCCGACCTCGCCGCGTGCGGCGCGAAGCCGGTGGCGTTCACGCTGTCGCTGACCTTGCCGCGCGTCGACGAGGAATTCCTCGCCGGCTTCGCCGAGGGCCTCTACGCGCTGGCGGACGAGCACGGCATCGAGCTGGTCGGCGGCGACACCACCGCCGGCCCGCTCAACATCGGCATCACCGTGATGGGCGAGGTGCCCCCCGGCCAGGCGCTGCGGCGCGGCGGCGCGCGCGCGGGCGACGAGCTGTGGGTCAGCGGCCGGCTTGGCGACGCGCGCCTCGCGCTCGAGGCCTTCCGCGGCAAGGTCGCGCTGCGCGGCGAGGCCTTCGACGACGTCCGCCGCGCGATGGAGCGCCCGCAGCCGCGCGTCGCGCTCGGCATCGCGCTGCGCGGCATCGCGACCGCGGCGATCGACCTGAGCGATGGCCTCGTCGGCGACCTCGGCCACGTACTGCGCGCGAGCCGCCTCGGCGCCACGTTGCGGCTGGCCGACATCCCGCACGCCGCGCACGTCGCGGCCTGCACCGAGGCGCAGCGCCGCCAATGCCTGCTCGCGGGTGGCGACGACTACGAGCTGCTCTTCGCCGCCCCCGCGAGCGCCCGCGCGCAGGTGCGTGACGCGGGCGCTCGCGCGAACGTCGCCGTCACCTGCATCGGCACGCTGGATGAGGCGTCCGGTCTGCGCGTCGTCGACGCCGCCGGCGCGCCCGTGACGCTCACCGAACGCGCCTTCGACCACTTCATCGCCGCATGACGACGCCCATGACCGACCCGACGCCCGCCGCCCACGCGCCGCGCCGCGCCACCTGGCGCTTCATGGGCGTGCACCCGCTGCGGCTGGTCGCGCTCGGCTTCGGCAGCGGGCTCTCGCCCGTCGCGCCGGGCACGGCCGGCACGCTGGCGGGCTGGGCGCTGTACCTGCTGATCGATCGCTTCCTGGCGCCGACGCCGCTCGCGTGGGCCGCGATCCTCGTGGCCGGCTTCTTCGTCGGCTGGTGGGCCTGCACGAGCACGGCGCGCGCGATGGCGGTCGCCGACCCGAGCCCCGTGGTGTGGGACGAGATCATCGCGTTCTGGATCATCCTGTGGTGCGTGATGCCGGTGGGGCTCGTCGGCCAGGCGATCGCGTTCGGCCTGTTCCGCCTGTTCGACGCCGTCAAGCGCGGCCCGGTCGGCTGGGCCGATTCGCTCTTCAAGCCGAAGCGCGGCGAGCTGCCCGGATGGCCGCAGGGCTTCGGGATCATCTTCGACGACCTGGTCGCCGCGGTGTGCGTGCTGGTCGTGTTCTTCGCAGGACGATGGGGGTGGATGCAATGGACGGCGGGTCACTGATTTCGATAGCCGACGAACTCCGCGCGCACGTCGGCGCGCTCGGCGACGCCTTGCGCGCCCGCCAATGGCGCCTCGCGACGGCCGAGAGCTGCACCGGCGGCCTGCTCGCCGGTGCCTGCACGGCGCCCGCCGGCGCGAGCGACTGGTTCGCGGCCGGCTTCGTGACCTACGCGAACGACGCGAAGAGCGGCCTGCTGGGCGTGCCGGCGTCGCTGATCGCGCAGCACGGCGCGGTCAGCGCGGAGGTCGTGCGGGCGATGGCGCGCGGCGCGCTCGCGCACGCGAAGGTGCAGCTCGCGCTCGCCGTCACCGGCATCGCCGGCCCGGGCGGCGGCAGCGCGGCGAAGCCGGTCGGCACGGTCTGGCTCGGCGTGGCCTGGACGCACGCCCGCGATACCCAGGAGGGTTTGCCCGCCGGCGGCGACGCGCCGTTGGTCGACTGCCGCACCGAGCTGCTGCAGCTCGGCGGCGACCGCGACGCGATCCGCGCGCAGACGGTCTCGATCGCGCTCCAGCGCCTCGTCGCCGCGGCGCGCGACGGGCACCTGCGCGCATGAGGATCGCGTTCGACGCGCGCATGGAAGGCGCCGAGCGCGCCGACTGGTGGCGCGCGCTGACCGACGCGCTGCCCGACGACGACTGGGTCGACGCCGCCGTCGACGGCACCGGCTCCGCGCGCTGGCGCGAGGCCGATGTCGCGGTCGTCGCGAATCCGCAGCCGGGCCGCCTCGCGCACTGCACGCAGCTGCGGCTGATCCAGTCGCTGTGGGCCGGCGTCGACAAGCTGCTCGCCGACACCACGCTGCCGGCCGCCGTGCCGCTCGCGCGCATGGTCGACCCGGCGATGAACCAGGCGATGGCCGAGACCGCGACGTGGGCCGTGCTGTCGCTGCACCGGCGCGCGTTCGACTACGCCGCGCAGCAGCGCCAGACGCAGTGGCGCGCGCTGCCGCAGAAGCGCGCCGACGAGGTGCGCGTGCTGGTGCTGGGCCTCGGCCAGATGGGGCGCACGACGGCGCTGCGGCTGGCGATGCTCGGCTACGCCGTCTCGGGCTGGAGCGCGCGGGCGCAGGCCGTCGAGGGCGTCGCGACGACCGCGGGCTGGGCCGCGTTGCCCGCGGCGCTCGGCGCGGCCGACATCGTCGTCAACCTGCTGCCGCTCACCGACGACACGCGTGGCCTGTTCGACCGCGTGCGCCTCGCGCAGATGCGCCCGGGCGCGAGCCTCGTGAACCTGGCGCGCGGCGCGCACGTCGTCGAGAAGGACCTGCTCGCCGCGCTCAACGCGGGCCGGCTCGAGCACGCGGTGCTGGACGTCTTCGAGACCGAGCCGCTGCCCGCGACGCACGTCTTCTGGTTCCACCCGCGCGTGACCGCCTGGCCGCACGCCGCCGCGCAGACCGACCTGCGCACCGCCGCCGCAGTGGTGGCGGCGAACGTCGAGGCGGTGCGGCGCGGCGACGTGCCGGCGCATCTCGTGGATCGCGCGCGCGGCTACTGAGCCCCTGCCGAACGCGCGTCGTTGACGCGATCTTTGCGCCGCGCCCGCGCATCTTTGCGCGGCTTTTCCGCGCCTCCGACTCCAATGACTGACCGCTCCGGCGAGCGCGCACCGATGGCTGCGCGGGCCGGTCGATCCCTCATTCGAACCCGGAAAACATGCGCCTGATCCCGTTCCACCGCCCGTCCCTCGCCCTCACCTGCGCCCTCGGCGGCGCGTACGTCGCCGCCGCCTTTGCGTTGCCGTCGCTCGCCCACGCCGAGGATGCCGCGCCGGCATCCACCACCACTGGTGCGACCGCCACCGCTGCCACCACCGCCGCGATCACCACCACCACCAACGTCTCGCTTGTCAGCCAGTACAAGTTCCGCGGCATCGACCAGACCTGGGGCCGGCCGGCCGTGCAGGGCGGCGCCGACCTCGTCGCCGCGAACGGCCTCTACGCCGGGACGTGGCTGTCGAACGTCTCCGGCAACTCGTACCCCGGCGGCAGCCTGGAGGTCGACCTCTACGGCGGCTGGAACGACAGGATCGACGACGACTGGAGCGTCACGGTCGGCGCCTACGGCTACGTCTATCCGGGCGCGAACTTCGACAGGTCGGCGTGCCCGTCGGCCGCCTACCCCGCGCCGTGTGCGTTGCCGTCGAAGACGATGGACACGCTCGAGCTCAACGCCGGCGTCACATGGAAGTGGATCGCGTACAAGCTCTCGGTATCGACCGGCGACTATTTCGGCGCCGCGCGCGCGACCGGCTACGGCGGCTCCACGCGCGGCACGCTGTACCACGACCTCAGCGTGACCTGGCCGCTGAGCGACGACCTGAGCCTCGTGGCGCATGTCGGCCACACGGACGTCAAGGCGAGCTACGGCGGCATCGACGCGGACTACACCGACTATCGACTTGCCTTGACGAAGACCTTCGCCGGCGGCTGGAACGTCGGCGCGAGCGTCGCCGGCGCGAACAACGACCGCTTCTATCGGCCGCCGGTCGGCGGGCTGTCGGCGGCGAACGGCGACACGCGCGACGTCAACCGCACGGCCTTCATCGTGCAGGTCGGGCGCACGTTCTGAGCGCGCCTCAGCGGTGGCGCCAGACCTCGCGGCGCTGGTCCGCGGGCGGCAGCTTCGCTGCGCACTTCTCGTCGCCACGGCCCGTGAAGCCGCCGGTCGGATGGCACAGCAGCACGCCGTTGGCGTCGATCAGCGGGTCGAGCTGGTCGCAGCAGCCCGATTGCACGTAGTAGGCCGTGCCGCCCGCGTAGGCCACCGCGTAGACCGCGCGCGGCGCGCCGCGGTCGGTCTGCGCGTCGTAGTCGGCGAGCCGGATGCGCAGCCACTCGGGCACGCCGGCGATCTCGACGCGGTTCGACGGCGCACTGCTCGCTCGATCGGACAAGTCCTGCGGCGCGATCGGCGCGGCCTCGCCGCGTTCGATGCGCGCGGCGCAGCCGGCGAGCGCGTTGACGACGGCGGCGAGCAGCAGAAGACGGACACGCATGGCGACTCCCGGAAACATCACGGCGGACGAGCCTGTCCGCGGGTGGCACGGCGCGGCAATCCGCGTGCGCGCCGGCTCGGGGCCTCAGGTCCGCAGCACGAGCCCGGCCTGCGCGCCTTCGGGCTTCAGGGCCTGCAGCATCATCAGCACGAGGCGGCGCAGCGCGTCCCACGGCTCGGCGGGCCATTGCGGATGGCGCAGGCCCTTCAGCACGCCGTCGCACTCGCTCGCGGCGCCGACCAGGCGCGCGGCCATCGGCGCGGACAGCCGCGGCAACGCGCGTTCGAACAGCCGTTCGCGCGCGCCCCAGATGCGCGCCTCGCGCAGCGCCATCGGCATCGGCTTGCCTTCGGCCATCGCGTCCTG
>JASLEM010000087.1 GCA_030151165.1 Burkholderiaceae bacterium
CGAGATCGCGCGGCGCACCGGCACTTCCTCGATCGACACGCCCTTGGCGAGCTGCTCGTCGACCAGCTTCTTCAGCGAGATCGAATCGAGGAACTCGATCATCTTGACGTTCAGGCTCGCCCACAGGTCGTGCGTCATGCAGCGGCCGGTGTCGTCGCCCATGCAATTCTCCTTGCCGGCGCAGCCCGTGGCGTCGATCGGCTCGTCGACGGCGACGATGATGTCGGCGACCGTGATGGATTCCGCGCCGCGGCCGAGCGAATAGCCGCCGCCGGGGCCGCGCGTGCTCTCCACGAGCTCGTGGCGGCGCAGCTTGCCGAACAGCTGCTCGAGGTAGGACAACGAGATTTGCTGGCGCTGGGAAATCGCAGCGAGAGCAACCGGACCATTGCTGGAGCGGAGGGCCAGATCGATCATCGCAGTGACGGCAAATCGGCCTTTGGTGGTCAGACGCATGGGGTGCTCTCCTGGACGGGTGTTTTGGGTGTGAACTTCAACTTCGACAGCAAGCTCGGCAGCGACATCGCTGGAGGCAGGCGTGACCCGGCGTGCGCCGGACCACCCGGCAGTGTCGAACTAAAGGAATACCCTTGGTTGATTCCGAGCGTTTGACTCAAGTATACCAGAAGCCTAGCGTTTTTGTCGAGATTGCCCGGTGCGCGACAGGGAGAACCCTTGCCTGAGCAACGAATTCGGGCCAGACGGCGACAATGCCGCCCGCCTCCCCCGGGGCCCGACCGGGCGCCCGCGATCCGCGAACGTCAACGCCGCCGGAGCATCTCGACGAGCCCGGCCGACGCGGCGTCCACCAGGTCGAGCACCCGCTCGAAATCCGCCGCGTCGCCGTAGTACGGGTCGGGCACCACGCGGGAGCCGGCGTCGGGCGCGTGGTCCATCAGCAGCCCGACCTTCGCCCGCGAGCCCGCGGGCCGCAGGCGCAGCAGGTTCGCGAGGTTGTCCTCGTCCATCGCCAGCACGTGGTCGAAGCGATCGAAGTCCGCCCGGCTCACCTGGCGTCCGCGCAACTGCTTCATGGCGAGCCCGCGCCGCTCGCCGTGGGCGATCGAGCGGCGGTCGGGCGGCGAGCCGACGTGGTAGTCGGCGGTGCCGGCCGAGTCCACCTCGATGCGGCCGTCCAGCCCGGCCTCGCTGACGTGCTTGCGCAGCATGGCCTCGGCGGTCGGCGAGCGGCAGATGTTGCCGAGGCAGACCATCAGGACGCGCACCTTGCCGTCGTCAGAGGAGATTTCTCGGGGATTGGAAGTCATGGCCATCACGATTCGTCGGTGCTCGCGTCCTCGCGGGCGATTGTAAAGTTAGGTATCGCCCCCGAAAGGCCGAGCCGAGGACTGGCCGCACGGACGATTCGAGGCCTGCTCGCCCCATCGACCGCCGTTCAGCCCTTGCGCACGGCCTCCGCGGCCGGCAGCACGTTCACGTCGTGCCCCGCGCTGCCGAAGGCCTGCTCGCGCAGCTGCGCCAGCTGGTCGCGCACGCGCGCCGCCTTCTCGAACTCGAGGCTCTTGGCGTGCTCGAGCATCTGCTTCTCGAGCAGCTTGATGCGCTTGCCGAGATCCTTCTCGCTCATCGCCTCGACCTCGGCTGCCTGCTGCGCGAACTTCAGGTCGTCCTTGCCCGAGCGCTCGGCCGCGACGCCGTCGATCAGGTCGCGGATCGTCTTGCGGATGCCGCGCGGGGTGATGCCCTGCTCGAGGTTGTGCGCGATCTGCTTCGCGCGCCGGCGTTCGGTCTCGGTGATCGCCTTGCGCATCGACTCGGTCATCTTGTCGGCATAGAGGATCGCCTGGCCGTTGACGTTGCGCGCCGCGCGGCCGATGGTCTGGATCAGGCTGCGCTCGGCGCGCAGGAAGCCTTCCTTGTCGGCGTCGAGGATCGCGACGAGCGAGACCTCGGGGATGTCGAGCCCTTCGCGCAGCAGGTTGATGCCCACCAGCACGTCGAACACGCCCAGCCGCAGGTCGCGCAGGATCTCGACGCGCTCGACGGTGTCGATGTCCGAGTGCAGGTAGCGCACCTTGACGCCATTCTCGGTCAGGTACTCGGTCAGCTGCTCGGCCATCTTCTTGGTGAGCGTGGTGATCAGCACGCGGTCGCCGGCGTCGGTGCGCGTGCGGATCTCCTGCAGCACGTCGTCCACCTGCGTCGTCGCCGGACGCACTTCGACGGTCGGATCGATCAGCCCGGTCGGGCGCACGAGCTGCTCGACGACCTGGCCCGCGTGCTTCTTCTCGTAGTCGGCCGGCGTCGCCGAGACGAACACGCACTGGCGCATCTTGCTCTCGAACTCCTCGAACTTCAGCGGCCGGTTGTCGAGCGCCGACGGCAGGCGGAAGCCGTACTCGACGAGCGTCGTCTTGCGCGCCTTGTCGCCGTTGAACATGCCGCCGATCTGGCCGATCATCACGTGGCTCTCGTCGAGGAACATGACGGCGTCCTTGGGCATGTAGTCGACCAGCGTCGGCGGCGGGTCGCCCGGCTTCGCGCCCGACAGGTGGCGCGTGTAGTTCTCGATGCCCTTGCAGTGGCCGACCTCCTGCAGCATCTCGAGGTCGAAGCGCGTGCGCTGCTCCAGCCGCTGCGCCTCGACGAGCTTGCCCGCCTTGACGAAGTCGTCGAGCCGCCAGCGCAGCTCTTCCTTGATGCCCTCGATCGCGGCGACGACGCGCTCGCGCGGCGTCACGTAGTGGCTCGACGGGTAGATCGTGAAGCGCGGCACCTTCTGGCGGATGTGGCCGGTCAGCGGGTCGAGCAGTTGCAACGACTCGACCTCGTCGTCGAACAGCTCGATGCGGATCGCGAGCTCGGAGTGCTCGGCCGGGAACACGTCGATCGTGTCGCCGCGCACGCGGAACGTGCCGCGCGAGAAGTCGGTCTCGTTGCGCGTGTACTGCATGCGGATCAGCTGCGCGATGACGTCGCGCTGGCCGATCTTGTCGCCGTTGCGCAGGATGAAGCGCATCTGCGTGTAGTCCTCGGGCTTGCCGATGCCGTAGATGGCCGACACGCTCGCGATGATCACGGTGTCGCGCCGCTCGAGCACGCTCTT
>JASLEM010000094.1 GCA_030151165.1 Burkholderiaceae bacterium
ACTTGCGCTGCTGCGACGGCACGCGCGTCACCGGCACCTCGAAGCTCAGCATGCGGGCCGGCCGGCCCTGCCAGCTGTCGGCGCGCTCGCCCTTGAACTTCGACTCGTCGAGCTGGCGCTCGATCGAGGGCACGGCCTGCACCATGGCCGGCGCATCGGAGGCGTCGAGCTTCGCCAGCGCGTACAGGGTGGGCGTCTTCGTCGCGGCGTCGCGGCCGAGCTGGTGCGTCTCGGCGTCGATACGGCCAAGGGTATCCTTCGAGTAGGCGATCTGCAGGCCGCGCGCGCCGTCGTCGATCTGCACGCTCGCCTGGCCGATCTTCTCGTCGAGATCCTTGCCGTCGCCGCGGCGCTCCAGCGTCCTCAACTCCATCGCCGCGCGCACCGGCGCCTGCGCGGTCAGGCGCGCGAGCGCGGCGCGCAGGTCGGCGAGGCCGTCGGCTCGCGCCGGGCCGGCGAGGAGCAGCGCGACGGCGGCGAGGACGGCCGGGCGCGCGAGTCGGTTCGGCGGAAACCGGAACGACGGCCATTGGAACAACGGGAATCGGGTCGACTGGAAGCGGGGCATCGGAAGGCTCGAAAGGCGTCGGGCGGTTCGTCGGGCAGTTCGTCGCGCGGATCTCGCCTCGGTTAGTGGCGACGGCGCGCGCGGAAGTTCATCGCAGGTCAACCCGTCAGCGCATCCTTGGCCGCCTGGCAGGCGTTCGCGAGCTGCTCGCGCATCAGGCCGACGCAGGCGAGGTCGCCGCGCGCGAGCGCGTCGCGGATGCGCTCGGTCTGCTCGTACGACGCGCGCATGCGCCCCGCGCGCTGCATCGCGATGCGGCGCAGCCGCCGCACCGGGCCGAGCAGGCCGTCGTGCGTGCGGTGGAGCACGACGTTGTCGGCGAGGGACATCACCGTCGCGTAGAACGCGTCGAGCTCCTGCGTGTAGCCGACCGGGTCGTCGGCGTCGACGCGCGCCTTCATCGCCTCGACCGCGTGGTCGAGCCGCGCGCGACCCATCGCGTTGATGCTCTTCGCGGCGAGCTCGACGGCGAGGCCCTCGAGCGCGGCGCGCACGGTGTAGATCTCGTCGATGTCGCGCACGGTGACCTCGCGCACGAACACGCCGGCGCGCGCGACGATCGTCACGAGCCCTTCGCGCTCGAGCTGCGCGAACGCCTCGCGCACCGGGGTTCGGCTCACGCCGAGCCTGGCCGCGAGCGGGATCTCGAGCAGCCGGCTGCCGGGCGGCAGCAGGTTGCCGACGATCGCCTCGCGCAGCGTGGGCACGACGACGAGGTCGGCGAGCGCGTCCGGCCCCGACACCTCGCGCCGCGGCGCGGCGTGGTAGCGGGTGGCGATGGCGGCGAGTTGCTGGTCGAGCGTGGCTTCTACGGTCATGAGCAGGGTCAAAGGGTAAGCACGGAGCGGCGTCGGTCGAACAATGGATACAGTGTATACATTGAATCCAAGCCACCGGATCGCCCCATTATGCAGACACGCCCCCTCACCGACCGCCTGCGGATCAGCGACGCCGCCGACGTCCTGACCTTCACGCTGGCCAACCCCGCGAACGGCAACGAGATCGACGGCGCGATGTTCGACGCGATGCTGTCCGCGCTCGCCGCGGCGGCGACGCCGGCCGGCCCGCGCGTGCTGCGCGTGCGCGCCGAGGGCCCGGCGTTCTGCACCGGGCGCGAGCGCGCGGGCACGGACGCGGCGTCGTTGCACGCCGAGGTCGCGCGCCTCATCGCGTTGAAGAAGGCGCTGCGGTCGACCTCGATGATCACGATCGCCGAGGTGCAGGGCGACGCGCACGGCTTCGGCATGGGGCTCGCGATCCTGTGCGACTTCACGCTCGTCTCGAGCGCCGCCACCCTCGCCTTCCCCGAGATGCGCAAGGGCCTGCCGCCGGCCGCGATCATGGCCTACCTGAACCAGTACGCGCTGCCCAAGGCGAGCTTCCCGCTGGTGCTGCTCGGCGACCGGTTCACGCCCGCGCAGGCGCTGGCGGCGGGGCTGGTGTCGGAGGTCTGCGCCCCCGAGGCGCTGGCCGCCCGGGCCGACGCGCTCGTCGACCGCATCCTCGCGCTCGACCCCGACGGCGCGCGCCACTGCAAGGCCTTCTTCCAGGCCGCGCAGGAGGCCACGCTCGAACAGAACTTCCGCCACGCGACCGAGACGCTGGTCGTCAACGCGCTGCGGCTGCGCGACGCCGCCGCCCGCAAGTGACCTGAACGCCGTCGACGGCAGCGAGCCGCAGAGCGCGCGCGTCGACCGGCACGACACCGACAAGACCTGGAGACACGCATGACCGTCAACGCTGGCGCACGGCTCGATCGACTGCCGATGTCCCGCTTCCATCGCCGCATCATGTGGCTGATCGGGATCGGGATGTTCTTCGACGGCTTCGACATCTACATCGCGTCGACCGTGCTCGGCGCGACGATGAAGAGCGGCTTCTCGACGATCGGCCAGAACGCGCTGTTCGTCTCGATCACCTTCCTCGGGATGATGATCGGTTCGTTCGGCACGGGCTTCCTCGGCGACCGCTTCGGGCGCCGCTTCACCTACCAGGCCAACCTCGCGCTGTTCGGCGTGGCGTCGCTCGCCGCGGCCTTCGCGCCGTCGATGATGTTCCTCATCGCCTGCCGCTTCTTCATGGGCGTGGGCCTCGGCGCCGAGAACGTGGTGGGGTATTCGACGCTCGCCGAGTTCGTGCCGCCGTCGGCGCGCGGCCGCCAGCAGGGGCTGATGGCGACGTACGTCGTCACGGGCCTGCCCGTGAGCGCCCTGCTCGGCCTCGTGCTGGTGCCCGCGCTCGGCTGGCGCGTGATGTTCGTGGTCGGCGGGCTCGGCGCGCTGGCGGTCTGGTATGCGCGCAAGTCGCTGCCCGAGTCGCCGCGCTGGCTCGAGGCGACGGGCCGCACGGCCGAGGCGGAGACGCTGATGCAGTCGATCGAGCGCGAGGTGAGCCTCGAGAAAGGCAAGCTGCCCGCGCCCGCGGCGGCGCCGACGGTCGTCGTCTCGCGCCAGTTCAGTTCGCTGCTGACGCGCCAGATGCTGCCGCGCCTGTTCGTCGGCGCGGTCGTGCTGATCGTCATCAACACGCTGCTGTACGGCTTCGTCACGTGGCTGCCGACGTTCTTCGTCAACGAGGGCATGACCATCGCCAAGTCGTTCGCGTTCGCGCTCGTGATGTCGATCGGCGCGCCGCTCGGCGCGGGCCTGGGCGCGCTGACGGCCGACCGCTGGGGCCGCAAGCCGATGATCGTCGGCGCCTCGATGGTCGCCGCGCTGTTCGGCGCGATCTACCCGTTCGTGCGCGACCCCATCTTGCTGCCCATCGTCGGCCTGCTGCTCGTGATCCCGATCTACGTGCTCGTCGCGCTGCTGTTCGGCATGTACGTGCCCGAACTGTTCCCGACCGAGGTGCGGCTGCGCGCCTCGGGCATCTGCAACACCTTCGGCCGCGGCGCGACCGTCGGCACGCCCTTCCTCGTCGTCTCGCTCTATACCCGGTACGGTGTCGGCGGCGTGCTCGCGGTGATGATCGGACTGCTCGTGATCCAGAGCCTGGTCGTCGCGTTCCTCGGCATCGAGTCGAGCAAGCGCGCGCTCGAGGCCGTCAGCGCCGCGCCCGCCGACGCGTCCGACCCACTCGCCAGTTCGGCGCCGCTGCCCAAGGCGTCGCATTGAATCCCAAGCCCCGCAGGATGACCACCTTGACCGACCTCTCCAAGCCCACCGCCGCCGCGCACGATGCCCGGCTCTTCATCGACGGCCAATTCGTCGACGCCGTCCACGGCGCGAAGATGCCCATCGTCGATCCCTCCACCGGCCGCACCATCGGCGCGCTCGCGGCCGCCGACGAGGACGACGTCCACCGCGCCGTCGCTGCGGCGAAGAAGGCGTTCGACTCGGGCGCCTGGCGCGACAGGCCCGCGCAGCACCGCGCCCGCGTCCTGAACAAGTTCGCCGACCTGTTCGAGGCCGACATCGAGGCCTTCTTCCGCCTCGAGACGCTCGGCAACGGCCGCCCGATCAACGAGACGCGCGCGCAGATCGCGCGCCTGCCGCAGTTCTACCGCTACTTCGCGGCGCTCGCGCTGACGCGCCGCAGCGACGTGATCCCCATCGAAGGCGACTACCTCTGCTACACGCAGCGCGTACCGCTGGGGGTATGCGCGCTGATGACCTCGTTCAACCACCCGCTGATGATCCTGACCAAGAGCCTCG
Organism: Burkholderiaceae bacterium; assembly: GCA_030151165.1. The sequence goes on from JASLEM010000094.1 coordinate 4,225, forward strand.
CGCCCGCGCTGGCGACGGGCAACAGCGTCGTCATCAAGCCGTCCGAGCAGACGCCGCTGACCACCGTGCGCCTCGTCGCGCTGCTGAAGGAGGCCGGCGTGCCGGACGGCGTGGTCAACGTCGTCAACGGCGAAGGCCGCATCGCCGGCGCGGCGCTCGCGCAGCATCCGGACGTCCGCAAGATCGTGTTCACCGGCGGCACCGACGTCGGCCGCACGATCGGCGAAGCCGCCGCGCGCAATTTCGCGCTGACCACGCTGGAGCTCGGCGGCAAGGGCGCGGTGATCCTGTTCGACGACCTGGACATCGACCGCGCCGTCAACGGCGCCGCGTTCGCGGCCTTCATCGGCGCGGGCCAGACCTGCGTCTGCGGCGCGCGCATCCTCGTCCAGCGCAGCATGTACCCGGCATTCCTCGAGAAGTTCAAGGCGAAGATCGAAGGCATCCGCGTCGGCGACCCGGCCGACGCGCGCACGCAGCTCGGGCCGGTCATCTCGGCGCGCTCACGCGCCCGCATCCTCGCGATGCTCGATCGCGCGGTGAACGACGGCGCGAAGGTGCTGGCCGGCGGGCAGGCCGCGACGAGCGCCGGCGAGGGTTTCTACCTCCAGCCGACCGCGCTGTACGACGTCGACCCGGACTCCGAGATCGGCCAGGAGGAAGTCTTCGGCCCGGTCACCGTCGTGATGCCGTTCGAGGACGAGGCCGACGCCCTGCGCATCGCCAACGGCACGCGCTTCGGCCTGGCCGCGTCGGTCTGGACGAACGACGTCGCGCGCGCGCACCGCGTCGCCTCGAAACTGCACTTCGGCATCCTCTGGGTCAACGACCACCACCGGCTCGACCCGGCGTCGCCGTGGGGCGGCTTCAAGCAGAGCGGCGTCGGCCGCGAGACGGGCATCGAGTCCTTCGACCAGTTCACCGAGCCGCGCGCCGTCACGGTGAACACGAGCGGCACGACGGTCGACTGGTACCAGGACGACGGCACCGCCAAGCGCCTGAACTGAGCGCCTGAACTGAGCGCTTGAACTGCGCAGCGAACGAGCGCACATTGACGACGATCGCGGCCGCGCCGGCGCGCGCCGCGACGCTTCACGAGGAGACATGACCCGATGACCGACTTCGATCGCCGCCAACTGCTGCGCACCTCCGCGACCGTCGTCGCCGCCGGCCTCGCCGGCCAGGCCGCGACGTCGCGCGCCGCCGACGCGCCCGCGCCGGCCACTTCCGCTTCCGCTCCCGCGCCGACGCCGCCCGGCGCCGCGCCCAAGGGCCC
>JASLEM010000097.1 GCA_030151165.1 Burkholderiaceae bacterium
TGGCGCTGGACGGCGCGGCCATCGAGCCCGGCGAGGGCCGCGCGGCGTTGACCGGCTCCGCGCTGGAGGAACTCGCCCGCAAGTACCTGCTCGCGACCAGCGTCATGGACCGGCTGTCGAACTGGATGGACGTCGAGGCCCTGCGCACCATCGCCGACGGCCTCACGCTCAACCTCGAGGACGCGAGCCAGGCCGAGGCCAGCGCCGTCGCCCTCGCGGCCGCGCTGCACGACGCCCAGGTCAGCGCGCAGTTCGACGAGCGCACCGACAAGCACGTGCTGCGCATCGAGCGCCAGCACCACGGCAACACCAAGGCCAGCATCATCACGCAGGACTTCGTCCACGGCGCCGACTACGACGCCCTGAGCAGCGCCGGCGTCACGTTCAAGGGCCTGCTGGGCGCGGACGCCGTCGTCAAGCGCGGCGAAGGCGAGCGCCAGAAGGAAAGCAAGGTCGCCGACTTCCGCGCCGCCATGGCCTGGCTGATGACGCAGGCCGAGAACGCCGTCGCCCGCCAGCGCTACAAGGGTCTCGGCGAGATGAACCCCGAGCAGCTCTGGGAAACCACGATGGACCCGACCGTCCGCCGCCTGCTGAAGGTCGAGATCGAGGACGCCATCGAGGCCGACCACGTGTTCACGATGCTGATGGGCGACGAGGTCGAACCGCGGCGCAACTTCATCGAGTTGAATGCGTTGAGGGCGGCGAATATCGATGTGTGACGTGCCGCTGTAGAGCGCCCCATAAGGTGCGAAATTGAGCCCCATAAGCTGCGAGAGCTATGCGGGCTCTCGCACTTAATTGGATCGAGCTACGGTCGTCGCGACTGGAGATAAGCGTGCACTTGCGGGCCGAATCGGCTGTAGCTCGCACTGACGATGCGCATGCCTCAGCGAGGTGGGTCGCATTGCGCATTGAGCGGCGGATGACCGATGCAAAGCGTGGTATCACCGTCAAAGGGCAGAGCTACGGCGGAGAGAATTCAGGCGCCGTCGTCACCAGGTTCGGAAAGAAGTGGGTGCGCGTTCTCATCAATGCTGACGACCAGCACAGGATCTACGTAGATCCAGAGGACGGCAGTTCGCTCATTCCGCTGATCGAAGTGCCCAACCGACTTCGCTAAGTGACCTAGTTCGCCCCGGCGCGACGCCGCTAACACTTCACGTCCGACGACGGTCAGTTCCTCGGAAACTGGCGGATGCGGCGTCCTAACCCCCGCGCTTCTCGACTAGTACCTGACACGCAAAGGTGAGCATTCAGTCGGCCGACGAAGAAGGATGTCCCCTCCGCACCAATGTGATGAAGAAGAAACAACCATCCGCGCCCGCCTGGCCGCGGGATTCCTGACTGACTCGCTCCCGGTCGCATTCCCCCCGCAGTTGGTCAAATGTTAACAGCGGCAAGCAGCGGTCTGTTTGACAGCTTCGACGTGACGATGCGAGCGTGGCAGGTCGTCACCGCGAAGTGAGTTTGCGTTCCCCACGGCGCCACTCCGATAACACGTTGCGTCCGGCGTCGGTCAGTTCCTCAATCACACGCATGCCGTGATTGCTGTCGTGGACGTATTCACCATCGGCGCCTTTGAGCCATCGCACCCAGCCAAGAACTTGGCAGTCGTCCTGAGACTCATCGCGCAGACGATTGGGAGCTGCCTGCGAAGCCATTTCTAGTTGGAGCAGCCATTTAAGTCGCTTGTTTGTCAAGCGATCGTGTTTAGTTGCACCGCGCATTGGCCTGCTCGATCCGCCGGTGTGCCTCGATCCAGTCACGTTGCTTCAGGACGGACAGCGGCACGTGATCCCACGTGAAGCGCAGGCGCGCTCTGTGCAGGCAATCTCCGGCAAAGCAGGATCCGGTTCCAAGCCGGATGAAATGGACCCGCGGCAAGGCCGCCGCAAGCGAGGGCGTGGAATGTGATCCGGCGATGAGGCTACTCATGCTTCGCGTGCGCAGGCCGGATCAGAGCGCCCAGCGTTGCACGGCCCGGCCGGCAAGCTCGGCCGAGCGCGACTCGATACCTTGCTTCGTGAAGCGCTGGCCCGCCTGGCTCAGCGCGGTGGCGAGCTTGCGGGCGGCGAGGTAAGTGGAGGCTTGGTACAGGCTCTCGGCCGAGGCCTTCACTTCGACGGTGCGGTTGGAGCAGGCGGAGTTGATCGGCGTCTCGAGCAGGGTCAGATTCCCCAGCCTGTCCTTGAAGTCGTTGAACTCCTCCGGATCCAGGAAGCCGTAGGCCTCCAGGCTGAAGGACTCCTCCGCGGCCTGCGAGATGATGTGCTCCTGCGAGATGCCGGTGGCGGAAAGCGCGACGAGCTTGGGAATGTCCAGGTCAGGCCGCTCGCCGGCTCGAAGGTGGTGGCGCTCCTCCTCGAGCAGGATCCGGATCAGCGCGGGATTTCGGTACATCCCGCCGTTGACGAGGACGTCCCGCATCGCGTCGTCGCCGAGGAATCGCTGACTGAAGTGCTTCAGCCGGGCGCCGATCTCGTGGGGCGACAGCTGGTGCATCTGCGTGACCAGCCTGAAGATGCCAGCCTGCGGATTCGTCGAGTTCAACTTCAGGGCGCGAATGTCCGCGACCTCCACGAGCTGCCTCAGCGTCCGTATCTTGCCGTCGACCGCAGGCTCGCCCGGCTGGTCCAAAAGTCCGCGTTCGCGCAGGCGAATGATCAGCGGGTGGAGCGTGACGGAGACGTTCTGGGCCACCCACATCAGGTAGACCTCGAAGTCCGTCCGAGTCGCCTGCAGCTCGGCTTCCAGCAGGCCGAAAAAGTTCACCAGGTCGTTGGTGTAAGTCTCGAGAAACTCGCGCAGCCGCGCGGGCTCGTTGCGCAGCGCCTTCAACGCCGGTTTGAGGAAGTCCTCCAGTACGGTCTGCGTGGTCGCCGCGTAGTCGGCGGCGCCATTGACACCGAACTGGCTCGCCTTGAACGTGAGGAAGTGGTACCGGAGGACGTCGTCCTCGCGGAACGAATCGCGGTTCAGACTGTTGACCTGGTAGCCCGGCTCCGAGACCAGGCGCTTGAGCCGGCTGAACGAATGGAAGGCGCGCCCGAACGCTTCGGCGATCGCCTGGTCAAGGGCACCGTCCAGGTAGCGGTTCGAGCTGTAGATCAGCAGGCTCTTGACAATGTCCATCCGGGACAGCGGCACGCCGCGATCGTTCACAGACTGGAACATGCGGATCGCGCGTCCCTCGTCCTCCGCGACGAACTCGAGCACCTCGACGAGCGAGAGCTGCCGCAGCCAGGCCTCGAGGCGGGCCTGTCCGCCTTCGTCCTGAACCAGCGCGTCGATGCGCAAGCAGATCCGGTCGTAGGCCTTGGCGAGACGTTCCTGTCCGTCCGTCTCGGGACGCGGATTGTTCCCGTCGACGAGTGCCTGCAGAAATGCCTGGTTGTCGCCCTGGACGTTCAGCTTGAGGCCCGTGGCAGGACTCCGGATGAAGAGGCTGCGATAGTGGAAGCGCAGTTCGTCCTGCTCCAGCCGCCGCACGAGCGCGTGGAAGACAAGCGTGAGCGTCGTGAGACGCTGCTGTCCGTCGACGACATAGGCCGGCGCGCCCTGGCCGTCCTGGGACAGGATGAACGTCCCGAGATAGTGTCCCGTGCGATCGGCCAGGGCCTCCTCTACGTCGTCGAGCAGGTCGTCGACGTTCTTGGTCGTCCAGGCGTAGTCGCGCTGGTAGCCGGGAATGACAAGGGTTTTGTCGCTGAAGAAATTTAACAGCGTCTTGGATGCCATGGGCTCCTCCGTCCTCTGGTTTTGTCTTTTTTTGATGTCGATGCTGCCGGCGCCCCGGGCATCGGCCACTGGCCGTGCCGCAGGGGCGTTCCGCGATGTCGGTCGCGCGTCAGAACTCGAGGTGCTGGTCCAGGATCTGCTGCGCGAGCTGGTGGCAGTCGTCGAGATACGAGTTGCCGGCCATCAGCGTGATGCTGAAGCCGACCCCGGCCGCGACGGCCTGACCGACGAACGGGATGTACTTGGCCACTTCCTTGATCGTCTGCCGGCCGACGAACTGCTTGAGCAGCAGCAGCAACCCTTCGCGGGTGGCGTACTTGATGATCTGGTCGGCCAGTCCCTTGACGGCGGGAAGCGCCTGCAGCTTGCTCAGGCGCGCCTCGGTCAGGCCGTAGCTGTCCCGGATCTCCGAGAATAGCGTCGACAGGACGCCCAGGTCGACAGCGATGTCGACACCCGGGATCGGATTGAGCGCGTTGGCGGCGGACACGCCGGCGGCGATCGTCACCATGCGCTCGCAGGCGGCGCGCTTGGCCTCGAGCGTCTTCGTGGTGTAGGCCTTCGCGCTGCGGGCCCAGCGATCGCGCTTCGCACCGTCGAGGTGCTTGCCGACCTCTTCCTGCAGGACGTCGATGTTGGTGCCGCTGCGGCAGCTGGTGAAGACGATGGACTGTACCTGCGGGATCTGCCGGCGCAGGTCGTCGCGCTTGCGCCGCTCCAGCTCCTCGATCGACACGCCGTCTTCCCACAGCTCGTCGTGCTTGTTGACGACCAGGATGCACGCCTTGCCGCCGGCCAGGAGCCGATTGAAGAACTCGACGTCCGCCTGCTGGAGCTTGCCGGCCACCACGCACAGGAGGCAGTCGAAGGTGTCGATCTTGAACTTTTCCCAGTAGGTCTCCGCGGGAAAGCCGGTGGTGCCGTAGCCGGGCAGGTCGACGTAGGTCACGCCTTCGGCCACGTAGTCTCGCGAGGAGACCGTCTTGTCGGTCTCGATGCCGACCTCGGCCACCCTGCGGCCGACGAGCTTGTTGATCAGCGAGGACTTCCCGGCGCCAGGCTGACCGAACAATGCGACACGGACAGAGGCCTTCAGCTCCTGTTCAAGCTTCTTGCGCAGTTCTTCTTTTTCGTCGTTGATCGACATGCGGATCTCCCTTCGATGAGGCGGTTGATGATTTGAATGTGCGGCCTTGCGCCGTTCCACCGGTTCGTGCCGGGAAGCGATGCGCGAAGCCCGGCTTCCGGGCGCGAGCTTACGACACCATGCCGTCGGGCGCCCGTCGCCGGCCGCGGGTGCCTATCGGTCAGCGTCGCGCCGAAGTTTGAGCACGTAGGCGCCGACGCCCGTGGTGGCGATGATGCCCGCGGCGAAGGCGATCGCGAACGCGGCGAGGCTCTCGAGGGGGGAGGCGGGGTAGTTGTTCATGAGGATCTCTTGGTGAAGGTTGAGGATCAGGAGACGACCAGGCTCTCGAACCGCAGCGCGGTCCGGCCGCACGTGCGGCAGTGGACCTCCAGCCAGCCCTGCCGCACGAGGCGACCCACGCCCGGAAGCCGGTAGACCCGTAGCTCCAGCCGGGTGACGGCGTGGCAGTCGTCGCAGCGGTAGTTCTTCCATCTTCCGGCCAGCGGTGGCGAGGGCGGCAGCACGCGTTCGAAGGTGCAGAGGTTCATCGTGGCGGACCGTGGGTGGGCGTCGAACCCATGACCCGGATTGTTCGGACCGCTGCGACATCCTGCGTCGCATGCGGCGACGTCGACCCGCGGTGAATCTTGCGCGTGCAAGCCGCCTGTCTGCTCGACAGCATGCAGAATCCGGGCATGGCTTCCGTCACTCCGTCACTGCATGCCCTGCGACCGGCGACCGCCGGCGAGCAACTCGAATTCGATGTCCTGACTCGTCTTGCATGCGAGCTTCCCGAGGCCTATGCGTTGTTCCACGGCGTGGACTGGGCGGACGCGGCGCCGCAGGGTGACCGACATGGCGAGTTGGACATCGTTGTGGTCAATGCCGCTGGCGAGGTCGCTATCCTCGAGCTCAAGGCGGGCGAGGTCGAGGGGCGCGAAGGCGGGCTGTACAAGCGCTACGGAAGCGCCGAGAAGAACGTGACTCGGCAGGTGTCGCGCCAGTTCGGTTCGATCCTCGCACGCCTTCGACATGCCAGTCTGGATGTGCGCCTGCAGCACTTCCTCGTCTTGCCGCATCAGCGCGTCGGAGATGCAGAGACCGTCGCCTGGCCGCGCGAGCGCATCCTTGACCGCGACGACTGCGAAGACCTCGCTGGCGCGGTGCAGCTCAAACTGGGCCGCGGGATGGCGATGCCCGAGCAGCACGAGCGCGTCTGCGCATTTTTTGCGAACCGGCTGAGGACGTTGACCGACGTTGGCGCCGTGGATCGGCGCCTGCAAACCGTGACGCAGCGCATCGCCGGCGGTCTGGCGGAGTGGGTACCGCGTATACACGCCCCCAGTGGCGTCATCCGTGTCACAGCGACAGCCGGGTCCGGTAAGACCCAGTTGGCGTTGCGCCTGCTGCGTGACGCGTCGGCACAAGGCCGGCGCGCCGTCTATGTCTGCTTCAATCGGCCGTTGGCCGATGACGTCCGGTCGCTGGCGCCGCGCGGCACGATGGTGACGACCTTTCATCAATGGTGCTGGAGCGCCGCCGGCCGCCCGGCGGGCACGATCGACTTCGAGGCGCTCGCCTTGGCGTTCTGCCAGGCGGACGACCAGGCAGCGGCCTTCGACCTGCTCGTGATCGACGAAGTGCAGGACCTGCGGATCGACTGGGTGGAGGCCTTGCTACGCAGGCTCGCCGCCGACGGGCGAGTGGTGCTGATGGACGATCCGACGCAATGCCTCTACGACGATCGGGAGGAACTCGAGATTCCAGATGCCGTCGTCATCACGTCGACCGAGAACTTCCGTAGTCCGCGGCGCGTCGTCGAGGTGATCAACGCGCTGGCGCTGACGCAGGCAACGGTGGAGGCACGCAATCCCTTCGAAGGCGATGTGCCGGAGTTCCACACCTGGACTGCGGCGCGAGGCCCGGAGCGCGCCACGGTCGCGGCGGTGCAATCGTGTCTCGACCGCGGCTTTGGGCTCGACGAGATCGTCGTGGTGACCTGGCGCGGTCGCGAAAGCTCGGTGCTGCCGGTCGAGCGACTGGGCGACTGGACGCTGAGCCGGTTCACTGGTGCCTACGACGCGCGTGGCGAACCGCTTTGGTCGGAGGGCGAGCTTCGCGTCGAGACCTTGCGTCGCGTCAAAGGACAGTCCGCCGCCGCGATCGTTCTGACCGAGATCGACTTCGAGACGCTGGACACGGCGCAGCGGCGCATGCTGTTCGTCGGCATGACGCGGGCCCGTATGCACCTCGTGCTCGTAACGAGCGAGCGCGCGGAGGCTGCGCTCGCTCAGGAGCTGGCCTGACGCGCCGCCGTCGGTGCGATGGCGGACGCGTCAGGAAGTCATGCGACGCCGGCGCGAGCTCCCGACGTGCGCCCTTGCGACACCCGGCGTCGCATGGATTGTCCAGACTGGCTTTCCCATCGATTTTGTGGAATCCGGATATGCCGTGGTTGCTCGTCGCCCTCCTGGGCCTAGTCGCAATGTTCGTTCGACTCGGTGCCCTGTCCGTGTGGTTCAAGGTGCTGACCTGGAGCGTCGCGGCCCTGGCGGCTGTTCTCGTCGGCGGCATGCTGCTCCTGCTTTTGCGCGCTGTCCTGAAGCGAGTCGGGTCGTGAGCCGTCGTACCGGTGTCAATCGACTCTGGCACAGTCGGGTCAGCGCACCAGGAATCTGACGGATGCCCTTCAACGATCGACTGTTCAGTCTGCTTTCCGAGCTCGATGAATCGGAGCTTCGTCACCTGTGGTGCGAGGCCTTGCGGTGCCGGCCAGAGCAAGACGATTTCTCTTCAGGCACGCGCGAATGGCGTATCGCCTGCGTCAGCAAAGAATGGCGAGCGATCCATGGCCACACCCTTCTGAATCTGACGCGCTCGCCGCATGAATACCCTTGGAAGGCCATCCTCGTCGACGTCGCCGACAAGCTCAACCCCGGGTTGATGTGGACATCGTTCAAGCTGGATGACACCCATGAGGAAACGGAGATCGAGCAGGCCATCCTGACCATGGTGGACGCTCGGATGAAAGAAGCCTGGGCGAAGATGAGCGATCAACAGCGCGCGGAGATGACGCGATCGCTCAACGCTGAACTGGAGACGGAGGCCCAGGCCCTCGGGCGGACCGCGCAGCTGGCTGACATTCGCGGGATCACGGTGACTAGCCTGTCCTCGGGTATTGCCGCGGGGCTGCTGAGCGGCACTGGCGCGCTCGCCTTGGTGCAGGGGACTGGCATCGCCGCGGTCGGCGGGATGTTCGGCGGCGTGCTCTACCAGATCGGACTGTGGCTGGTCGTGCGGTTGCTTGGCGTGTGGTCTGGCGTGCAGCTCGTGGCCAGCGGCGGGGCGGCCGCGGTCGGCGGCATGTTGCTGTCGCTTCCTGCGACCGTGGCCTTCGGCCTGAACGCCGCCATGACGACCAGCTACCGGAAATCCATTCCCGCCACGCTCTACGTGCTCGCCGCCCATGAGATGCGGCGACAACTGAGCGCCACCGCATGATGGGGCCCATTCTCGTTGCCGTGCCGGAGCGGCTCATAGGGATGGTGGCGAGCGGCATGGCGCACGTCGACGGCGTCGTCGTCAAGAACAGCACCACGCACGTTGTGCTCGCGCATCTTCAGCGTTCGAAGTTGCTATCGGAAACGCTCAGTGGCGCCCTTAGCGGACCGCTGGCCCCCGTCGAAGTGCTCGCGGACCTGGCTCAGAACGTGCAGCTTCTGCGGGTCGAACACATGCTCAAGGCGGTGCAGACGGCCGCGAACATTGGGGCCTCCGCGTCGCTGTTGAACGTCGGCCTGTCAGTCGGTGGGTTCGCGCTCGTCCTGTCTTCGCTGAAACGCTTGCGCCTACAGGTCGAAGGCGTCGAAGCGAAGCTCGATCGAATGGCAAGGATCGCCGATTCCGACTTCTTCACCGGACTCGAGACGGCACTCCGGCGAGCGGAAGAAGCCTTCGAGCTCAGTGGTGCCGATCGGACTTCGCGCTGGCTGGAAACCGAGAAGGCGCTGGACCATCAAGTGCCGATGCTTGCAGAGCGTCTCGGGCTCGACTCCTCTTCGTCAGCGGCCGAGCGCGTTGCCTTCGACACTTGGCCCGACCCGGCGCACTTGGCCGGCATCGCGTTGCTGGTCGAGCTGTCCAATGCACACGTCGAGACGCTGCTTTGTCTCGGGCGCGCACGCCATGCCGCTGCTCGCGCTCGCGAGCTGGTTGCTCGGCTCGAAGCTCTGCCCGTCGATGCCGCCGCCATGACGCGAGGCCGGCTGGGCGGAAGAGCGGTATCTCGAGACCAGATAGGCCGCGTTGTCGGCGAAGCGCAGAGCTTGGCGGCATGGTCGTACGCTCTCCAGTCCTGCGCGGCCGAACGAGCAACGATCTGCAAAGCGCTTATCGAACACGATGTCGATACGCTGCAGTATTCACTCGAGCTTCGTAGCCATCCTCGGGCGGAGATGCTGATGTTGAACCGCTAGTCGAACTGCGAAGACCGGCCGCTTCGGCCAAACTGCCACCCCTGAAAGAGTCCCTTGCCCCGCTCATCGAACGCGTCCGAGGCGATCCGCATCGCCGTGCGAGTCCTTGCCATGCTGTCGGCGACGCGCAGCGTCAGCACGACCGACATCCGGAATCACCTCGCGGCGCACGGCCACGATCGGACGCCTCGGTCGATCCAGCGGCTCATGGACGACCTGTGCGAGAGCTTCGAAATCGCCCGTGACGACAGCAGCAAGCCTTTTGGTTACCGCTGGAAGCCGAACGCGCGCGGACTTGGGCTGCCAGTGCTGGACGACCAAGAGGCCCTCGTGCTCCTGCTCGCGCAACAGTATCTCGACCAGATCCTCCCGACAAGCGTGATCAAGACGTTGGATCCGATGTTCCATGAGGCGCGCCGGCGTCTCGATCCGTATCACGGGAACGGAGGCGACCCGATGCGGTCCTGGCCGAACAAGGTGACGATGGTCAGCCAGCTGCAGCCCTTGATGCCGCCGCAGTTGGCCGCAGGCGTCTTCGACCAGGTGACCGAGGCGTTGCAGGCGGATCGCTGGCTCGACATCGACTATCGCAATATCGAGGGCGAATCGAGGAAAGGCAAACGCGTCATGCCGCTTGCATTGGTGCAACAGGGCGTGCGGCTCTTCCTCGTCGTCCAATTCGAGGGATATGAGGATCGACGCCATCTTGCGCTGCACCGGATCAGTCGCGCGCTGGCGACCGATCTGCCGTTTGCGAGGCCGGCCTTCGACCTGAAAAAATATGTCCGTGACGGACGGTTCGGATTCGGCTACGGCGAGCCAATCCAGATTCGACTGGACATCGATGCCACGGTGGCTGGACTACTGCAGGAAACTCCGGTTTCGGCCGACCAGCGCATCCTACCGACGAACGACGGTCGCTTCGAGCTGACCGCGACGACAGTGCGAAGCGAGCAGTTGCGCTGGTGGTTGCGCACCTACGATGCGGCGGCGCTGCGCGTCGTCGCTCCGCCAGGACTCCTGGACGAGGCGTTCAGCGCGGCGCCTCCGCGAGCGACTTAGTCCTCGCATGGCGGCCCGGGGCCGATTGGACGTTTCCATCGCCGGCGACGCATACACACAGTACCGGCGTCCGCTGCAAATCTGCAGATGTCAGAGCGTGCTGCGCCGTATAGTGACCAGTAAGGATTTCGCCACGCAGTTCGCGAGTTCGTAGCTGCGAAGCGTGAACTTGGGATGGGTGACGACCGCGTCGACCGTATCCGAGCTGCGCCGCCATCGGCAATTCTGAGTGCAGATTCTCAGCTTTTGCCCGGGGTTGTCTCAGCTTTATGGTTCACAAACGCTCGTAAGTGCTTCAGTCGCAAGAGTGTCGATTCTCGGCCTATGCCTCTGTCTACACGCCGCGTCGACACCGACGCGCCATCCCCCTCCCGCCAGCACCGCCCTGAACAAACGCCCGGACAACCCGGGCGTTTTCATTGGACGCGACACCGCCCGTGTTTCCGTCGCAAAATCACCCCACGCTTCCAACCCCAGCGTCCTCGCGCCGTTCGGCCCGAGGACGGCCTTGCTCCATGTTGATCAACAACCGCTCGCCCATGACGGTGCTCGTCGTCGACGACGACAACGCCGTGCGCGTGCAAGTCGCGGCCATCCTCGACGCCAACGGCCATCGCGTGATCGAGGCGCACGACGCCGAGTGGGCGCTCGAGCTGTTCGACAAGCACAAGCCGGACATCGCGCTGCTGGACGTCAACATGCCGGTGCACGACGGCTTCTGGCTCGCGCGGCAGTTGCGGGCGCGCGAATCGGGCCGGTGGACGCCGATCATCTTCCTGTCGGCACGCGCGACGGATGCCGATCTCGAGAGCGGCATCGAATCCGGCGGCGACGACTATCTCTTCAAGCCGATCTCCGGCGTCGTGCTCAACGCAAAGGTGCGCGCGATGCAGCGGCTGCTGGTGATGCAGGCGCGGCTGTTCGACCTCTCGGCGCAGCTCGCCTCGAGCAACGAGCACCTGCAGCACCTCAGCGAGCACGACGAGCTGACCGGCCTGCTGAACCGGCGCGGCTTCGACCGCCGGCTGCGCGAGGCCATCGCGCTCGCGCGGCGCGAGCAGACGGCACTGACGCTGATCCTGTGCGACCTCGACCACTTCAAGGCCTACAACGACGCGCTCGGCCACCCGGTCGGCGACACCTGCCTGCGCGCCGTGGGCGAGCTCGTGCGCCAGATGTGCCGGCGCCCGGGCGACCAGGCCGCGCGCTACGGTGGCGAGGAGTTCGCGCTGATCCTGCCGACGACGCCGAAGTCCGGCGCGATGACGCTGGCGCGCGCGGTGCGGCGCGTGTTCGAGGGCGCGGCGATCACGCACCCGGCGTCGCCGACGGCGCCGCACGTCACGCTGTCCGGCGGCATCACGACCTGCGTGCCCGACGAGACCACGACGACGGAGGGCATGCTGACGCGCGCCGACCAGGCGCTCTACGTCGCCAAGGAGAAGGGCCGCAACCGCTTCTTCAGCTTCGAGATGCAGCTGGACTCGGTGGAGCAGCGCGCTCGCGAAGCGGACTGACGCGCCCGCGCGCCGTCAACGGTAGAACAGGTGCGATTGGCCGCGGAACGACGGCGACGATTCGCACATGCCGACGATCTCCGGATACACGCGGCGGAACACGCGGCCCGTGAAGTCGGTGCTGTCGTACATGTCCAGATAGCAGTCCGCGCACGCGGCCAGGCCGGGCTTGCGGTCGGCGAGCTTGGCGTCGCGATAGCTCGTGACCTCGGCGATCGCCTGCTCGCGGTAGGTCTTCACGCGATCGCGGCTGAAGATCAGGTCGGTGCTGTCCAGGAACTCGACGGCGAGCTTCGCGTGCAGCACGTCGAGCTTGCGGTCGACGCCGATGTTGACCTGCTGCGGCAACTGCTTGGTCGCGCCCGCGTAGACCTTCATCTGCTCGTAGCCGTCGCGCGTGAACGGCGAGCCCTGGCATGCGCCCGCCATCGCGGTCGACAGGCCCAGGTTGCAGAAGTGGGCCGCATCCGACGAGGTGAAATGCGTGGTCGGCTTGTCGACGACCTTCGCGTCGTCGGTGACGAAGTGGCTGTAGACGGTCGTGTCGTCGCTGCGCATGCCGCTGCCGATCTGGTCGGTGGCCTTGGCCAGCACGAAGGTCGAGAACGCCAGCGCCGGCTTGCCGGCCGCCGCGCCCAGCTTGTTGAGTTCCGCCACGACGAGCTTCATCGTCACGACGTAGTAGAAGAAGAACTCCGCCCGCTGCAGCGCGTGCGACTCGAGCTCGTGGCGCAGCGAGCCCGCGAACACCGGCAGGTTGGGCTTGCCTTCGACGTGGCGGCGGCCGGTGTCGGCGGCCTTTCCGGAAACAGCGGCCATGATGACGGACTCCCTGGGTGGCGCGACGCTCGGCCTGCACTGTCGAGGTCGATGCGGCGCCGCGTCGTGGCAGTCTAAACCGGCCGTCCGACCGCGCCGCCCCTCGGACGTGGGGACGGGATGTCGCGCGGCCGCGCCGGCGCTCGACAGCCGACGTGTGAGAATTCCGGCCCGGCCCGCCTCGCGGGCACGCGCAGGATTTCCATGCATCCCTATTCGACGCTGACGCTCGCGACCGAGCGCCTCGACCTCCGCCCGCTGGTGCTCGCCGACGCGCCCGCGCTGTTCGACATCTTCTCGGATCCCGAAGTGCAGCGCTACGGCGCCTCGCCGCCGTGGGCCGACCTGTCGGTCGCCGTCGCGACCATCGAGCGCGACATCCGGTCCGCCGCCGACGGCGAATGCTTCCGGCTCGGGCTCTTCCGCCGCAGCGACGATCGCCTGCTCGGCACCTGCACGCTGTTCCACATCGACGACCAGTGCCGGCGCGCCGAGGTCGGCTACGCGCTCGCCGTGTCCGCATGGGGCCAGGGGTATGCGACGGAGGCGATCAAGGCGCTGCTGGCTCACGGCTTCGGCGAGATGAAGCTCAACCGCATCGAGGCCGACATCGACCCGCAGAACGCCGCCTCGGCGCGCGCGCTGGAACGCCAGGGCTTCTCGCGCGAAGGCCTGCTGCGCGAGCGCTGGATCGTGGGCGGGAAGAAGTCCGATTCGGCGATGTACGGCCTGCTGGCGGCCGATTTCGAGCGTCGGAGCGAGAAAGCTTCCATCGCCTGATCGCTGACTTGGTCAGCAATCCTGAAAATTCGATACACTGACGCAGTCAGCGAATTTTCAGGAGCAGGGTCCATGGCCGACGACACGCAGGCGATTGCCGCGGTGCGCGAGTTCTCGCGCTTCTATACGCGCCGTCTCGGCACGCTCGACGAAGGGCTGCTCGACACCGCTTACTCGCTGACCGAGGCGCGCGTGATCTTCGAGCTCGCGCAGGCCAAGGTCACCGACATGGCCACGCTGCGTCGCACGCTGGAGCTCGATTCCGGCTACCTGAGCCGCCTGCTCGCGAAGTTCGACGAAGCCGGGCTGACGCGGCGCGAGCTGTCCGCGACCGACGGCCGGCGCCAGGCCATCGGCCTCACCGCGGCAGGCCGCAAGGTGTTCCGCACGCTCGATGCGCGGTCGACCGGCCAGGTCGGCGCGATGCTGGCACCGTTGCCGGCCGCGAAGCGGCAGGCGCTGGTCGGCGCGCTCAAGACCGTCGCCACCCTCCTCGATCCGCAGCCGCCGGCCGCGCCGACGCTCGCCTTGCGCGGCCTGCGCCCGGGCGACCTCGGCTGGATCGTGCAGCGCCACGGCGAGGTCTACGCGAGCGAATACGGCTGGGAGCAGTCGTTCGAGGCGCTGGTCGCGCGCATCGTCGCCGACTATCTCGACCACCACGTTCCCGGGCGCGAGAACGCGTGGATCGCCGAGCTCGATGGCGAACGCGCCGGCGGCGTCTTCTGCGTGCGCAAGGACGACGACACCGCGCAGCTGCGCATCCTGCTGGTCGAGGCCTGGGCCCGCGGCCACGGCATCGGCGCCAGGCTCGTCGACGAATGCGTAGCCTTCGCGCGCGAGGCCGGCTATCGGCGCATCACGCTGTGGACCAACGACGTCCTCGGCGCCGCTCGCCGCATCTACCAAGCCGCGGGCTTCGTGCTGGTGAGCGAGGAAGCGCACCACAGCTTCGGCAAGGATCTGGTCGGACAGTTCTGGGAACGCGCGCTGTAGCCTCGCAGTGATGGCCTGGTGCTGATCGGTCGTGCCGGATCGACCGTTCCTGTCCGGCAGTCTGGAGCGGGTTTCCACGGATACGGTATAGGGGTATCACGAAAGCCCGTGCGTGTCCGAAGTTTTCGCTTCGAGTCAAAGCTGGAATACCGCACGTTATCGACGTAAAGGAAAGTGACGAAGCGTCGAAAGTACGTGGCGATCCGGGGTGCGTCGACCCGGCAAATTCCACCTCTTTCCGGAGTCTCGATGCAAGTCACCTTCAATCGACGCGCGCTGTCGCTCGTGTCCCTCGCCGTCCTCGCCACCCTCGCGGCCTGCGGCGGCAACTCTGATTCACCCGCCTTCATGGCGACGGCGCAGGACGATGCGGCCACGGTCACCTGGAACAAGGCCACCACGCTGTCGGTGACCGCCAACGACACCGTCCGCAACGGCACCGCCAGCATCGCGATCGGCACGGCGCCGGCGCACGGCACGGCGACCATCGCCGACGGCGCGATCGTCTACACGCCGACGACCGGCTGGTTCGGCACCGATTCGCTGACCTACACGCTGACCGTCGGCGACAAGACCTCCACCGCGACGGTCCACCTCACCGTCCAGGCGCAGGTGACGCTGCAAGGCACGGTGCACGACGACGCGATGCCCGGCGCGCAGGTCGTCGCCACCGTGGGCGGCACCGCGCAACCCGCCGTGACCGCGGACGCCGATGGCCACTACGCCGTCACGATCACGACCAGCACGCCCGCCGACTTCATCACGCTGCAGGCGACCGGCACGGGCGCGCAATCCGGCGTCGTGCTGCAAAGCCTCGTGGGCGACGCGAGTGCCGCGGCCGCCGCCGCCTCGTCGGACGGCACCGTCGACGCGACTGCCCTGCCGGCCGCCAACGTCACCAACGTCTCCACCGCCATCGCCGTGCTGACCGCGCAGGCGATCGGCAAGACGCCGACCAGCAGTGCCGACATCACCGCGGCCCAGGGCCAGTTCACGGCGTCGCAGACGATCCAGATGGCCACCGCGATCAAGCTCGTCGCGGACGAAGGCGTCGCGCTGCCTTCAGGCTCGTCGAACACGCTCGCGCTCGTGTCCGACCCGACCGCGTTCGGCAACTTCGTGACGACGCAGATCACGACCAACGCCGTCGTCTTCGACGCCACCGAGAGCGCGGTGCTGTCCGACCCGGCGCTGGCCGTCGCCCCGCCCGTGCCGACCACCGGCGGCGCGGATGTCTCCATCCTGCTCACGCTCGGCCAGGGCGCCAGCGCCGCCAGCGCGCAGCGCATCACGCTGAAGGCGGACGGCACCGCCACCATCGGCGGCGACACGCTCACCACCGCGACGTGGCACGCGGACGGCGGCCAGGTCACCGTGACCTACGACACGCCCGAGGTCTACACCAACAACGCGACCGATACCGACGGCTTCCAGTATTCGGTGACCGAGACCGACACCGGCTTCAAGCTGCGCCAGCTCGGTGGCACGCCCGGCGTGGGCCCGGCCACGATCGACACGATCGGCAGCCAGGTCTGGCTGCAGGGCCCGGACACCGGCAAGACGGTGACGCTGGCGGACTTCTGGGTCTCCGAGACGATGGTCGGCGCCACTGGCACGATCACCGCGGCGGACGTCGCCCCCGGCACCGAATGGGCCGGCGCGATCGTCACCACCTTCGACCCCGCCACCGCGAACTGGATCGACCAGGACGTGCTGAAGATCGTCGACGCCACGCACGTCGTCTACGAGCGCACGCAGGTCGCCGGCACCTATGCGGTCACCAACGGCAAGCTGGTCGTCACGACCGCGAACGGCACGTTCAGCTACACACGCCTGTTCACCGGCCCGAAGGGCGAGGAACGCTGGCTGACCGAGAAGATCGTCAACGGTGCGAGCACGTGGGTCTACGACGCGGCCGTCGTGAAGGTGGCGGCCGGCTCGGTCTTCACCGCCGCGACCGCGGCGCACGACTGGAAGAGCTACATCAACGCGGGCCTCGCGGGCGCGTCGCAGTTCTACATCGACCTGAACGCGAACGGCACCGGCGTGCCGGTCAACATCAACGCCGACGGCTCCAGCGGCTCGCCGTACAGCCCGGGCAACTGGGCCATCGCGGGCGACGGCTCGGAAGTCTTCACGCGCTCGTATTGCAACGACGGCACGCTGTCCTGCGGCAACGGCCAGGTGCGCTCGTGGACCTTGCTCGCCACCGCGGGCAACAACGTCTACGTGATGGAACGCCTGCAGAACCTGCCGGGCTTCGACCAGTACCGCGTGAACGTCTACACGAACGCCGACCACTGATCCCCGCGCCCGCACGGGCCGTGACAGGGTTCATCCGCGAGGGTGAACCCTTTTTTCATGTCCGCAGCGTGCGCGCGATCCCCTTATCCGGCCCGCGACGACGTCGTCAAGTGACAAGGTTGTGGACCGTTTCGGGACAAGCCCTCGACGGTCCACAGGGCGGACGGGACGGGCGAAGTTGTTGTCGAACGGTCCGGACCGTTCCAGCGTGCCGATCCCCAAGCTTGTACAGCTTGCAAGTGATTGATCCGACTGGGAAAAATCGAGTTGCCCACAGACAGGGACCTGCTCTACCAGTACTACCAGTTTTAAAAAAAGAAACCATTGAAGAACAATAGGTGCGCGAAGTTTTTTTCGAAAACGGGAAGGTCCGGGGATCGGGTCCGGCGCGTGCAAGGGGTCCCGGGGGCGGACCGGGCCGTGGAGCGCTTTCGGACCGGGACCGGGGGTGGGACCCTGCCGGGCCGTCGCTGAAGCGCTCCCGGGGCCTCTGAAGGCCTTCCGGAAGCGACAACGCGCCCGGAAAGGCGCGTTGGACGGGGGAGGATGGAACGGGGCCTAGGCGGCCCGGTCCGGCTTCAGTCGGGGACCGGGAGATCGCCTGAAGGGATCGTCGGGATCGAAGGCATCGCGGGAATCGTGTCGAGCGCGAGTTCGGCGCTGTTCAGGGCGCCCTCGATGAAGCCCTGGTAGTCGGAATACGCTTCGCCGACGATGTGCACGTTCTTCGCGCCGCTGCCGAAGTCGAAGGCCTTGAAGGTCTCCATGACCTTCCAGCTGCGGATGCCCGGTTGCCAGCCGTGGTTGGCCGCGCCGTACGGTGCGCGGGCCCAGTCGCGCAGGCCGTAGGTGATGACGGAGTTGCGGATGTAGGCCGTGGCTTCGGCCAGCGTCATGTGGTCGAAGAGCTTGCGCGCGTTCTCGGTCAGGCGCACCGGCAGGTCGTCGGCGAGGCCGTAGGACTGCCGATGACCCTCGAGCGCGCGCTTGACGTCGCGTGCGATGAACAACGCGAAGGCATCGACGATGCGGCCGTTCTGGTCGAGCTCCGCGCGGTCGTGGCGATCGGTGTCGATGACGTAGTGGCGCCAGAACTCGGTGGCGGGGGTGTCCATGTAGAGCAGTACCATGCCGTGGCCGTCACGGTCGGCATCGCGCGGGCGGCGGAAGTAGTGGATCTCGCGCGTGGGCATGCAGTTGGCGTGCTGCTGCGGCGGCTGGTCGTAGTCCCACCACGGCGCGTTGCTGACGAAGAAGACCTTCAGCATCGGGAAGCCGTTGACGCTGTCCAGCTGGCTCGCGACATGCTCGGGCAGGTGATGCGCGAGCTTGACGAGCGGCAGGCGCGGCATCGCGAGGACCAGGCGTTGCGCGAGGATCTTCGTCGTGCCGCTCTTGGTGCGCACGTCGAGCTCGAGCGTCGCCTCGCCGAGGCCCGTCGGGCGGAAACCCAGGAGGGTATGCCCGCCGGCGAGCGTGACGTTCGGATGCGCGCGCAGCGCGGCCATCAGGCGCTCGGTCAGCTTCGCCGATCCGCCCTCGATGCTGGCGAGCTGCTGGCCCACGGTCTTGAGCGCGCGCAGCCACCAGATGATCCACTCCGCGGCGTTCAGGTTCTCGGGGATCATGTGATAGAAGGTGCCGGTGTCGCGCAGCTTCACGAGCGCGCGATGGCTCAGGATGCCCTGCGCCGACAAGGCGTTCCAGAAGCCCGTGGCCCACAGCGGCTGGCCGTGCAGCTGCGCGTGCTTGCGCAGCCGCGTGTAGTCGGCCTCGGTCAGGCTGTCGATCCAGGCCTGGTCGTCGGGCGCGCGGCCCATGATCAGCATGATCCCGCGCTTGAGCAGCTGCAGCGAGTCGAGGCCTTGTTCCTCGGGCGTGAGATCGTCGTCGACGGCCACGACGCCGTCCGCGCTCGGCCCCGAGAAGTCGACGAGCTCGACGCCCAGGTCCGCGCACAGCTTCGCGAAGCGCGGCTGCAGCGTCGGCTCGAAGCGCATCGGGCCCATCTCGGCGATGAAGCCGTCGAGATCCTCGGTCTCGATGCGGCCGCCCCAGCGGTCGGACGAGGCCTCGAGGATCAGGATGCGGTGGCCGGCGTCGGCCAGGCGCCGCGCGCAGTGCAGGCCGGCGATGCCGCCGCCGGCGATGACGATGTCGGGGGTGTTCATTCGCCATTGTCCCCACATCGACTCGCGGAGCTCAACCCACGCTTCGTGGGTGGCGCGGGTCAGCGCGCCGGGGAGACGCTGCCGAGGCCGCCGCCGGTCGAGTTGACGGACTTCGGATGGCCGTAGTACGTGAGCGAGCCCACGCCGCCGACCGTCGCGTCCAGCCGCTCGCTGGCGTAGACGCGCACCGAGCCGACACCGCCGACGGTGACGACGGCCGTCTGCGCGTGCAGCTCGCGCGTGTCGATCGAGCCGACGCCGCCCACCATCAGGTTGAGCGCCTTCACGCTGCCGTCGGCCTTGAGGCTGCCCGCGCCCGAGTAGTTGACGTCGAGCTTGTCGCCGCTCACGTGCGTGATCGTCGTCGCGCCGGCGCCAGCCATCGTGAAGCGCGTGATCTGCGGCATCGTGATGACGATCCTCGGGTCGCCGAGCGAGCTGTCGATGGTGTGGTCGCGCAGCCGGATGCGCAGCTCGCCGTCGACGACCTCGGTGGTGAGCTGGTTGATGAAGGTGTCGTTGCCGCTGGCCGTCACCGACTGCGTCTTGCCGACGTCGATCGAGATGCTGATGGGCCCGGAGTTCGAGACGGCCGTGAACGGCGCGACATTGCGTGCCTGCTCCGCCGCCTGCGCGTGCGGCGCGAGGAGCGTGGCGGCGGCGAACAGCGTAAGCGAGATCGTGCGATGCATGGCGGGCCTCGTGAAGGTTGAAGGAATGCCTCGATGCTAGGGACGCCGGCGGCCGCGGGCGAGCGTCTTGCGACGAGGAGCCCGCTGGACGAGATGCACTGCGGCGCGGCGCGACGGGAGGTGTCGGCGGACGTCGCGCGCGCTGCGTTCAGGCGCTCTCGTCGAGCCACGGCGCCGCGACGGCCGTCAGCCACGCCATCACGGCCTGCACGCGCGGCGCGAGCTGGCGCCGGTGCGCATAGAGCAGCGACACGGGCATCGCCGGCGCCGTGAACTCCGGCATCACTTCGACCAGCCTCCCGCTGTCGATGAACGGCTTCGCACCGACGACGGGCGCCTGGTAGAGGCCGAGCCCGGCGAGCGCGGCGGCCTGGTAGGCGTCGGTGCCGTTGGCGGTGACGTCGGCGCGCATCGGCAGCGAGCGCAGCGTGCCGTCCGTGGGGTCGCGGTAGTCCCAGGCGGCTTCGTGCGACGTCAGCGTCGGTGCGTAGTGGACGATGCGGTGCTGCGCGAGATCGGCCA
Organism: Burkholderiaceae bacterium; assembly: GCA_030151165.1. The sequence goes on from JASLEM010000097.1 coordinate 20,209, forward strand.
GCGTGCGCGGCGTGCCGTGGCGCGCGAGGTAGGCGGGGCTCGCCGCGTTGCACATGCGCAGGTGGCCGATGGTCCGGGCGACGATGTCGGCGTCGCCGAGCGCGCCGACGCGCAGCACGCAGTCGAAGCCTTCGTGCACGAGGTCGACGCGGCGGTCGGTCGTGCTGATGCCGATCTCGAGCTGCGGGTGCAGCGCGAGGAACTCCGGCAGCCGCGGCACGACGACGTCGCGCGCGATGCTGTTCGGCAGGTCGATGCGCAGGCGCCCGGTGAGGCCGGTCGCGGCGGGCCGGAACATCGCGTGCAGTTGCTCGGCCTCGGTCAAAAGCTCCTTGCTGCGCTCGAGGAAGCGTTCGCCGTCGGGCGTGAGCCGCACGCTGCGCGTCGTGCGTTGCAGCAGGCGCGCGCCGACGCGCGCCTCGAGCTGCTGCACCGCGGTCGACACCCTCCCCTTCGCCAGCCCGAGCTGCTCCGCGGCGCGGCTGAAGCTGGCCAGCTCGGCCACGCGGGCGAAGATGCGAAGTTCGTCGAGTTCCATGGCGCGGATTGTTCTGTCGAAGAGAACAGTGTGGCGTAGTCTGGCGTCTTTATCCACCGGGCGGGAATGCCTAGAGTTCGGCCATCGTCAACACGAACTCGCCAAGGACCACCCCATGACCGCACGACATCCGCAACGCATCGCCCTCATCACCGGCGCCAGCCGCGGCCTCGGCCGCAACGCCGCCATCAAGCTCGCCGAGCAAGGCGTCGACGCGATCCTGACCTACAAGGGCAGCGAGGCCGAGGCCCACGCCGCCGTGCGCGAGATCGAGGCGCTCGGCCGCCGCGCCGTCGCGCTGCAGCTCGACGTCGGCGCCAGCGGCACCTTCGCCGCGTTCGCCGGGCGCGTGAAGGCCGCGCTGGCCGCGACGTGGCAACGCGAACGCTTCGACTTCCTCGTCAACAACGCCGGCGTCGGCATCGACCACGCGACGATCGAGACGACGACGGAAGAAGACTTCGACATGCTGTTCAACGTCCACCTCAAGGGCACGTTCTTCCTGACGCAGAAGCTGCTGCCGCTGATCGAGGACGGCGGCCGCATCGTCAACACGTCGAGCGGCCTCGCGCGCTTCTCGCTGCCGGGCTACGGCGCGTACGCGGCGATGAAGGGCGGCGTCGAGGTGCTCACGCGCTACATGGCGGTCGAGCTCGGCCCGCGCCGCATCTCGGTCAACACGATCGCCCCGGGCGCGATCGAGACCGACTTCGGCGGAGGCCGCGTGCGCAACAACCCGCAGCTCAAGTCGATGATCGCGTCGATGACGCCGCTGGGCCGCACCGGCCTGCCGGACGACGTCGGCGGCGCCGTCGCCGCGCTGCTGTCTGAAGGCAACGCGTGGGTCAACGGCCAGCGCATCGAGGTGTCGGGCGGCATCCACGGCTGATCCACGGCGTCGCAGCCGGTTCATGAAAAAACGCGGGCCTCGAGCCCGCGTTCTTCATGGCCAAGCCGGGGAATCAATGCGGGCGGATGTGCCCGTGTTCGCCCATCTTCGGCTGCTTGCCGGTGATCGCGGCTTCGGCGATCTTGTAGAGCTGCACGAGCTTGTTCTCCTTGATGTCCCAGTAGTCGGCGTGCTCGATGCGCACCCGCACGAGCGCGAAGTCGGGGTCGGTCACGCCGCCCTTGAACCAGGCCTCGGCGCCCTTGTTCCACAGCGCCTGCTTGATCGCCATGTCCTCGACGACGTGCGCGACGCCGGACACCGAGACATACGTGTCCTTCGACGGGCTCGCGTACGACACGTTGACCTGGTCGTCGCCCTCGAACTCGGAGACGGGGTCGCTCGAGCGCGACATGAAGAACCAGAGGCAGTCGTCGTCGAGCGACTTGTTCTGCGTCGTCATCGGCCGCGAATGCAGGTGGCCGCTGGCCGACTTGTGCGTCGTGAACATCGCGTACTTGACGTCCTTGATCATGTCGAACAGCTTTTGTTGACGATCGGCCGTGGCGGTCGTCGAGTCGGTGGTTTCGTACATCTGGAACTCCTGTAATGTGTGTGTGTTCCAGCCGGAGCAGCAAGGGCCGGTCCCGTCGATCCGCCGCATCCCCATGAACCTGTCCGACACCCTCCCGCGCGCGGCGCCGCGCCCGCGATGCGCCGCCTGCGAGCTCCCGCTGTCCACCTGCGTCTGCGCGCTGGTCGAGCATGCGGACAACCGCGTGCACGTGCTCGTGCTGCAGCACCCGCGCGAGGCGAGCGAAGCCAAGGGCTCCGCGCGCTTGCTGCGGCTGGGGCTCGCGCGGTGCCGCGTGGTCGTCGGCGACGTCTTCGATCCGGCCGAGCTCGAGGGCTGGCTGCATGGCGACGGCCGTCGAAGCGTGCTGCTGTATCCGGCCGATGACGAGGCGGGCGATGGCGTCGCGCGCATCGCGGCGCCGGCGACGCAGCTGGTGGTGCTCGATGGCACGTGGCGCAAGAGCCGCAAGATGCTGGCGCTCCATCCGTTGCTGCAGGCCTTGCCGCGCCTCGCGCTGCAACCCGCTTCGGCGAGCCGCTATGCCGCGCTGCGCAAGGCGCGCCTCGGCTCGCAGCTCAGCACGCTCGAGGCGACGTGCGCGGCGCTGTCGCAGCTCGAGGGCGACGCGGCGCGCTACGCGCCGATGCTGGAGGCGTTCGGCCGATTCGTCGGCGACCGCGCAGCGCGCGCCGGCCGCGGCGAGGCCGCGCGGAAATGAAGATCGCCACCGGCCCGCGAAGGTCGGTGGCGATCGAGCCGCGCTCCGAGGGCCCGTCTTCGAGAGACGAGCAGGGAGCCCGGGTCACACGGGGCGCGCGCGTCAGTTGCGGTCGGCGCGCGGAGCGGGGGTCGAGTCGGTCGACGAGTTGTCGGTGCTCGAGGTGCTGCTGTCGGTGGAGGACGACGGCGTCGACGACGTGTCCGCCGGCATCGCCGCGTTGTTGACGGTGCCTTCGTCACGGACGGCGTTGTTCACGGCCGGGGCCTGGCTCGTGTCCTGCGCGCCGGTGCTGATCGGGGCCGTCGAGCTGTCGCTCGATTGCGCCCAGGCGGCGCCGACGATCGCGACGAGGGCGGCCGATGCGGCCGTGGCTACCAACTTCTTCTGAAAACTGCGCATGCTGATCTCCTGTTGAGTGGTGTGGTCTGGCTCCATCGCGATGCGCGGAGCCGGCATGGAACTTCGGCAATGGGGGTGCCACGTCTGTAAAGAAACAATGCGTTGCCATGCGCGTGGCGCAGCGCGAATGAATCCGCCTAGAGTGCAAACCGGCGTCGCGGTGAGGTGGTATCAAAGCGTAGCGACGCCGGAAACGGCCGCACGGCCGCCGCTGTCGCGCATACCCATGGCCGTACTGTCGTGCACCCGATTGCACAAGCGGCGTTCACGGTCGAGCAACTTCTTCCTTGCACACTGCGTCTCTCGAGAAACCTGAAGGACCCTGCATGGCCCGCCCCCCGCGCTTGAACGGCCTCGCGGCCGCGATCGCCGCGCCGTGTCTCGCGCTCTCGTTGCTGGCAGGTTGCGGCGGCGATTCGAGCCCCGCCGCGCCGGCGAGCGCCACCGCGTCGTCCGACGGCACCCGCGATGCGACGGCGCTGTCGGCCGCCGCGGACGGATCGGGCGCGCGCCTGTTCATCCCCGACCTCGCGCATCGCGGCCTCGCCACGCTTGCGGTGCCCGAGCCCGATGCGGGCGAAGTGCTGCCGGCATCGACGCTGAAGGCCACCGCCGCGCTCGGCGCCAACGTGCTGGTGGACGCGGCGCGCGACGAGCTCTATGCGATCGTCGGGCGGATGATCGTGGTCTACACGGGCGCCGCCACGTTGAAGAGCGACGCCACCCCCGCCCGCAGCTTCGCGCTGCCCGCGACGCTGACCGCGCCGCACGCGCTGTGGCTCGACGTCGCGCGCGACGAGCTCTATGTCGGCGGCGACACTGCGCACGGCAACGGCGAGATCGTGACCTATCCGTTCGCGCATACCCTTCGGGGTACCCCGGCGACGCCGTCGCGCGCGTTGTTCGTCGATCACGGCGTCTCATTCTTCACGCTCGACCCGGTGCGTGACCGCCTGTACGTCGTGAACGCCGACGCAGGCGTCCACGTGTTCGCCGACGCGTCGACCGCCAGCGGCCCGCTCGCCGCCGCGACCACGATTCCCGTCCTCGGCTCCGGCCTGGCGGTCGATCCGGCGCATGACCGGCTCTACGTCGCCGACCTCTTCGCCGGCCTGATCCTCGTCGACCAGGCGAGTGCGCCCTCGCCCGTGGTCGCGGCGACGATCAGCATCGACGACGCGCGCTTCGTCTCCGTCGACTCCGCCACCGACCGCGCCTGGGTGTCGGCTGGCGGTGCCCTGTACACCTTCGACCACGCGAGCGCGCTCACGTGCGCCACCGTCGTCGGCCTGCCGGCCACGGCGCGCCTGGCCGGCACGACGTTCGGCGCCGTCGCGACGCGCTGACGGCACGCGGGGGCGAAAGCCCCGATACCCGCTGGCGGGCAAAGTCTGCGAGCATGTCGGACTGAGACAGCGACACGAGCGCGGAGCGACACATGGACATGACCCACGACCTGATCGTCATCGGTGGCGGATCGGGCGGCGTGGCCGGCGCGCGGCGCGCGGCTTCACTCGGCGCGAAGGTGGCGATCGTCGAGGCCGACCGCGTCGGCGGCACCTGCGTGATCCGCGGCTGCGTGCCGAAGAAGCTGATGATGTACGCCGCCGGCTTCGCGCGCCAGTTCGAGGAAGCGAAGGGCTTCGGCTGGAGCGACGTGCAGGCGCGCTTCGAGATGCCGCGCTGGGCCGACCGCAAGGCCAGCGAGATCGGCCGGCTCGAGCGCATCTACGACGAGATGCTGCTCAACGCGGGCGTCGATCTCGTGCGCGGGCTCGGGCGCATCACCTCGCCGAACGAGGTCGACGTCGGCGGCCGCCGGCTGGCCGCGCCGCGGCTGCTGATCGCGACCGGCGGCGCGCCGTCGGCCAGCGCGTTCCCCGGGCTCGAGACGGCGATGACGTCCAACGAGATCCTCGACCTGCGCGAGATCCCGCCGACGCTGCTGGTCATCGGCGGAGGCTACATCGCCGTCGAGTTCGCGAGCATCCTCGCGGCACTCGGCAGCACGGTGACGCTGGCCTACCGCGACACCTGGCCGCTGCGCGGCTTCGACGCCGAGCTGCGCGGCCGGCTGGCGCTGGCGCTCGGCGAACGCGGCATCACGCTGGCGTGCGGCGTCGAGATGACGCGCCTCGAGCGCGGCGGCGACGGCTTCGCGCTGCACCGCGCCGATGGCAGCGTGCTGCGTGCCGCGGCCGCGCTCAACGCGACCGGACGCACGCCCAACACGCGCGGCATCGGGCTGGACGAGGTCGGCGTGAAGCTGAACGCGCGCGGTGCGATCGTCGTCGACACCGAGAGCCGCAGCAGCGTGCCGAGCATCTGGGCCGTCGGCGACGTCACCGACCGCGTCAACCTCACGCCGGTGGCGATCGCCGAGGCGCGCGCGTTCGTGGCCACCGAGTTCGGCAACGACCCGACGCGCGTCGACCACCGCGTCGTCGCCAGCGCCGTCTTCACCGATCCGCCGATCGGCACCGTCGGCCTGACCGAGCACCAGGCGGCGTTGCGCGGGCCGGTCGACGTCTACGCGGCGGACTTCCGCCCGATGAAGACGGCGTTCATCGGCGGCAGCGAGCGCACATACATGAAGCTGGTCGTCGACGGCCTCGACCAGCGCGTGCTGGGCGTGCAGATGATCGGCCCCGAGGCGCCCGAGATCGTGCAGTGCCTGGCGGTGGCCGTGACCTGCGGCGCGCGCAAGCACGACTTCGACAAGACGATCGCGATGCACCCGACGCTGTCGGAGGAGTTCATGCTGATGCGCGAGCCGGTGCGCCGAGTGGCGCAGGCGGTGCAGCCGCCGAACCAGGCCGTCGCGACGTGACGCTCAGGCCGCGGCGCCGTCCGTCGCCGCGCCTTCGCGCTTCGGCGTGACCCAGCGCTCGAGCAGCGCGAACAGGCCTTGCGCCAGCAGCGCGAGCGCGGCCGACGGCACCGCGCCGGCCAGCAGCAGCGCGTGGTCGTTCAACGCCAGGCCCGTGACGATGCGCTCGCCGAGGCCGCCGGCGCCGACGAACGCGGCGATCGTCGCGGTGCCCACCGTGATGACGGCGGCGGTCTTGATGCCGGCCATGATGGTCGGCGCGGCGAGCGGCAGGTCGATCGCGCGCCAGCGCTGCGACGGCGTCAGGCCGAGTGCGGTGCCGGCCTCGCGCAGGCCGGCCGACACGCCGCTCAGGCCCGTCGCGGTGTTGCGCACGATCGGCAGCAGCGCGTAGAGCGTCAACGCGACCAGCGCGGGTGCCGTGCCGATGCGCCCGAGCAGCGGGATCAGGATCGCCAGCAACGCGAGCGACGGGATCGTCTGCAGCAGGCCGGCGACGGCCGTCACGCTGCTCTCGGTGCGCGGCTTCGACGCCGCCAGCGCGCCCAGCGGCACGCCCGCGAGCGTCGCCAGCAGCACGGCGACCGCGACCAGCAGCAGGTGCTGGCCGAGCAGGCGCGGGAGGTCGTCGGCGAACAGGCGCTCGACGAATCGGTGCGTGGTGACGGCGTTCGAGGACTCCGTGGGCATTCCCGACGATGTCGACGATGCCGAGCTGGCCGCGGCGATCGGCTCCTTTGGATCGACGCGGCCGGCGACGAAGTCATGTGCAATCGCGTCGAACGGCTGGTGGCGCAGTTCGGCGCGCGCGTTCATCGCGATCATCGTCGCGACGTCGATGCGGCCCGCGAGCGCCGAGACGGCCTGCCACGCGGCCGGGTGGCGCGCGACGGTGTCGAGGCGGTACAGCAGCACCGCGTCGTAGCTCGGGAAGTAGCCCTTGTCGTCGGCCAGCACGACGAGGTGGCGCGCGGCGATCTGGGCGTCGGTCGTGTAGATGTCGGTCACCGCGATGCGGCCGCTGGCCATCGCGTCGTACGACAGGCCGTGGTCGATGCCGATCGGCTTCTGCGCGAGGCCGTAGCGCGCGGACAGGCCCGGCCAGCCGTCGCGGCGGCCCATGAACTCGTGCGACAGCCCCAGCACGAGCTCGGGATGCTGCGCGAGGTCGCTGATGCGCGAGACGTGCAGGCGCTGGGCGATGTCGGCGGGCATCGCGAGCGCGTAGCCGTTCGAGAAGCCGAGCGGCACGCCCAGCCCCAAGCCTTGCGACGCGAGCTCGCCGGCGATCGCCTCGCGCGTGCTCGGCGTGCGGTGTCCGAGGATCTCCGCGTCGATCGTGCCGAGGTACTCGGGGTAGACGTCGATCGCGCCCTGCTTCAGCGCCTCGAGCAGCACGGCGGTGTTGCCGAGGCCCTGCCTGTGTTCGGCCGGGCCGACGGTGGCCGCGGCGAGGCGCACGATCTCGCCGAGCACGTACGATTCGGTGAAGCGCTTGGAGCCGACGACGAACGGCGTCGAGTCGTCGGCCGCGGCCTTCGCGCCCTTCGCCGCGGAAGCCGGGATCGGCGCGACATGCGCCTTCGCGATCGACGGCGGCACGAAGTTGACCGGGTCGGCGGCGCGCGCCGCGTGCGGGGCGAGCAGCGCGGCGGGCACCAGCAGGGCGAGGATCCGGAAGGCGGCCTGGAGGCGGGCCAGTCTCATGCGTGCGTCCGCGGGCAGTGGGAGAAGAGGGCTATCGTCGCATGACGCGTGCCCGAGCGCGCGAGGTGCGCGAAAATGCGGCATTGCCTCGAGACGCCGCCTCCGCTGCGGCGCATGCCCTGTGTCTTCCGTGTCCTCCGATCCTTCCGACCTCGATGCCGCTCCCGCCGTCGCCCTCAACGCCGGCAGCGGCGCGCTGGCCGATCTCGCGCAGCGCGAGCGCTTCCTCGACGCCCTCGCCCACGGCCTGGCCGATGGCAGCGTGAGCCGCGTGCTGCTCAGCAAGTCCGTGGCGAAGGGGGACGACCTCGAGCGCGTCACCGCGCGGCCGCTGGTGCTGCGCGGCGAGGCCTGCCTCAGCTTCGTCTACAAGCACCGCACGAAGGACGTGACGAAGAACGAGTCGGTCGCGCAGGCGCTCGAGACCATCGCCGCGCTGGTGGGCGCGCGGTTCGCGCACGCGCACCTGTTCGCGCGCGACGCCGAGCTGCAGCTGATGATGAGCCGCAAGGGCCGCTACACGCTGCATCGCTCGAAGGCGCAGGCCGCCGAGCCGCGCGACGACGCGACGCGCAACGCCGTCGCGGCGGCCGGCGAGGATGACGACGAGACCGGCCACGATCGCAGGAAGCATCGCTACCTGAGCCTCGACACGCCCTTCCTCGCGGCGCTCGGCGTCACCACCGCGCGCCACGAGCTCGTGCCGGCGATGGCGCGCAAGTGGAAGCAGATCAACAAGTTCGTCGAGGTGATGGCGCACGCGCTCGAATCCGCCGGCCTCGGCGCCGACGCGCCGCTCAACATCGTCGACTTCGGCGCCGGCAAGGGCTATCTCACGTTCGCGCTGCACGACTACCTGCGGCGCCAGGCGGCCGGCAAGCCGCGCGCGCTGGACATCGTCGGCGTCGAGCTGCGGCCCGACCTCGTGACGCTGTGCAACGACGCCGCGGCGCGATGCGGGCTCGACGGCTTGCGCTTCGAGGCCGGCGACGTCAGCAGCTTCGTGCCGGAGCGGCTCGACGTGATGATCGCGCTGCACGCGTGCGACACCGCGACCGACCACGCGCTGCACACCGGCATCCGCGCGGGCGCGTCCATCATCATGTGCTCGCCGTGCTGCCACAAGCAGATCCGCCCGCAGATGCAGATGCCGCCGCTGCTCAAGCCGATGCTGCAGCA
>JASLEM010000107.1 GCA_030151165.1 Burkholderiaceae bacterium
TTGAACTTGAGGGTGCGCCGCGCGCCGGCGTCGCTGGCCGCGCTCGCCGCGGGGTGCGCGTTGGTGATCGTCTTCTCGTCGGTGGCGTGGGCCAGCGTCGTGATCGCGAGCGTGCCGAGCGCGGCGAACGTGGTGGCCAGGGCCAGGGCGGTGGAGGCGAGGGGCTTCTTCATGAGGCGGGTCGGGTTGCGGTCGGGTTGCGGCCGGCCGCGCGTCGCGTCCGGGTTTGCCGACCCGACGGCAAACGGCGCGCCCAGCCGCGCCGCGCCCTCGCCTGCCCGCGTTCTCCGGTCAGCGATCGGGCATCAGCTCGTCGATCGCCGCCGTCGTGTTGAGCGCGTGCTCGGCGACCTGCTCGATGTTCATGCCGATCACGGCCAGCGGGTAGGTGCCCGAGACGATGCCGTCGAGCCACAGCTCCGCCGCCAGCGCCTCCGGCGGCAGGCCCTCGACGGCCGCCACGAGGCACTCGACGATCGAGCCGAGCCCGTCGTCGCCGTAGAGCTCCTCGGCCTCGAAGCTCACGCCGTAGCCGAACGAATCGGAAGATTTGTCGATGTCGATGCGCACGATCATGGGAAGTCCTTTCAGGGCGCCGGAAGCGCCGTTTCCTGGAACTGATTGTCCCGCAGCTCGATGCACTGGCTGGAAAATCGACGCGTCCGAGCGGCGCGCCGGAACGTGTCCAGGCAAGGCGCAAAGCACCGCCGTAGCGGCGCTACGGCGAGCATTTGCAACGCGGCATGGGCGCGTTCCGGCGCGTCGAGCGGGCGTGTCAACGCTCGCCGGTCTGGAGTCGCCAGAGGGCCGCGTACGCGCCGCCGCGCGCGACGAGCTCGTCGTGCGTACCCGACTCCACGATGCGACCGGCCTCCATCACGTGGATGCGATGCGCCTGGCGAACGGTCGAGAGCCGGTGCGCGATGATCACGCTGGTGCGGCCCTGGACGAGCCGGTCGAGCGAGCGCTGGATCGCGGCCTCGGTCTCGTTGTCGACGGCCGACGTCGCCTCGTCGAGGATCAGGATCGGCGGGTTCTTCAGGATCGCCCGCGCGAGTGCCAGCCGCTGGCGCTGCCCGCCCGAGAGCTTCATGCCGCGCTCGCCCACCGGCGTGCGGTAGCCCTGCGGCAGCGCGCGGATGAACTCGTGCGCCTCGGCGGCCTGGGCGGCGCGGACGATGTCGGCCTCGCTCGCGTCGTGCAGGCCGTACGCGATGTTCTCGGCGACCGTGCCGTCGGTGAGGAAGCTGTCCTGCGGCACGTAGCCGATGGCGCGGCGCAGGTCCTGGAGGTCGAGCGTCGTGATGTCGACGCCGTCGAGCCGGATGCGGCCCGGGCCGGCGTCGTACAGGCGCAGCAGCAGCTTCACCAGCGTGCTCTTGCCGCTGCCGGTGCTGCCGACGAAGGCCACCGTCTCGCCCGGCGCGATGCGCAGCGAGAGGCCGTCGATCGCCGGCGCCACGAGGTTGGACGCGAGCGCGCCGGCGAAGCTGCGCGTGTCGCGCGACTCGCCCTGCGCGGCAGCGTGGTACGCGAAGCGCAGGTCGTCGAACACCAGCTCGCCGCGCACTTGGGCGCGCGGGAGCGCGCGTCCCGCGTACGGGATGGCGATCGGCGTCTGCAGCAGGTTCATCACGCGGTCGATCGAGGCCATCGAGCGCTGGTAGAGGTCGGTCATGTCGGCCAGGCGCGTCAGCGGCCACAGCAGGCGCTGCGTCAGGTAGACGAGCGCCGAGTAGCTGCCCACGCCGATCTCGCCGCGCAGCGTCATCAGGCCGCCGTACAGCATCGTCACGCTGAAGCCGGCCAGGATCGCGATGCGGATCACCGGCGTGATCGCCGCCGACAGCCGGATCGCCTCGCGGTTGCGTTCGCGGTAGGCGAGCGAGGCCTGGGCGATGTGGTCGGTCTCGAAGTCTTCGGCCGTGTAGGCCTTGATGGTCGCCACGCTCTGCAGGTTGTTGTTCAGGCGGGTGGCCATCGCGCCCGCGGCCTCGCGCATCGCGGCGTAGCGCGCGGCCAGCCGGCGCTGGAACCAGAACGCGCCGTACAGGATCAGCGGCACCGGCACCAGCGCGAGCGCCGCGAGCTTGGCCGTCAGCGCGAAGAACACGCCGCCCACCATCAGCGAGCCGACGAAGACCTGGATCAGGTCGTTCGCGCCGCCGTTGAGGAAGCGCTCCATCTGGTTGACGTCCTCGTTCAGCACCGCCAGCAGGTTGCCGGTGCGGTTGCGCTCGAAGTACGCCATCTCCAGCCGCTGCACGTGCGCGTACGCCTCCATGCGCAGGTCGTGCTGCAGGTTCTGCGCGATGCCACGCCACTTGAGGCTGTACAGGTACTCGAAGAACGACTCGCCGAGCCAGATCGCGATCGTGAGCACGGTGAGCAGCACGAGCTGCTGCGTCGGGTCGGCGATGCCGAAGCGCGCGACGAACGAGGCCTTGCGGTTGACGACGACGTCGACCGCCACGCCGATCAGCAACTCCGGCAGGACGTCGAAGAACTTGTTGACCACCGAGTAGACCGTCGCCAGCACGACGTCGGCCCGATACCCCTTGGCGTACCCCATCAGCCGGCGCAGCGGATGGACAGGCGGGCGGGCGGCGGGGTGGGGATCGGTCATCGGGCGGTCATCCGGCGGTCATCGCACGGCGGGCGGGCGTGCGGGCACCGCGTCGGCGCGGCGGCCCGAGTTTACCGACGGCGCCCGGCCCGCCCGCGCAGTGCGCCAGAATGCGCGCACCAGCCACCCTCCCCCGTCGACCATGAAGCGTCACATCGCCCTGCTGCGCGGCATCAACGTCGGAAAGGCCAAGCGCATCGCGATGGCCGACCTGCGCACGCTGATGGAAGGCCTCGGCCACGTCAACGTGCGCACGCTGTTGAACAGCGGCAACGCGGTGTTCGACGCCCAGGGCGGCACGCCCGCCGCGCATGCCGCGAAGCTGAAGGCCGCGATCCTGCAGCACGCGGGGGTCGACTGCGAGGTGATCGTCAAGACCGGCGCCGACCTCGCCGCCGCGATCGCCGAGCACCCGCTCAAGGCGCATGCGAACGACGATGCGCGCATGCTCGTCATGTTCACGCAGGACGCCGCGTCGCTCGCGCTGCTGGCGCCGCTCGAAGGCGGCGACTGGGCGCCCGAGGCCTTCGCCGTCGGCCGCCACGCCGCGTGGCTGTGGTGCGCGGACGGCGTGATCGACAGCCGCATCTCGAAGGCCGTCGGCAAGCTGCTCAAGACGAGCGGCACCGCGCGCAACTGGGCGACGGTGGAGAAGCTGGACGCGATGGTGCGGGAAGTGCGGGAAGGCTGAGGCGGCGCCAGCGCGCCTCAGGCGGCCCCGGCGGGTCTGACCATCAGCACCTGGTGCACCGCCTGTGCCGCGAAGCCCTCGCGCCGCGCCGCGTCGCCGCCGAGGTCGTCGCGCTGCAGCGGCGGGATCACGATGTCCTCGGCCGGATGCGCGATGCGCAGGCGGCGCAGCAGCACCTGCGCGTCGTGCTGCGCCGGGTCGGTGTCGACGAGGCTGTGCACCTGCGTCGGCGTGCCGTCGACGACGCTGAACACCAGTTGCGCGCTGCCCAGGCGCCAGCACGTCAACGCCCGCGCGCTCATCGCGAGCGACGGCGACGTGACCTGCAGCGGCACGTCCGGCACCCGGCCGACGACGTCGTCCAGCCACGCGAACGCGTCCGCGTGGTCGACGACCTGCGGCTCCGGCAAGGGCTCGCGCGCCGAGGCCCGCCGGCTCGCCTCGGCCGACTGGATCCAGCCGTTCAACCGGCGCAGCGCGACGAAGCCGCGGCGCTCGTAGAGGGCCAGCGCTCGCGCGTTCTGCGCGATGCATTCGAGCTCGACGTCCGCCACGCCCGCGGCGCCGGCGCGCGCCACGACGTCGTCGAGCAACAGGCCCGCGACGCGCCGCTGGCGTCTCGCCATGATGGGCGCGCTGCCCGCGACGCCGCTGCCGCGCGCCGCGGGCAGCGCGCCCACCATGGCGAGACGCCAGCGGCGCGTCGCGGGCCGCGGCGCGACCAGCGCGAAGGCGACCGGCCGCCCGGCGCCGCCCGGCAGCGCGACCCGGCTCGCGCCGAGATCGACCGCGTGGCGGCCGAGGAAGGCCGGCCACTGCTCGAACGTCATCTGGAACGGGCCGATGATGTAGTCCGAGAACGCCGCCATCGCGGCGGCGTGCAGGTCGGCCGGCGCCACCGCGGTGCCGGGAACCAGGATCGTGTCGATCGTCATGTCGCGCCCACTTTCAGCCAGCGTGCGCGGACATCGCCCATCGACTCCCGACCGGCACGCGGTCAGCCCGCGTGCTGGTCGACCGGCACCTGCCGAGTATCGCCGCCGCGCCGCGACGAGCGCGTCGAGAAGCGGCGCATCGCGTTCATCGGCTCGCTCCGGCGGAACAGGCCGCCGGTGCGGATGCCGATCGCCCACAGCACGAGGCGGTAGAAGAAACGCAGCGTCGTGACGAACGCGAGGAACTCGAGCACGCCGAGTGCGGCCGCGCCCATCGACGACACGCGCAGCGCACGGCGATGGAAGCTCGCGCGGGCGCGCTCGCGCATCATCTCGATGCTGTCGTAGAAGCACGGGATGACCAGGAGCGTCAGCAGCGTCGAGGTGATGGTGCCGCCGATGATCGTGACGGCCATCGGGCGGTAGAACTCGCCGCCCTCGCCCAGCCCGATCGCGACCGGCAGCATGCCGGCGATCAGCGCGAAGGTGGTCATCAGGATCGGGCGCAGGCGTTTCCGGCCCGCGTGCATCAGGGCCTCCTCGCGATCCATGCCTTCGCGCTCCTCGGCGCGCGCGGCGTCGAGCAGCAGGATGGCGTTCTTCGCGACCAGGCCCATCAGCATGATGACGCCGATGATGGACATCAGGTTCAGCGTGCCGTGCGTCGACACCAGCGCGATCACCACGCCGATCAGGCTCAGCGGCAGCGAGATCATCACCGGCACCGGCGCCGTGAACGAGCCGAACTGGATCACGAGCACGAGGTACATCAGCGCGATGCCCGAGATCAGCGCCGTGCCGAGCGCCGAGAACACCTCGTCCTGGTCGTGCGAGTCGCCCGCGAGCTCGACGCCGAAGCCCGGCGGGAACTGGATCTCCTTGACGATCTTCATCGCGTCCGCGGTGACCTCGCCGGTCGAGCGGCCCTGCGCGTTGGCGGCCACGACCATCATGCGCTTGCCGTTCGCGTGCTCGATCGTCGACGGCGACTTGCCCATCGACACGTCGGCGATCTGCTCGAGCGGCACGACGCGGTCGGTGCCGGCGATGGCGATCGGCAGGCGCTCGATGTTGGTCGCGTCGACGCGATCCTCCGGCGCGAGGCGCACCGCGACGTCGCGCGTCTCGCCGGTCGGGTCGACCCAGTCGCCCGACTCGACGCCCGCGAACGCGACGCGCAGCGTCTGCGCCGCGTCGTTGATCGACACGCCCATCTGGTTGGCGAGGCCGCGCTTCAGGTCGATGCGCAGCTCCTGCTGCGGATCCTGCTGCGACAGGCCGATGTCGACCGCGCCCTTGACCGTGTGCAGCTTGGCCATGAAGTCGGACGTGATCTGCAGCAGCTGGCGCGCGTCGGTGCCGTAGAAGCGCACCTGCACGGGCTTGTCGGTGCCGTTGTTCAGGTTGTCCAGCACGACGTACTCGGCGCCCACCAGCTGCGCCATGCGGCCGCGCAGGTCGGTCGCGATCTCGGAAGCGCTGCGCTTGCGCTGCGTGCTCTTGCCGATGTCGACGTAGATGCGCACGTTGTCCGACGAGATGCGCGTGCTGGTGTGCTTGTACTCGGGCAGCTGGCGCGCCAGCTCGGTCATCTCGTGCGCCTTCTGGATCGCGTACTTGATGTCCATGCTGGGCGGCATGCGCGCGGTCACGGCGATCTGGCCGAAGTCCTGCTTCGGCAGGAACTCGCTGCCGCCGGCCACGGCCTGCAGGCCGAGCGCCGCGACGAAGCTGAGGAACGCGATCCAGCCCATGATCCAGCGGTGGTGCAGCGCCCACTGGATGACGCGGCTGTAGCGATCGGCCTGGTGGTCGAACCACTCGTTGAAGCGGTGCAGCACGCGGCCGATGGCGTTGCGCGGCGCGGTCTCGTGGTCGGGCGGGTCGCCCCAGTACGCCGACAGCATCGGGTCGAGCGTGAACGAGATGAACAGGCTCACGATCACCGACACGGCGACCGTCAGCCCGAACGGCCGGAACCACTCGCCGGCGATGCCCGGGATGAACGCGACCGGCGCGAACACCGAGACGATCGAGAACGTCGTCGCCGCCACGGCCATGCCGATCTCGGAGGTGCCGTTCAGCGCCGCGGTGCGCCGGTCCTCGCCGCGCTGCATGTGGCGCACGATGTTCTCGCGCACCACGATCGCGTCGTCGATCAGCACCCCGATCGCGAGCGACAGCCCGAGCAGGCTCATGAAGTTCAGCGTGAAGCCGCACAGCCACACCGCGATGAACGCGGTCAGCACCGAGGTCGGCAGCGACAGCGCGGTGATCAGCGTCGAGCGCCACGAGTTCAGGAACACGAAGACGACCGCGACCGTGAGGAAGGCGCCGAAGAACAGCGAGTGGATGACGTTGTTGAGGCTGTCCTGCGCCTCCTCGCCGCCGTCGCGCGTGACTTCCAGCGTCGCCTTGCCGCCCTGCTCGGTGTTGATCGCCTTGACGAGGTCGCGCACCTGCTTGGCGACGCTGACCGTGCTCGCGTCGCGCGTGCGCGAGACCCAGAGGCCGACGTTGGCGCGGCCGTCGCGCTCGCTGCGGCTGGTGTCCTCGGCGAAGCCGTCCTGCACGGTGGCGACCTGGCCGAGGCGGATCAGCGTGTCGCCCGCGCGCTTGACCGGGATCTGCGCGAACTCGCCCGGCGATTCGATGCGGCCGACCAGGCGGATGCTCTGGTCCTGCAGCGCGCCGCGCACC
>JASLEM010000164.1 GCA_030151165.1 Burkholderiaceae bacterium
CGGCCTGCGCGACGTGGTCAAGGACATCCTCGACAGCCTGACGCCGCGCGAAGCCAAGGTGCTGCGCATGCGCTTCGGCATCGAGATGTCGACCGACCACACGCTGGAGGAAGTCGGCAAGCAGTTCGACGTGACGCGCGAACGGATCCGCCAGATCGAGGCCAAGGCGATCCGCAAGCTCAAGCACCCGAGCCGCTCCGACAAGCTGCGCACCTACCTGGACAATCTCTGACTCCCAGGTAAAGGCGCCGCCCGCATGTCAGCCATCCAGCGTCGTGCCGTCGTCTTCGCCGATCTTCGTGGCAGCACCGCGCTGTACGAGCTGATCGGCAACGCGGACGCGTCCGCGGTCGTCACCGAGACGGTGGACTCGATCGCGCGCCGCGTGCCGGCCACCGGCGGCGTGCTCGTCAAGACGCTCGGCGACGGCCTGATGGCGGTGTTCCCGACGGCCGCGCAGGCCGTCGAGGCCGCCGACCAGATGCACGAGGAGCTGGACGTCGTGATGGCGCGCCGCGAGGCGCTCACCGGCTTCCATGACGCACGCCTGCAGCTGCAGGTCTGCATCGCGCTCGGCGAGACCGTCGAGGTCAGCGGCGACTACTTCGGCGACGCCGTCAACGTGGCGGCGCGCCTGCTCGACCACGCGGGCGACAACGAGACGCTCGTCACCGCCGAGGTGCTGCGCGCGCTGCCGATCGACGCGCGCGAGATGTTCCGCAGCCTCGACCTCGTGCGCCTGCGCGGGCGCGTCGAGCCGGTCGAGGTGCACCTGCTCTCGCGCCGCGGCATGGACACTGCGCCGACGCTCGTCGGCGGCGGCGCGCTCGGCCTGGCCGGGCCGGAGTCGGTCGTGCTGACCTGGGGCAACGTCGTGCGGCGCTTCACCGCGCTGAACATGCCCGTGATCATCGGCCGCGCGGCCGCGGCGGACATGCAGGTCGACGACGCGCGCGTCTCGCGCTCGCATTGCCGCATCGACCTGATCGGCGCCACGCTGCAGCTGTCCGACCTCAGCATCAACGGCACCTTCGTCCGCTTCTCGAGCGAGGACGAGGTCGTCAGCCTGCGCCGCGGCAGCTGCACGCTGCACGGCAGCGGCGAGGTGGGCCTGAGCGGCTCGCCGGAGGATCCGGGCGTGGCCGCGATGCAGTTCGAGGTGCAGCACGCGCCGGCGATGCGCTACCTGGACGAGGACGACGTCGTCCCGACCGTCCCGCCGCCGCTGCCGCCCTCGCGCCGCAAATGACCGGCGGCGTGGCGGAGTTCCGGCACGACCGCGCGGACAAGGTCGGCGTGCTGTTCGTCAACCTCGGCACGCCCGAGGCGCCGACGCCCGCCGCGACGCGCACGTACCTGGCGCAGTTCCTGTCCGACCCGCGCGTGGTCGAGATCCCGAAGCTCGCGTGGTGGCCCATCCTGCACGGCATCATCCTGCGCACGCGGCCCGCGAAGTCGGCGGCCAAGTACGCGCAGGTCTGGATGCCCGAGGGCTCGCCGCTGGCCGTGTACACCGCGCGCCAGGCGACGATGCTGCGGGGCTATCTCGGCCAGCGCGGCGCGCTCGTCGAGGTGCGCTGGGCGATGCGCTACGGCAAGCCGGCGATCGCCGCCGAGCTCGATGCGCTGTGCGCCGCCGGCGCCACGCGCATCCTCGTGTTCCCGGCCTACCCGCAGTACTCGGCCGCGACGACCGCCAGCGTGCTCGACGACGTCGGCGCCTGGATGGCGCGCACGCGTCGGTTGCCCGAGCTGCGCTTCGTCAACCACTACCACGACGACGGCGCCTACATCGACGCGCTGGCCGCGCACGTGCAGCGCCACTGGCAGCGCGAGGGCCGCGGGCGCAAGCTCGTGATGAGCTTCCACGGCATGCCCGCGCGCACGCTCAAGCTCGGCGACCCCTACCACTGCGAATGCCACAAGACCGGCCGCCTGCTGGCCGAGCGCCTTGGGCTCGCCCAGGGCGACTGGCGCGTGACGTTCCAGAGCCGCTTCGGCCGCACGCCGTGGATCGAGCCCTACACCGACGTCACGCTGGCGGCGCTCGCGCGCGAGGGCGTCGACGGCGTCGACGTGATCTGCCCGGGCTTCTCGGCCGACTGCCTCGAGACGCTCGAGGAGATCGCGATCGAGGCCCGCGCCACCTTTCTCGGCGCGGGCGGCAAGGCGTTCCACTACCTGCCCTGCCTCAACGACAGCCCGGAAGGCATGGCCGCGCTGGCCGGCGTCGCGCTGCGGCACTTGCAGGGCTGGAATCTTGCCCCCACGTCGGAAGAAGAACTCCAGCAACGCCGAAACCGCGCCGTCGGGCTCGGCGCCCCCGTCTGACCTCCTGCCCGAGAATGGCCAAGCACGCTCCCGCTTCTCCCTCGAACGCCCCTGCCGCGGCCGCCGACATGCGCCTCGACAAGTGGCTGTGGGTCGCCCGCTTCTACAAGACGCGCGCGCTCGCCGCCGAGGAGATCGAGAAGGGCCGGGCGCACGTGAACGGCCAGGCGGCGAAGCCGGCGCGCTCGGTGCGGGTCGGCGACCGGATCGAGCTGCGCCAGACCGGCGGCCCGGCCCGCGAATTGCTGGTGCTGGGCCTCGCCGCGATGCGCGGTCCGGCGCCCGTCGCCCGCGCGCTGTACCAGGAAACCGAGGCGAGCATCGCCGCCCAGCAGCAGGCTGCGGAGGCGCGCAAGTTCGGCGTCGAGCCCGCCAATGCGCAGGAACTCGGCCGACCGACCAAGCGCGACCGCCGCGACCTCGCGGACTGGCAGCGCTGGAGCGCGTCGGTGGACGACCTGTAGCGCGCGACGCCGGCTCGCGCCGCGTCCGCTGTGCGGATCGATGTACTGAAAAAAAGTTCCGCGACGGGCCTTGAAACGGCTCGAGTCGCCCCGAGATCACCGCGCAACGCGCCCGCACTATCCAGGAAAAGCCTTTCAAACGCCATGAACCAAGAAGACCAGACCCCGCAAGCGCCCCTGAACTCGCCGATCGACGACGGCTCCGCCAACATCGACCTCGGCGCGACCGACGCGTCGCGCATCGCGGCGCTGGAAGCCAAGGTGACGGAGCTGACCGATTCGCACCTGCGCGCGAAGGCCGAGGCCGAGAACGCCCGCCGCCGCGCCGACGAGGAAGTGGCCAAGGCCCGCAAGTACGCGGTCGAGGGCTTCGCCGACAGCCTGCTGCCGGTCAAGGACAGCCTCGAGGCCGCGATCGCGCTGCCGAACGCGACCACCGAGCAGGTGCTCGAGGGCGTGCACGCGACGCTGCGCCAGCTGGTCTCCGCGCTCGAGCGCAACAAGGTGAACCAGATCAACCCGCCGGCGGGCACCAAGTTCGACCCGCACCAGCACCAGGCGATTTCGATGGTGCCGGCCGACCAGGAGTCGAACACGATCGTCACCGTGCTGCAGAAGGGATACCTGATCGCCGACCGCGTGCTGCGTCCGGCGCTCGTGACGGTCGCCGCGCCGAAATAAGCGGAAAAACGCGGGCTGCGCGGCCGAATCGGGCAGGAAATGACCCTTTGTGGCGTTTCCCCGCACTTGAAGTCCGCCCGCTGATCCGCATCTCGAACACAACACCAAATTCGGCTTTACCAAGCTTTCAGGAGAAATCAAATGGGAAGAATCATCGGTATCGACCTCGGCACGACCAACTCGTGCGTCGCGATCATGGAAGGCAATTCCACCAAGGTGATCGAGAACTCGGAAGGTGCGCGCACCACGCCGTCGATCATCGCCTACCAGGAAGACGGTGAAGTGCTGGTCGGCGCGTCCGCCAAGCGCCAGGCCGTCACCAACCCGAAGAACACGCTGTACGCCGTGAAGCGCCTGATCGGCCGCAAGTTCACGGAAAAGGAAGTCCAGAAGGACATCAACCTGATGCCCTACGAGATCGCGGCCGCCGACAACGGCGACGCGTGGGTGGGCGTGCGCGGCAAGAAGCTCGCGCCGCAGCAGGTCAGCGCCGAAGTGCTGCGCAAGATGAAGAAGACG
>JASLEM010000167.1 GCA_030151165.1 Burkholderiaceae bacterium
GCGTCCAGAGCGTCGTCAACGACACCAGCATCAAGAAGTAGGAACCAGGAGAACAACCATGCTCTACACCATCGCCGTCGTCCTCGTCATTCTCTGGCTCATCGGGATGCTCACGTCCGTGACGCTCGGGGGCCTGATCCATCTGCTGCTCGTCATCGCGATCATCGCGGTGCTGTTCCGCCTCATCAGCGGGCGCGGGATCTAACGCAGCGTTCCAGACCCGAAGCCCCGGCCGCAGCGATGCGTCCGGGGCTTTGTTTCGTCGCTACAGTGGCGCGATGACCGCCACCGACACGCAGCCGCTCGCCTCGATCGCGAGCTTCCACGCCCACGTCTACTTCGAGGGCCCCGACGAGCGCGCGCTGGCGATGGCGCTGCGCGAGCGGATCGGCGAGCGCTTCGCCGTCACGCTCGGTCGCGTGCACGACCGGCTCGTGGGCCCGCATTCGCGCCCGATGTACCAGGTCGCGTTCGACGCCGCGACCTTCGGCAATTTCGTGCCGTGGCTGATGCTCAACCGGCAAGGCCTGACGGTGCTGGTGCACCCGAACACGCGCGACCAGCGCCGCGACCACCTCGTGCACGCGCTGTGGATGGGCCGGGTGCTGGAGATCGTCAACCTCGACCTGCTGCCGGTCGACGACGAGGCCGAGGGCCCGCTGCCGGTCAACACCGCGCCGACGCTCGCGCCCTGAGCGCGCTCACTCGTCGAGGTAGCGCCAGGTGTCCGCGCCGTCGAAGCGCCGCAGCGGCAGCTCGCCGAGATCGTCCGGCTCGAAGTTGCGCATGTTCAGGCTGAACCGCGGGCCGTCCTTGTGCGGCAGCGGCTCCCAGTGCGTGACGCAGCCGCAATGCCTGCAGTGCACGGTGCTGATCGTCCGGTCGCCCCAGACATACCCCGTGGTGTGTTCCGGATGGCCCGCGAGGCGCACGTCCCCCTTCGGATAGAACGCCCACAGCGCGCCGTAGCGACGGCAGATCGAGCAGTTGCACAGGATCAGGAACTCGGGCCGACCGGGCACCTCGAGGCGCACCGCGCCGCAGTGGCACGAGCCCGCGATCACGCGGTGCCCTTCTTCGCGGCCTGCTCCGCCTTCAGCGCGGTGCGCACGCCGAGGACGGCGGTGAGGATGCCGCCGGCGTCGCCGACCAGCGCCGCGCCGGTGAGCGCGACGATCGCATTCGCGAGCCCGAGCCGCGCCTCGCCGACCGCCACCTTCTTCAGGAAATCGTCGACGTGCTGCGCCGCGTCCTGCAGCTGCGCGAGCGCGTCGGCGCTCTGCGCCCCGAGCAGCTCGATCGATTGCGCAGTCAGGTCGATCGAGCGCTGGTCGAGCGTGCGCTCCAGGTTCTGCGCCTGCTTCGCGTCCGGCGCCGTCGGGTGGTCGCGGCGGTAGTTGAACAACGCGACCGAGGCCTGGCCGGCGGCGTCGGCGAGGACGGCAAGCGCGGCGGCGGTGGTCTCGGGCGTGGGCATCGGCAACGCGGGCGGCACGGGCATCGCGGGGGTGTTGGCGTCAGTGCTCATGGCGGTCTTTCGAGAAAAGTCGATGGGCCGGGGGCTACAGCGCGGCGATGTCGTCGTCGAGCGCCTGCACCTGGTGGACGAAGTCGGTGACGAGCTCGAGCCGCTTCGCGCCGTCCAGCTTGTCGAAGTTGGCGATCAGCGCGCCGTGGGCGGCGAGCAGCGCGTCGGCGCTGCGGGCGAAGTCCGCGGCGCGGCGTTGCTGGAGCTCGTTGGCCGCGATGTCGTTGCGCATGCCGATCTGCGCCCAGCGCCAGGGCAGGCGGTCGTCGATGGTGGTGTCGGTCGACGTCGACGCCGTCTTCAACCGCTCGAGCTCGCCTTTCATGATGCCCTGCGTCTGCCGCAGCTGGACGAGGTAGTCGGTGCCCGCGAAGGTCTTCATCGCGTCGACCGTGGTCGCGAGCGCGTCCTGGTTCTGCTCCAGCGTCGCGCGTTCGAGGCGCTGGATCCGGCCTTCGAGCACCACGGCCGCCGCGGCGCGCGCGATCTTCGTGGCGGCGCCGATCTTGTGCGCGTCGAACAGCGGCGTCGCGTCGCGCGTCTCGAGGCCCGCGACCGTGCCGCCGACGTCCTTGATGCCGCTGTCGAACGCCTTGGGCGAGGCGCCGGACAGCTTCACCAGCGCGCTCGCGTAGTCGGACAACGCGCGACCGAACAGCGCCGCGGTCGCGCCGTCCTTCTTCAGGCGGGCGCAGCGCGCCTCGGCGTCGCGCTGGGCCTGCGCGTCGTCGAACGGCCCCGCGATGGCGAGCGCCATGTAGTGCTCGCGCTGCTCGCAGGTGGCGTCGATGCCGGTCGTGAACGGCTTGTAGTCGTCGACGAGCCGGCCGGCGGCGCCGCCGAAGTCGGCGACCGGCTGCAGCGGCGTCACGCAGGCCGCGAGCAGCAGCGGAACGACGAGCGCGACCGACCCGCGCGCGCAGGCGCGCCACGGCAGGTGCGGGCGAAAAACGGGTGCGGGCATGAACGTCTCCCCGGATCGGTTCGTTGTGATGGGCGCGAAGTCTAGGATGCTCGCGTCGCCCCGCGGCAGGTCAAGCTGGGGATGGACTGCCGAGCGGCCATCGTAGGCCGAATCAGGGGAAATGCGCGCTCGATAGCGCGGTGCACAGCGCTTGCAGCAAAATGGCCGGAGTCCACCCTCTCCCCAATTCCGGAACCGCCGCAAGGAACCCCCGCATGACGTTCGCCCTGTCCCGCCCGCGCACCCTCCTGGCCGTCGCGCTCGCCGCCCTCTCCTTCGCGGCCAGCGCCGACGAGGTGCAGGTCGCGGTCGCCGCCAACTTCTCGGCGCCCGCGCAGAAGATCGCCGCCGCGTTCGAGAAGGACACCGGCAACACGGTGAAGCTGTCGTTCGGCGCCACCGGCAAGTTCTACGCGCAGATCGAGGCCGGCGCGCCGTTCGACGTGCTGCTCGCCGCCGACCAGTCGACGCCCGAGAAGCTCGTCGCCGAAGGCAAGGGCCTCGCAGAGACGCGCAAGACCTACGCGGTCGGCAAGCTGGTGCTGTGGTCGGCCGACGCCGGTCTCGTCGACGCGAACGGCGCGGTGCTGAAGTCCGACAAGTGGAAGCACCTGTCCGTCGCCGACGCGAAGCTCGCGCCGTACGGCCAGGCCGCGAAGGAGACGCTCGCCGCGCTGAAGCTCACCGACGCCGTGCAGCCGCGCGTGGTGACCGCCGAGAACATCGGCCAGGCCTACCAGTTCGTCGCCTCCGGCAATGCGGAGCTCGGCTTCGTCGCGCTCGGCCAGGTGCAGCCGCCGGACGGCAGCAAGGCGCCGGGCTCGATGTGGATCGTGCCCGAGACGCTGTACACGCCGCTGAAGCAGGACGTCGTCGTCGTCTCGGCGACCAAGGTGAAGGCCGCCGCGACCGCGTTCGCCGCCTACCTGGGCAGCGAGAAGGCGCACGAGATCGCCAAGGCCTACGGCTACAGCTGGTGAGACGCAGGGCCCCCCGTTGACCACGGTCGACGTCGACTGGGCCGCCGACCTCCAGGCGGTCGCGCTCACGCTCAAGCTCGCGTTCGTCGTCACCGCGCTGCTGCTCGCGTTCGGCACGCCGTTCGCGTGGTGGCTCGCGCACACGCGCTCGCGCTGGAAGGCGCCGCTGTCGGCCGTCGTCGCGCTGCCGCTGGTGCTGCCGCCGACCGTGCTGGGCTTCTACCTGCTGATGCTGATGGGCCCGCACGGCGTGGTCGGCGAGGCGACGCAGGCGCTGGGCCTCGGCCGGCTGCCGTTCACGTTCCCCGGGCTCGTGATCGCGTCGATGCTTTATTCGACGCCCTTCGTCGTGCAGCCGATCCAGACCGCGTTCGAGGGCATCGGCGCGCGCCCGCTCGAGGCCGCAGCCACGCTGCGCGCCGGGCCGTGGGAGCGCTTCGTGCACGTCGCGCTGCCGCTCGCGCGGCGCGGCATCGTCACCGCCGCGGTGATCGGGTTCGCGCACACGGTGGGCGAGTTCGGCGTCGTGCTGATGATCGGCGGCAACATCCCCGGCGCCACGCGCGTGATCTCGACGCAGCTGTACAACCACGTCGAGGCGCTCGAATACCCCGCCGCGCACCGGCTCGCCGCCACGCTGCTCGTGTTCAGCTTCGCCGTGCTGTGGTGGGTCTACCGGCTGCGGCCACGCGGCGCGGGGCTGGGCGCCGCGGTCGACGTCGGCCCCGAGCCGCCCACGCCACCGCGAGGCCCGCGTTGATCACCGCCACGCTGCGCCTGCCCCGCGGCGGCTTCACGCTGGACGTCGCCCTCGCGCTGCCGGCGCGTGGCGTCAGCGCGCTGTTCGGGCCGTCCGGCTGCGGCAAGACCACGCTGCTGCGCTGCCTGGCCGGCCTCGAGCATGCGCCCGGCGGGCGCGTGGTGGTCGACGGCGAGGTCTGGCAGGACGACGCCGCGAAGGTCTTCGTGCCCGTGCACCGGCGCGCCGTCGGCGTCGTGTTCCAGGAAGCGAGCCTGTTCGAGCACCTGAGCGTGCGCGCCAACGTCGAATTCGGCTGGAAGCGACTGAAGCCCGGGGATCGCCGCGTCTCGATCGACGAGGCCGCCGCGTGGACCGGCATCGAGCCGCTGATGGGGCGGTCGACGGTCGGCCTGTCCGGCGGCGAGCGCCAGCGCGTCGCGATGGCCCGCGCGCTGGCGGTCAGCCCGAAGCTGCTGCTGATGGACGAGCCGCTCGCCGCGCTCGACGCCGCGCGCAAGGCCGAGATCCTGCCGGCGCTGGAGCGGCTGAACGCGGTGTCGGGCATCCCGATCGTCTATGTGAGCCACGCCATCGCGGAGGTCGCACGGCTGGCCGACCACGTCGTGCTGATGGAGGCCGGCCACGTGGCCGCGGCGGGGCCGGTCGCCGAGCTGCTGCGCCGGCTCGACCTGCCGCTGCCGCCCGGCGAGGACGCCGGCGTCGTGCTGCACGGCACGCTGGCCGAGCGCGACGCCGAGTGGCAGCTCGCGCGCATCGCCGTCCCCGGCGCCTCGTTCTGGACGCGCGACCCCGGCCTTGCGCCCGGCGACGCGGTGCGCCTGCGCGTGCTGGCGCGCGACGTGTCGCTGAGCCTCGAGGCGCAGCCGGGCAGCAGCATCGTCAACCAGGTGCTCGCGGTGGTCGAGGAGATCGCCGACGACGCCGACCCGTCGCAGGTGCTGGTACGCGTCCGCGTGCGGGCCGACGGCGACACCGCGATCCTGGCGCGCCTCACGCGCCGCTCGGCCAAGCTGCTGGCGCTGGAGGCCGGCAAGCCGGTCTGGGCCATGGTGAAGTCGGTCGCGCTGCTGGACTGAGCCGTGCCGATGTCGACGCCGGCTTGCGGCGCGCGGGGGCGGCGTGGTGTACTTCGGCCTGTCGCGCTGCGCCGGAGATCCCGGCCGCGGCGCCCTTCCTCCACGCCTCGCGAGTCATGAAACCAGGGTTTCGCTTCGGCCACTACGAGATCCGCCGCGAGCTGGGGCGCGGCGCGATGGGCGTCGTGTACGAGGCGTTCGACACCGCCACGCAACGCACGATCGCGCTGAAGGTGCTGCACGGCCTGGGCGCGGGCGACGACATGACCGCCGCGGTGGCCGACGAGGTGCGCGAGCGCTTCCGCCGCGAAGGCCAGGTCGCCGGGCAGCTGGTGCATCCGAACATCGTCGCCGTCTACGACAGCCGCGACCGCATGCCGCTCGAAGGCGGGCAGGACGGGCCGCCGTACCTCGTGATGGAGTTCGTCGAGGGCGGCGACCTCAAGTCGCGCATCGCGCGGAAGGCGCGCTTCACCTCGCCGCAGGTCGCGCAGGTCATGGGCCAGCTGCTCGGCGCGCTGCACTACGCGCACCAGCGCGGCGTGATCCACCGCGACGTCAAGCCTGCCAACGTGCTGATGCGCGAGAACGGCCGGCTCAAGCTGACCGACTTCGGCATCGCGCGCGTCGCCGGCTCCGAACTCACGCAGACCGGCGAGGTGATGGGCACGCTCACCTACATGTCGCCCGAGCAGCTCACCGGCATGGCGATCGACGCGCGCGCTGACCTCTACTCGTGCGGCGTCATCTTCTACGAGCTGCTCACCGGCGAGGCCCCGTTCGTCGGCGCGGCCACGACGATCATGCAGAAGATCCTGAACCAGGAGCCGCTGCCGCCGTCGAAGCTCAACCCCGGGCTGCCGCGCGCGCTCGACGAGGTGGTGCGCAAGGCGCTGTCGAAGCGCCCCGACGCGCGCTACGCGGACGCGCCCGCGTTCGAGCGCGCGATCGCGCACGCGCTGTTCGACGAGGACGACCAGGCGACGCTCGTGCGGCCCGCGGCCGCGTCGCCGGCCCCCACCGACGATCGCGCCGACCCCGACCCCCACCCCGACGCCGCACCCGCCGGCGCGCACGCCGAGGTGCGCTCGTCCAAGGCGGGGATCGTGCTGGCGGGCGTCGTCGGGGCCGCGGCGCTGGTCGCGATCGTCGTCGGGCTGTCGGTGCCGCGCTTCGGCGCGATCGCCAGCGAGAACCAGCGCGCCGCGATCGCCCCGTCGCTCACGGCCGCCCGCACGCCCATCGCCGCCGCCGCGGCGCCCGCGTTGCCGCGCCCGGCCGGCGACGACGCCGCCGGCCTGCACTCGCCGCAGGAGGTCGAGCGCATGGCCTGGGATCACGCGCGCGCCGCCGACAGCGCCGCCGCCTACAAGGCCTACGTCGCGGCGTACCCGGACGGCGCCTACGTCAAGCTCGCGCAGGTGCACCTGGCCGTGCTGGCGCAGCACCCGCGGATCGCGACCGCGCCGGATACGGCATCGGGTACCGTGCACTGACCCGCAAAGGATGCCCTTGAGGACGCCCTACCCCGATCGACGCGACCAGCTCTTCGGCCGCGAGCCCGACATCCACGCGCTGTGCGACCGCGCCCGCCACGCCGGCCTCACCGTCGTCGCCGCACGGCCGTTGATGGGCAAGACGTGGACGCTGACGGAGGTCGCTCGCCGACTCGAGGAGGAAGGCACGTTCATCGTCGGCTACCACGAGTCCAAGGGCACCGAGAGCAGCCACCTGCTGTACGCCGTGGCCAACCTGTACACGCACTGGCTCGAGGACAGCCGGATGTGGGAGCAGGCGCGCAGCCTGTGGGAGCAGCATCGCCAGGGCCTGCTGCCGCGCGTGGGCGTCGCGGTCGGCGGCATCGTCGAGAAGCTGGGCGGCGCGCTGCTGCCGGGCGGGGTCGCGTCGCTGGTGCAGAAATGCTTCGAAGGGCTCGCGACGCTGCAGAAGAACACCGAGACCGGCGGCGTGGATCTCGCGCCGCTGGCCTACGACGAGGCACGCCAGCTCGCCGACCTCGTCGCGACGCTGAGCGGCCGGCGCATCGTGCTGATCCTCGACGCGTGGGAGAAGTCGCCGTCGATCGTGAAGGAGTCGAAGACGCTGGAGTCGGTCGTGAAGGCGCCCGGCGAATGGGAGCGCTCGCACATCGTCCTGGCGGTGCGCAATCCGGACGTCGACTCGACCAGGCTCAACAACGAGGCCTGGCTGCGCGCGGGCGACATCGCCGCCGTCGCCAACCAGGCCGTCATCGAGATCGGCGGCATGGACCGCGCCGACGCCACGGAGATCGCGCGCCTGCTGCGCTTCGTCCGCGAGCGCATGCCCGCCGCGCGGGAGGTGGCCGACGACGCGCTCGCCGACATGATCGACGGCTATCCCGGCGTGCTCGATTTCTGGCTGCGCGAGGCGGCGAACCACGGCGTGCGCGACGCGCAGGAACTCGCGGCCCAGGCGCGCAACGCGCACGCGTTGCGATACCGGGAGTTCAAGCACCTGCTGACCGGCCTGAAGGAGCCGGCGCTGTCGCTGGCCGCGCGGCTGACCGTGTTCCCGCGCCTCGACGCCGCAGGCTGGGCGAGGTTCTCGAAGATCCTGCTGGCCGACGGCCCCGACGACCCGTTCTACGCGCTCGTCGACGCGAAGATCCTCGCCGACGCCCGCTTCCCGACCTTCGGCCACGACACGCGCCACGTCGCCGCGCGGCGCTGGCTGGTCGACAAGGAAGGGGCGCTGATGCGCCGCGTCGCCGAGCGCCTGGTCGACCGGCTCGCGGGCGAGATCCTCGCCGTCGACGCGCGCAGCCGCCCCGTCTTCGAGGCGCTGGTCGGCCTCTCCGACGCGGGCCGCGACCTGGCGCTCGAGCCGGCGTGGATGTGCCTGGTCGCCGCGGCCCGCTCCGCGGTCACCGGCCCCGAGGCGATGTTCGAGACCGACTTCCGCGCCGACGCCCGCGAGGCCTGCGAGCGCACGCCGGCGGCCGCGCCGCTGATCGCCATCGCCCTCAACAACCGCGCGATCGAGCACCGGCACCGCGGCGAGCTCGCGCAGGAGCGGGCCGACCTCGACGCCGTGATCGCCCTGCCCGGCGCGCCCTCGGACGAGATCGCCCGCGCACTCGCGAACCGCGCGCAGGCCCACGCGGACGCCGCCGACCACGCCGCGGCGCTGGCCGACTTCGACGCTGCCGTGGCGCTGCCCGGCGTCGCGGCCGCCGACCGTGCGCGCGTCCTGTTCAACCGGGGCGTCCTGCACCTGGCCATGAAGCACCGCGACGCCGAGATCGCCGACTACACGAGCGTCATCGACCTGCCCGGCGCGCTCCCTCGGCACGTCGCGCGCGCCCTGATCAACCGCGCGGGCGCCACGAGCGCCAGCGATCCGGCCGCGGCGCTCGCGGACGTCGAACGCGTGATCGCGATGACCGACGCGCCCGTCGAACAGCGCTCCACCGCACTCCTCAATCGCGTCGTCCTGCTCGAACAGGCTCGCCGCTACCCGGACATGGTCGAGGCCTGCGGCAGGCTGATCGACTGGCCTCCCGCGGGCCGGTTCGAGGTGTGCGCTGCCAGACTGATCCGAGGCCGCGACCTCGGGCAGGCCGGCCGGCATGCGAAGGCGATCGCCGACTTCGACGCCGTCCTCGCGACGCCCGACGCGCAACCCTCGCAACGCGCGACGGCCTATCTCGATCGCGGCACCACCTACGAATTGACCGGGAAATTCGATGCCGCCGCGCGAGACTTCGTGTCGGCGAGCGAGGTGGCCGGCGCGCCCCAGGACATGGTCGACTGGGCGCGGCAGCGGCTCGCGACGATGCGGCGCCCGTCCGGGCGCTGACGCTCGCCGACCCGCTCAATCCCGCGCCGGATACCCCGTGATCGCGCGGATCCGCCGATACAACGGCGCCAGCCGCGGGTACATCTTCTGGTACACGCCATCGTAGAGCTGGTCGTACAGGTCGGCGTTCCTGGCGTCCGGCTCGAACGTGCGCGCGAGGCGGGTCATCGACTTCACGGCCGTCGGGAAGTCCGGGTGCAGGCCCAGGCCGACGGCGCAGTCGATCGCCGCGCCGAGGCCGCTGGTCTCGTTGGTGTGGGGGCGGCTCGCGGGCTGGCGGAAGATGTCGGCGGTGAGCTGCATCGCGGGGTCGGACTGCGAGCCGCCGCCCGAGACGCGCAGCTCCGTCATCGCGACCTTGGTCTTCTTCTCGATGCGCTCGCGGCCGTCGCGCAGCGCATAGCCCAGGCCTTCCAGGATCGCGCGATAGACGTGGGCGCGCGTGTGGACGTCGCCGAAGCCGATGATCGCGCCCTTGGCGTCCGGGCCGGGATGGCGGATGCCGGGGGTCCAGTACGGCTGCAGGATCAGGCCCAGCGAGCCGGGCGGCACGGCGGAGACGAGCTCGTCGAGCAGCGCCTCGGGCGCCACGCCGGCCGCGGCGGCGGCGGCGAGCTCGCGGTCGCCGAACTGCTCCTTGAACCAGCGCACCATCCAGTAGCCGCGGAAGATCTGCACCTCGGTCGCGTAGTGGCCGGGCAGCGCCGCGGGGTACGGCGGCACGAAGGACAGCGCCTCGGCGTAGCGCGTGGTGCAGGCGTTGATCGTGGCCGTGGTGCCGTACGAGATGCCGCCGACGTGCGGCTCGAGGCAGCCCGAGCCGAGCACCTCGCAGGCCTTGTCGGCCGCCGCCGCGATCACGGGCACGCCCAGCGGAATGCCCGTGGCCGTGCTCGCGGCGTTGCCGATGCGGCCCATCACCGAGCCGACGGGCACCAGCTCGGGCAGCTGGTCGGGTCGCACCGCGAGCGCCTGCCACTTCCAGTCCCACGACTTCGCCCACGCATGCGCCTTGAAGTCGAACGGCACGTAGCCGACCTGCGAACCGATCGAGTCGACGAAGCGGCCCGTCAGCTTCCAGTTCAGCAGGCCCGAGAGCAGCAGCACCTTGTGCGTCTTCGCCCAGGCCTCGGGCTCGTGCTCGGCCCACCAGTTGATCTCGGCCTCGCGCTGGAAGTAGCGGATCGTGTCGGAGACGCCCGCCAACCGGAACGCCGAGCGCCACGCGGCGTTGATCGGCGGCACCGTCGTCGCGCGGCGCTGGTCGAGCCAGATCAGCGCGGGCAGTGCCGCGCGGCCGCGCTTGTCGATCGGCATGATCGTGCCGCGCTGCGTCGTCACCGTGACGCCGCGCACCGCGACGCGCCAGGCCGGATGCGCGGCCCACAGCTTGCGGCAGGCGTCGGCGCAGGCGCCCCAGAAGCCGTCGACGTCGTGCTCCAGCCAGCCGGGCTGCTGCACGACGTAGTCGTCGAGGTTGACCTGCGACTTCGCGACAAGGTTGCCGCGCGGGTCGAACAGCAGCGCGCGGACGCTCTGCGTGCCGCAGTCGATGGACAGCAGCAGGTCATCGGGCGACGTGGTCGTCGAGGGGTCGTGTTCGGTCATGGCGAAGGGACGGTATAGCACTGCGCGACGATGCGCCGGTAGCGCTCGCATTCGTCGCGCCATTCGCCCGCCTGCCAGCCGAGCGCCTCGCGCGCGACCGGCTCCAGGCGATCGAGCAGCGCGGCGGCGCCGTGCGGCATCAGCAGGCCCAGGCGCGTGCGGCGCAGCAGCAGGTCGTCGAGATGGCGCACCTGCTCGTGGCGCAGCGCCCAGTGCAGTTCGGCCCACGGCGTCGGCGTGCCGTCGACGACGTCGAGATCCCGCGCGCTCGCCTCGTTCACGAGCAGGTCGGCGTGCGCACCGTAGCGCCCGAGCAGCCGCGTGCGCAACGCGTGCGGCAGGCGCGCGAGCGCGGGGCTCGTGTCCTGCGGATCGAGGATGGGCGCGGCGACGGCGTAGTCGAAGTCGCGGGCCGACATCGGCACCTCGCCCGCCCCACCCGCAGCACCCGCAGCACCCGCAGCACCCGAGGCACCCGCGGCACCAGGCCTGGCGAGGTACGGCGCAGCGTGCCGCAGCGCGTCGAGCGCGTTGACGCGGAAGGTCGTCAGCTTGCCGCCGGTGACGGTCACGAGCCCGTGCTCGCTGCGCACGACGTGCTCGCGCGGCGCCTTCGACGGGTCGCCGTCGCCGGCGTGGTCGTCGACCACGGGGCGCACGCCCGCGAAGCTGCAGATCGCGTCGTCGGCCGAGAGCCGCAGGCGCGGGAACGCGTGGCGCAGCGCCTCGACGAGGTAGGCGACCTCGGCCGGCGTGGTCGACGGTTCGACGTCCGGATCCTCGCGGTGGTCGAGGTCGGTCGTGCCGACCAGCGCGGTGCCTTCCCACGGCGACGCGAAGACGGGGCGGCCGTCGCGCGGATGGAACAGGCTCACCGACTGCGCAAGCGGCAGCCGCCACAGCGGAAACACGAGGTGGCTGCCGCGCAGCGGGCGCAGCATCGGCGCGCCGATGCCCGCGCGCAGGCCGTCGGCCCACGCGCCCGTCGCGTTGACCACGCAGCGCGCGCGCACGTGGCCCGTGAAGCCCGCGCCCTCGATGCGCGCGCCCACCACGGTGCCCGGCTTGACGGTGGCCGCGCCCTCGT
>JASLEM010000030.1 GCA_030151165.1 Burkholderiaceae bacterium
CTGCGTGTAGAACAGGATCACCTGCTTGCCGTAGGGTCCCAGGTCGCCCAGCTTGGACGCGCGCGAGCCGCTGAACGAGAACAGCGGCACCGGCACCGGGATGGGCACGTTGATGCCCACCTGGCCGACGTCGATCTCCTCCTGGAACTTGCGCGCAGCGGCGCCCGACTGCGTGAAGATCGCGGTGCCGTTGCCGTTCGGATTGGCGTTGATCATCGCGATGGCCTCGTCCAGCGTCGCGGCCTCGGCCAGGCACAGCACGGGGCCGAAGATCTCCTGGTCGTAGATCGCCATGCCCGGCTTGACGCCCGAGAAGATGGTCGGGCCGACGAAGTTGCCTTCCTTCAGTCCGCCTTCGAGCGAGGGCAGGCGGCCGTCGATCTCCAGCGTCGCGCCTTCCTCGATGCCGCGCGCGATCAGCGCCTCGACGCGCTCCCTGGCCGCGCACGAGATCAGCGGGCCGACGTCGGTCGTCTTCGACGTGCCGTCGCCCACCGACATCCTCCTCGCGCGCTCGACGAGCTCGGGGATCCACCGGCGCGACTCGCCCACCAGCACGGCCACCGACACCGCCATGCAGCGCTGCCCCGCGGCGCCTCGCTCGCCGGCAAGCGCGTGCAATGCATGATGGGCGCGAAGAATCACGCCATCGTGCTGCCGGACGCGCACAAGCAGCAGACGCTCGACGCGCTCGCCGGCGCCGCGTTCGGCGCGGCCGGCCAGCGCTGCATGGCCATCTCGGTGGCGGTGCTCGTGGGCGGGGCCCGCGCGTGGATCGCCGAGATGGTGGAGCGCGCGAAGAAGATGGGCGTGGGCGACGGCACCGCCAAGGGCGTGGACGTCGGCCCGCTGATCTCGTGCGCCGCCAAGGATCGCGTCGAGTCGCTGATCGCCCAGGGCATCGAGGAAGGCGCCACGCTGGAGATCGACGGCCGCCTGCCGGCGCTCGAAGGCGGCCTGCGCGAGGGCAACTTCGTCGGGCCGACGATCTTCTCGGGCGTCAGGCCCGGCATGGCGATCTACGACCAGGAGATCTTCGGCCCCGTGCTGTGCCTGGCCGAGGCCGCGACGCTGGACGAGGCGATCGCGCTCATCAACGCCAACCCGAACGGCAACGGCACCGCGATCTTCACGCAGTCGGGCGCGGCCGCGCGCAAGTTCCAGGAAGAGATCGACGTCGGCCAGGTGGGCATCAACGTGCCCATCCCGGTGCCGGTGCCGCTGTTCTCGTTCAGCGGCTCGCGCGCGTCCAAGCTGGGCGACCTCGGGCCGTACGGCAAGCAGGTGATCCTGTTCTACACGCAGACCAAGACGGTGACGGCGCGGTGGTTCGAGGATGACGTGTCGGCCGGCGTCAACACGACGATCAGCCTCAAGTAAGTCGCGATGGACTTCGAGCTCAGCGACGACCAGCGCGCCTTCCAGCAGGCCGCGCGCGACTTCGCCGCGGCCGAGATGGCGCCGTTCGCCGCGCGCTGGGACGCCGAGGCGAGCTTCCCGCGCGCGACGCTCGCGCACGCGGGCGAGCTCGGCTTCTGCGGCCTGTACGCGAGCGAGGCCGCCGGCGGCCTGGGCCTGGCGCGGCTCGACGCCACCATCGTGCTGGAGGAGCTCGCCGCGGCCTGTCCGTCGACGACGGCCTACCTGTCGATCCACAACATGGCCACGTGGATGGTGACCGCGTTCGCGCGGCCCGAGGTCGCCGCGCAGTGGGGGCCCGATCTGACGAGCGGCCGCAAGCTGGCGTCGTACTGCCTGACCGAGCCGGAGGCCGGTTCGGACGCCGCCGCGCTGCGCACCGCCGCGCGGCGCGACGGCGAGCACTACGTCATCGACGGCAGCAAGGCCTTCATCTCCGGCGCGGGCGCGACGGAAGCGCTGGTGGTGATGGCGCGCACGGGCGGCGACGGCGCGGCGGGAATCTCCGCGTTCCTCGTGCCCGCCGACACCCCCGGCGTCCGCTACGGCCGCCAGGAAGACAAGCTCGGCTGGAACAGCCAGCCCACGCGCGCCATCGCCTTCGACGGCGTGCGCGTGCCCGTCTCGCACCGGCTGGGCGCCGAGGGCGAGGGCTTTCGCATCGCGATGAAGGGGCTCGACGGCGGCCGCATCAACATCGCCGCCTGCTCGGTCGGCGCGGCCCAGGCCGCGCTCGGTGCCGCGCAACGCCACATGCTCGAACGCCAGCAGTTCGGCCACGCGATCGCCGAGTTCCAGGCGCTGCAGTTCAGGCTGGCCGACATGGCCACCGACCTCGTCGCCGCGCGCCAGATGGTGCGGCTCGCCGCCTCCAGGCTCGATGCGGGCGCACCCGACGCCAACGTCTACTGCGCGATGGCCAAGCGCTTCGCGACCGACGTCGGCTTCCAGGTCTGCAACGACGCGCTGCAGCTGCACGGCGGCTACGGCTACATCCGCGAACTTCCCCTCGAGCGCTGGCTGCGCGACGTGCGCGTGCACCAGATCCTCGAAGGCACCAACGAAATCATGCGCGTCATCGTGGCGCGCCGCTTGTTGCAGCACGGTGCGACGGAGACTCTCCGATGAACGATCGAACCTTCCCCGGGCTCCGGCTCGAACGCCGCGGCCACACCGCCGTCGTCACGCTGGACAACCCGCCCGCGCACACGTGGACGCAGGCCAGCCTCGCGGCGCTGGCGCGTCTCGTGCGGGAACTCGACGCCGACCCGGGCATCTACGCGCTCGTCATCACCGGCGCGGGCGAGAAGTTCTTCAGCGCGGGTGCCGACCTGAAGCTCTTCGCCGACGGTGACCCCGGCATCGCGAACACGATGGCGCGCCGCTTCGGCGAGGCCTTCGAGACGCTCGCGGCCTTCCGCGGCGTCAGCATCGCGGCGATCAACGGCTACGCGATGGGCGGCGGGCTCGAGTGCGCGCTCGCCTGCGACCTGCGCGTCGCCGAGGAGCACGCCCTCCTGGCGCTGCCCGAGGCCTCGGTCGGCCTGCTGCCGTGCGCAGGCGGCACGCAGTGGCTCGCGTGGACGGTCGGCGAGCCGTGGGCCAAGCGCATGGTGCTGCTCGGCGAGCGCGTCGATGCCGCGACCGCCGCGCGCATCGGGCTCGTCGACGACGTCGTGCCGCGCGGCGGTGCGCTCGCCCGCGCGCTCGAGACGGCCGCGCAGGTCGGCCGGCAGAGCCCCGGCGCGGTGCGCGCGTGCAAGACGCTGATCCACGCCGCGCGCACGTCCTCGCCGCAGGAAGCGCTGGTGCGCGAGCGCGAGGCCTTCGTCGCGCTGTTCGAGACCGAGGACCAGCGCGAAGGCGTCGCGGCCTTCCTCGGCAAGCGCGCGCCGGCGTGGCGCAACGCATGAGCGCGACGACTGCAGCGCCGGTCGCGTTCACGACGATCGCCACCGCCTCCGGCCACGTCTTCGGGCGCGCGACGCTCCATGCGCCCGGCAGCCTCAACGCGCTGTCGCTCGACATGATCGACCGCCTCGCCGCGCGGTTCGACGCCTGGGCCGACGACGCGAGCGTCGCGGGCGTGGTGCTCGACGCCGCGGGCGACAAGGCCTTCTGCGCCGGCGGCGATGTCGTCGCGCTGCATCGCTCGATCACCACGACCGGACGCGGCCGGGTGCCGACGCAGGCCGCGGCCTTCTTCGAGCGCGAGTACCGGCTCGACCATCGACTCCACACGTATCCGAAGCCGATCCTGTGCTGGGGCCACGGCATCGTGATGGGCGGCGGCATCGGCCTGCTCGCGGGCGCGTCGCATCGCGTCGTCACGGCGCGCACGAAGCTCGCGATGCCGGAGATCACGATCGGCTTCTACCCGGACGTCGGTGGCAGCGCGTTCCTCGGCCGCGCGCCCGGTCGCAGCGGCCTGTTCCTCGCGCTCACCGGCGCGCCGCTGAACGCGAGCGACGCGCGCTTCGCCGGACTCGCCGACATCCAGCTGCGCCACGAAGACCACGGCGCGGTGCTCGAGGCCATCGCCGGCGCGCGCTGGCGCGGCGCGCGCGACGACGACGCGGCGCAGCTGAGCCATCTGCTCGAAGCGCGGGCGCGCGACGTGGAGCCGCCGCCGTCGCCGCTGCGGACATCGATGGATCGCATCGACGCCGTCATCGGCCACGACCGCCTCGACGACCTCGCGCCGCGCCTGCTCGCCCTTGCGAACGACGACGACCCGTGGCTCGCCAACGCCGCGGCCGCGTTCGCCAAGGGTGCGCCGAGTTCCGCACGCCTGTCGTTCGAGATGCAGCGCCGCGCGCGGCATCTCTCGCTCGCCGAGGTATTCCGCCTCGAGTACCAGGCCTCGGTCGGCTGCTGCCTGCACGGCGATTTCGCGGAAGGCGTGCGCGCGCTGCTGGTCGACAAGGACAGGTCGCCGCGCTGGCAACCGACGCGCCTCGCGGACGTCGACCCGTCGCTCGTCGACACGATGCTCGCGCCGCGGTTCGACGGCGCGCATCCGCTGGCCGACCTGCGCTGAGCGTCGATCGCCCCATCCGCTCACATCCGACATTCCAGGAGACGACATGACTTCACCGCAGACCCTCGCGTTCATCGGCCTCGGCAACATGGGCGGGCCGATGGCCGTCAACCTGCACCGCGCCGGCCATCGCGTGACCGCCTTCGACCTCGACGCCGACGCGCTCGCGAAAGCGCGCGAGCAAGGCCTGCGCACAGCCGCGTCCGCGGCCAAGGCGGTCGAAGGCGCGGCGGTCGTCGTGTCGATGCTGCCCGCGAGCCGGCACGTCGAGGCGCTCCATCTCGGCGACGACGGCCTGCTCGCGCGGCTCGCCGCCGGCACGCTGGTGATCGACTGCAGCACCATCGCGCCGGCCTCGGCGCAGAAGGTCGCGAAGGAGGCGGCGGCACGAGGCCACGCGATGATCGACGCGCCCGTGTCCGGCGGCACCGCCGGCGCGGCGGCCGGCACGCTGACCTTCATCGTCGGCGGCGAGGCCGCGACGCTCGATCGCGCACGGCCCGTGCTGCAGGCGATGGGCAGGAACATCTTCCACATGGGCGGCGCCGGCGCGGGCCAGGTCGCCAAGCTGTGCAACAACATGGCGCTCGGCGTGATCATGGCCGTCACCGGCGAGGCGATCGCGCTCGGCGCGGCGCACGGGCTCGACGCCAAGGTGCTGTCGCAGATGATGGCCGTGAGCACGAGCCGCAGCTGGGCCACCGAGGTCTGCAACCCGTGGCCCGGCGTGCTGGAGAACGCGCCGGCCTCGCGCGGCTACACCGGCGGCTTCGGCAGCGACCTGATGCTCAAGGACCTGGGCCTGGCCGTCGAGGCGGCGCTCGGCGTCGGCGCGACGATCCCGCTCGGCGAGATGGCGCGCAACCTGTACGCGATGAACCGGCAGGCGGGCCGCGGCGGGCTGGACTTCTCCAGCGTCGTGAAGGTGCTGTCGGATCGGGACGCCAGCTGACCGCCATGCCGCGTCGGCGCGGTCAGCCGGCGCGGCATACGGTGTCACGTATATTTTTTCTCGAGCGCGTCCCACGCCGGCTTGCCGACCAGGCGCTGGCGCTCGGCGAACGGCGCCACGAGCGACGGATCCTCGTCGACGCGCTTCGTGTCGCGCAGGACGGTCAGCGCCTTCTGCATGCCGGCGAGCGCGCCCTGCAGTGCCGCATTGGCGTACAGCACGATGCCGAAGCCCATCGCGCCAAGTTCGTCGGCGCCGAAGATCGGCGTCCGGCCGCCGATCACCATGTTCATCAGCTGCGGCGGCGCGAGGCGTCGCGGCAGCGCGCGGATCTCCTCGGCGGTCGTCACGGCCTCGACGAAGAGGATGTCCGCGCCGGCTTCCGCGAAGCGCTGCGCGCGCTCGATCGCCGCCTCGAATCCGAGCGTGGCGGCGGCGTCGGTGCGCGCCATGACGAGGAAGTCCGGATCGTGCCGCGCGTCGACCGCCGCCTTGATCTTGCTGACCGCCTCGTCGGTGGAGATGACCTCCTTGCCCGAGAAGTGCCCGCAGCGCTTGGGCGCGACCTGGTCTTCCAGCTGGATGCAATCCGCGCCGGCGCGCTCGAGCACGCGCACGGTGTGGCGCACGTTGAGCGCGTTGCCGAAGCCGGTGTCGGCGTCGACGATCAAGGGCAGGCCGACCGCGTCGCGGATGCGGCTGGTGACGTCGGCGATCTCGGCCAGGCCCATGAAGCCCTGGTCGGGCAGGCCCAGGTTCATGTTGGTGACGCCGGCGCCGGTGACGTAGATCGCCTCGAAGCCGAGATCCTCGATCACGCGCGCGGACAGCGCGTTGAAGGCGCCCGGCACCAGCACGCCGCGGCGCGCGTCGACGAGGGCCCGGAGGGTCTTGCGAGTGGACATCGTGGACATCTTGGAAATCCCGTGATCAGAAACTGTCGACAGGCACGCGGACGGCGCCCTCCATCAGCACGCGCGCGCTGCGGCTCATCGAGACCTTCGCCACGCGCCATTCGCCGTCGACGCGGGCCGCCTCGGCGCCGACGCGCAGGGTGCCGGACGGGTGGCCGAAGCGCACCGCGGTGCGCGCGCTGCCGCCGCCGGCCGCGAGGTTGACGAGCGTGCCTGGGATCGCCGCCGCGGTGGCGATGGCGACCGCGGCCGTGCCCATCATCGCGTGGTGCAGCTTGCCCATCGACATCGCGCGCACCAGCAGATCGACGTCGGCCGCGGCGACGCGCCTGCCGCTCGACGCGACGTAGTCCGCCGGCTTCGCGACGAAGGCGACCTTGGGCGTGTGCTGGCGCGTGCGCGCCTCGACGAGCTGGTCGATGAGGCCCATGCGCAGCGCGCCGTGCGCCCGCAGCGTCTCGAGCATCGCCAGCGCCTTGGTGTCGCCGTTGATCGCGTCCTGCAGCTCGGTGCCGGCGTAGCCGAGCGACGCGGCGTCGACGAAGATCGTCGGGATGCCGGCGTCGATCAGCGTCGCCCGGATCGTGCCGAGGCCGGGGACGTCGAGGTCGTCGACGACGTTGCCGGTCGGGAACATCGCGCCGCCGGCGCCTTCGCCGTCCTCGGCCGCGGGATCGAGGAACTCGAGCTGCACCTCGGCGGCGGGAAAGGTCACGCCGTCGAGCTCGAAGTCGCCGGTCTCCTGCACCTGGCCGCCGGCGATCGGCACGTGCGCGACGATCGTCTTGTGGATGTTGGCCTGCCAGATGCGCACCGTGGCGAGGCCGTCGCGCGGGATACGGTCACCGGGTATCAGGCCGTTGACGATCGCGAACGGGCCGACGGCGGCGGACAGGTTGCCGCAGTTGCCGCTCCAGTCGACGGCCGCCCGGTCGATGGCGACCTGGCCGAACAGGTAGTCGACGTCGTGGTCCGCGCGCGTGCTGCGCGAGACGATCACCGCCTTGCTGGTGCTCGACGTCGCGCCGCCCATGCCGTCGATCTGCTTGCCGTACGGGTCGGGGCTGCCGATCACGCGCAGCAGCAACGCGTCGCGCGCGGGGCCGGGCTGCCGCGCGACCTCGGGCAGGTCCTGCAGGCGGAAGAAGACACCCTTGCTGGTGCCGCCGCGCAGGTAGGTCGCGGCAATCCTGGTCTGGGGAGCGTGGGGCATGGTCTCGGGTCGGGCGCTGTCAGGCGACGTGTTCGGGCGTGGACGCAGCGAGGAAGTCTTGCGCAAAACGCTGCAGCACGCCACCGGCGTCGTAGATCGACACTTCCTCGGCGGTGTCGAGCCGGCAGGTCACCGGCACCTCCACGCGCTCGCCGTTCCTGCGCCGGACGACCAGCGTGAGCTCGGCGCGCGGGCGGCGCTCGCCGAGCACGTCGAACACCTCGGTGCCGTCGATGGCCAGCGTGCGGCGATCCACGCCCGGCTTGAACTCCAGCGGCAACACGCCCATGCCGACCAGGTTGGTGCGGTGGATGCGCTCGAAGCCTTCCGCCACGATGGCCTCGACGCCCGCGAGCCGCACGCCCTTGGCCGCCCAGTCGCGCGACGAGCCCTGGCCGTAGTCGGCGCCGGCGATGATGATCAGCGGCTGCTTGCGCGCCATGTAGGCCTCGATGCCCTCCCACATGCGCACGACGCGGCCCTCCGGTTCGAGTCGCGTCAGCGAGCCCTTCACGGCGCGGCCGTCGACGACCGCCATCTCGTTGACGAGCTGCGGGTTCGCGAAGGTCGCGCGCTGCGCCGTGAGGTGGTCGCCGCGGTGGGTCGCGTACGAGTTGAAGTCCTCTTCCGGCAGGCCCATCCGGTGCAGGTACTCGCCCGCCGCGCTGTCGCGCAGGATCGCGTTGGACGGCGACAGGTGGTCGGTGGTGATGTTGTCCGGCAGCACCGCCAGCGGACGCAATCCGCGCAGCGTGCGCTCGCCGGCCAGCGCGCCTTCCCAATACGGCGGGCGGCGGATGTAGGTGCTGTTCGGGCGCCAGTCGTACAGGGGATCGACCGTCTCGCCGCTGTCCACCGCGAGCGTGAACATCGGGTCGTAGACCTGGCGGAAGTGCTCCGGCCGGACGCTGCGCGCCACGACGCGGTCGATCTCCTCGTCGGTCGGCCAGAGATCCTCGAGCGTGACCGGTCGGCCGTCCGCGTCGATGCCCAGCACGTCCTTCTCGATGTCGAAGCGC
Source organism: Burkholderiaceae bacterium (assembly GCA_030151165.1). The sequence continues at coordinate 8,558 of JASLEM010000030.1, forward strand.
ACGGTGCCGGCGATCGCATAGGCGACCACCAGCGGCGGCGACGCGAGGAAGGCCTGCTTCGCGTACGGATGGATGCGGCCGTCGAAGTTGCGGTTGCCCGAGAGCACCGCCGTCGCGTAGAGATCGCGGTCGATGACCTCCTGCTGGATCGCCGGATCGAGCGCGCCCGACATGCCGTTGCACGTCGTGCACGCGAAGCCGACGATGCCGAAGCCCAGCTTCTCGAGCTCGGGCAGCAGGCCGGCGTCCTCGAGGTACAGCTGCACCGCCTTCGAGCCCGGCGCGAGCGAGGACTTGACCCACGGCTTGCGCACGAGCCCGCGCGCGTTGGCGTTGCGCGCGAGCAGGCCCGCGGCGATCACGTTGCGCGGGTTGCTGGTGTTCGTGCAGCTCGTGATGGCCGCGATGATGACGGCGCCGTCCGGCATCTGGCCGGGCACGTCGATCCACTGCGCCGCCACGCCGCGCGCCGTGAGATCGGACGTCGGCAGCCGCTTGTGCGGGTTCGACGGGCCGGCCATGTTGCGCACGACGGTCGACAGGTCGAAGCGCAGGACGCGCTCGTAGTCGGCCGTCACCAACGCGTCGGCCCAGAGCCCGGCCTCCTTCGCGTAGGTCTCGACCAGCGCCACCTGGGCGGCCTCGCGGCCGGTGAGCCGGAGGTAGGCGATGGTCTGGTCGTCGATGAAGAACATCGCCGCCGTCGCGCCGAACTCCGGCGTCATGTTGGAGATCGTCGCGCGGTCGCCCAGCGTCAGCGCGGACGCGCCATCGCCGAAGAACTCGAGGTACGCGCCGACGACCTTCTCCTGGCGCAGGAATTCCGTCAACGCGAGCACGATGTCGGTGGCCGTGATGTCCGGCCGCGGGCGTCCGGCGAGCTCGACGCCGACGATGTCCGGCAGGCGCATCCACGACGCGCGGCCCAGCATCACGTTCTCGGCCTCGAGCCCGCCGACGCCGATCGCGACCACGCCGAGCGCGTCGACGTGCGGCGTGTGGCTGTCGGTACCCACCAAGGTATCCGGGAACGCGACGCCGTCCTTCGCCTGAATCACCGGCGACATCCGCTCCAGGTTGATCTGGTGCATGATCCCGTTGCCCGGCGCGATGACCTCGACGTTCTCGAACGCCTTCTTCGTCCACTCGATGAAGTGGAAGCGATCCTCGTTGCGGCGATCCTCGATCGCGCGGTTCTTCGCGAACGCACCGGGGTCGGAGCCGGCGAACTCCACCGCCAGCGAATGGTCGACGACCAGCTGCGTCTGCACGACCGGGTTGACCTTCGCGGGGTCGCCGCCGCGCTCGGCGATCGCGTCGCGCAGGCCCGCGAGGTCGACCAGCGCGGTCTGCCCGAGGATGTCGTGGCAGACGACGCGCGCCGGGAACCACGGGAAGTCGCGATCGCGGCGGCGCTCGATCAGCTGCCACAGCGAGTCGTCGAGCGACGCCGGGTCGCAGCGGCGCACGAGGTTCTCGGCGTGCACGCGCGACGTGTAGGGCAGCCTGTCCCACGCGCCGGCGCGCAGCGCGTCCACGGCCTCGCGGGCGTCGAAGTAATCCAGCGCGGTGCCGGGCAGGTTCTTGCGGAAGGCGGTGTTCATGCGGCGGACGTCGTCCCGGCGCTCACTGGCGATCCTCGAGCGCCACGAAGGGCTGGTCTTCCGGGCCCGTGTAGTTCGCGCTCGGGCGGATGATCTTGTTGTCGATGCGCTGCTCGATGATGTGCGCGGCCCAGCCGCTGGTGCGCGCGATGACGAACAGCGGCGTGAACATCGCCGTCGGCACGCCCATCATGTGATAGCTCACCGCGCTGAACCAGTCGAGGTTCGGGAACATCTTCTTGACGTCCCACATCACCGTCTCGAGGCGCTCCGCGATGTCGAACATCTTCATCGTGCCGGCTTCCTGCGACAGCGATCGCGCGACGCCCTTGATCACGACGTTGCGCGGGTCGCTGACCGTGTAGACCGGATGGCCGAAGCCGATCACGACTTCGCGCGCCTCGACGCGGCGGCGGATGTCGGCCTCGGCTTCGGCGGGGGTGTCGTAGCGCTTCTGGATCTCGAACGCGAACTCGTTGGCGCCGCCGTGCTTCGGGCCGCGCAGCGCGCCGATGCCGCCGATGATTGCCGAATACAGGTCGCTGCCCGTGCCCGCGACGACGCGGCACGCGAAGGTCGACGCGTTGAACTCGTGCTCGGCATAGAGGTTGAGCGACGTGTGCATCGCGCGCTCCCATTCGACGCTCGGCTTCACGCCATGCAGCAGGTGCAGGAAGTGCGCGCCGATCGAGTCGTCGTCGGTCTCGACCTCGATGCGCCGGCCCGACGTGCTCCAGTGGTACCAGTACAGTAGCATCGAGCCGAGCGAGGCCATCAGGCGGTCGGCGATGTCGCGCGCGCCGGGGGCGTTGTGGTCGTCCTTTTCCGGCAGCACGCAGCCCAGCACGGATACCCCCGTCCGCATCACGTCCATCGGATGCGCGCCGGCCGGCAGCGTCTCGAGCGCCTCCCGCACCGCCGCCGGCAACCCGCGCATCGCCTTCAGCTTGCCCTTGTAGGCGCGCAACTCGGCCGCGTTCGGCAGCTTGCCGTGCACCAGCAGGTGCGCGATCTCCTCGAACTCGGAGGCTTCGGCGAGCTCGAGGATGTCGTAGCCGCGGTAATGCAGGTCGTTGCCGCTGCGGCCGACCGTGCACAGCGCGGTGTTGCCGGCGGCGACGCCGGACAGCGCGACGGACTTCTTCGGCTTGAAGGTCGGTGCGACGAGGGATTCGGGCACGGCAGGCGCAACGGAAATGGCGGACATGGCTCTCCCTGTTCCTTGAATGTCAGGCGAGCCCGCGGCGCGGCCGTCGACCTGCTGATGTTCGCAATATTCGCATTGCGCTATGCTTCCATCAACGACTGAAGTTGCGAATATTTGCGAAGAAATATCCGTCGCTTTGCGAAGTTTGCGAACAAGGAGCGCCGATGCGCAAGACCTTCCTGGGCGTGAAGCTCAAGACCCTGCGCGAGCAACGCGGCCTCACGCAGGCCGCGCTCGCGCAATTGCTGGATCTCTCGCCCAGCTACCTGAACCAGCTCGAGAACAACCAGCGCCCGCTGAGCGTGCCGGTGCTGCTGCGCCTGCAGTCCTCGCTGGGCGTCGACCTGCAGGTGTTCTCCGACGACGACGAGGCGCGGCTGACCGCGCAGCTGCAGGACGTCGTCGCCCAGAGCCCGGACGGGGGTGCGGTGTCGCAGGCGGAACTGCGCGCGATGGCGCAGCAGATGCCCGCGCTCGCGCAGGTCCTGATCCGGCTGCAGCATCGCCGCCGCGACGCGGAGGATCGCCTGGCCACCCTCGCCGCGAGCCTCGGCGACCGCTCCGGCGACGTCGCCCGCGCGACCCGCCAGCCGCACGAGGAAGTGCGCGACTTCTTCTACGAACGCCACAACCACATCGCCCCGCTGGACGAGCAGGCGGAGGCGCTCGCGTCCTCCATCATCGCCGCCGGCGAGCCGCACGATCCGCGCACGCTCTCGGCGCGCCTGGAGGCCTGGCTGCGCGACCGCCATGGCGTCACGACGCTGAGCCTGCCCGAAGCCGAGGCGGATACCCGTACGGGGTCGGGTATCGCGTCCGGCGCGCTGCGGCGCTTCGATGCGCGCCACAAACGCCTCTACCTCCACGACGCCGCGGAGCCCGCGCAACGCGCCTTCCAGCTCGCGACGCAGCTGGCCTACCTCGAGGCCGGCACCGCGATCGACGAGCTTGCCGCCAGCGGCAACTTCAGCGGCCCGGAGCCGCGCTCGCTCGCGCGCATCGGCCTGGCCAGCTACTTCGCCGGCGCGCTGGTGCTGCCGTACCGGCGCTTCCTCGCCGCCGCCGAGAGCCTGCACTACGACATCGACCTGCTCGCGCAGCGCTACGGCGTGAGCTTCGAGACGGTGTGCCATCGGCTGTCGACGCTGCAGCGGCCGGACGCGCGCGGCGTGCCGTTCTTCTTCGTGCGCGTCGATCGCGCGGGCAACATCTCCAAGCGCCAGTCCGCCACCGACTTCCACTTCTCGCATTCCGGCGGCACGTGCCCGCTGTGGAACGTCTACGAGGCCTTCGCGCAGCCGCACAAGGTGCTCACGCAGATCGCGCGCATGCCCGACGGCCGCACCTACCTGTGGATCGCGCGCTGCATCGCGCGCCCGACCGGCGGCTACGGCTCGCCGGAACGCACGTTCGCCATCGGGCTGGGCTGCGACGTGCGGCACGCGTCGCGGCTCGTCTACGCGAAAGGCATGGACCTGTCCGACCCCGACGCCGCCACGCCGATCGGCGCCGGCTGCAAGGTGTGCGACCGCCAGGGCTGCCCGCAACGCGCCTTCCCGGCGCTGGGCAAGCGGCTGCGGATCGACGAGAACGAGCGCTCGCGCGAGCCGTACGCGAGCCGCTGACGCGCGGCGCCGAGGCGCCCGCCGCCCGCGTCGCTCCGTCTCAGTTGTAGTCCTTGAACTTGCCGTCGACGGCCGGGAACGCGGTGGCCAGCACGTCCTTGGTCGTCCCGCGGCCGATCCCGGCGATCCGCATCGTGCGGCCGTCGACCTCGATCTCGCCGACCCAGCTGAAGCCGTGGGCCGACGCCTCCTGCGAGCTGCGCGTGGGGCTCAGGCGCGCGGCCACCATGGCCTTGTCGATGTTGCGCTTGACGGTGGCCATGTCCCAGGCGTCGGGAAAGAACGAGCTCGCCTTGGCGTTCTCGTTGCCGTTCAGCTTGACCCACGCGCTGTAGGCGCCGAAGTCGTCGCGCTCGATGACCTCGACCCACGGCTTGGGCGTGCGGGACTTCAGCCTGGCCATCGAATGCAGGCCCTTGTGCTTGGTGCCATCCTTCTCGCCATCGAAGATATGGGCGTCGAAGGTCGAGGCGAGCACGACCTTCTGGTTGCGGATGGCCTCGCGTTCCGCCTCGATGCGTTGCAACGCCTTGCTCGTCCCGGTACCGCTCTTGCCGCCCTTGACCGGCGCCTCGAAGGTGAACAACTCCTCCGCCTTGGCCCGGAAAGCCGTCATGTCGCGCTCCTCGAAGACGATCATCGCGCCGTTCCAGGCATCGCGGCGACGCTTGCAGAACGCTTTCAGGTCCTCGCCCGGCTTGGGCGGCGAGAACGTGGCATAGAACGTGATCGTTTCGTCATCCATCATGGCGGTCGTCTCCCTCGGTCGATCGGGCGACGCTAACGCGGCCGTCGAGAGAAGGCAAGGCCATGAAAACGGGAGCGAAGCGCCGGCCAGGGGTCACTCGGTGGCCCGGAAAGCAAAAAACCCCAAGCGAGTCGATCGCTTGGGGTTTTGCTACCTGGCGGAGAGGGTGGGATTCGAACCCACGGTACCTTGCGGTACGCCTGATTTCGAGTCAGGTACATTCGACCACTCTGCCACCTCTCCAGGATTCTTGGCTGATCGACACCGGGTGAAAAGCCGGGATCGACGTCTCGCCGTGGTCGTCACAAGCGAGTCCGCCACTCTAGCATAGTTTTTTGCGGTTTGGCCAGCGGATGCGATTTTTGCGATCTGTCGTGCAGGCGGAAAGCGGACGTCAGGCGTCGCCGCCGCCGAATTTCAGGAAGGTCACGCGGACCTTGCCGTCGACGACCTGCACGTCGCGCACCGCGAGCTTGGCGAGCGCGGCCTGGGGCGAGTGGCCCTCGATGGTGTAGATCGGATGCCCCTCGAGTGCGCGCCGCAGGGCCGCCGGGCCACGCACCTTGACGATCTGGACGAGGTCGGGCGGGAAGCCGGTGAGCGCGAAGTTGTCGACCTGCACGTCGTCGAGATAGAACTCGCCCTTGTAGCGCACGTAGCGCAGCACGCCGGAGAACGCGACCTTGCCGGGCATCTCGCGGTGGCCCAGCGTGACGAGCACGTCGGCGGCGAGCCCGATGCGCTGCGAGCCTTCGGTGAGCGCGACGCGCGGCCCGCTCAGCGTGAGGCAGGCCACCATCATCGTGCAGTTGCGCTGGGGGAAGCGTGCGTCGAGGCGCGCCTGCAGTTGCGCCTGGTCGATGTCGATGAAGCCTTCGGGCGCGAACGTCACGACGCCCCACCAGGCCGCCGCGCCCGCGGCCAGGACGGCGCACGCGACGATGGCGACGCGGCGAGCGTTCACGGCCGCGGGCCGCCCGCCGGGGGCGACGGCGGCGCGGAGCGCAGGTTGTACTCGCGGCCGAACTTCACGCCCAGCATCACGCAGGCGGCGGTCGTGATCGTGAGCAGCAGCGCGAGGTCGTCGGGCGTGCTGGGCGTGGCGAAGGACAGGCTGATCATGGCCGACAGCACGGCCATCACGCCGCCGACGCGGAACTCGTTGCGCCGCACGATGCGCGCGCAGACGTAGCCGCCGAGCACCGAGCAGATCGAGCCGAGCACGATGTTGATCATCGCCAGCGGCGAGTTCATCGGCACCTCCGACAGCGCCGCGTCGGCCTGCACCGCCGTCATCCCGGAGGCGACGAACTGCGAATGGTAGAAGAGCGTGAGCACGAGCTCGGCGAGGATCGAGCCGCCGATGTCGACCGCCAGCCCGACGAGCACCGCGCGCAGCGGCGAGCCGGGGGCGGCGGTCTTCGGGTTCGCGTCGGTCTCGGGCGGCTTGAACGGGTTGTTCGGCATGGCGGCGGTCTGGAGTCGGGTCGGGACGGGCGTCGTGAGGCATCGATTCTGATCGACGGCGCGGGCGCGACCCTTCGGCGCGCCGCCGGCATCGATGCGCGGGCACACGCAAGTCTCGCGCCATCGTGTAAACGCGCGCCCGGCGTCGCCTCGCCACCCCATTCTGCAGCGGCCGGCGGGCTCAGCTCTCGTCCTGCTCCGACGACGGCGCGATCTCGAGCACGTCGTCCGCGCGCTGCGGGCCGATGAGCGAGGGCTCGAGCATCTGCGCGGCGCGGCGGCGGTAGACCCACACGATGCCGGTGCCGGAGCGCTCGTTGGCGATGCGGCGGATCTCGCGGTCGGCGACGCGCACGCCGGGCCCCTGCGCGGCCGCGATCAGGATCGGCCGGCCGACGGCCTTGACGGGCCCGGACATCGCGGCCGACAGGTCCTCCGGCTTGACGGCCAGCACGAGCCCGCGCCGCGGGCGCTCCGGCCAGCCGCCCATCGGCGCGTCGGCGCCCGTCGTCACGCACACCGCGACGCGATTGGTGACCTCGGACGCCGGCGACGCCGTCGAGCTGATGTTGATCAGCCGGAACACCTCGCCCGACTGCGCCGCATCGCCGGCATACGTGCCGAGCGCCCACTCGACGAGCCGCGTGCGCGGCTTCACCGCGAGCGTGCCCGCACCGAGACGGTTCAGCGCGAAGCCGATCAGCCAGGTCGGCACGCCCAGCACGGGGCGCGTGTGCAGCGTGGCGGTCGAGCTGCGCATCAGGGTGGATGTCCAGCCCGCGAGCGTCATCGCCTGCAGGTCGAGCGTGACCAGCGTCGCCGGCCGCGTGACGCGGATCGCGCAGAGCGTTTCCTCGAGCGCGGCGGGCGGCGAATCGCCGCTGACGACGAAGGTCTCCAGCCGCGTCTTCAGCGCTTCCCAGGCCTCGCGCGTGAAGGCCTCGCGCGGCGACTGGACAAAGAAGTTCGAGCCGATCCGGAACGCCTCGGTGACGTCGCCGACGAGCGCGAGATCGTCGAGCACGCGATCGACGGCGCGTTCCATGAGCGGGCCGAGGCGCTCGGATTGCGTGACCGTGGCGGCGGTCTCGAGCCGCTCCATCGCCCACTCGACGCCCTCCGCGTCCAGCGTCGCGAAGCGCTGGCCCGACGACAGCGCGTCCATGCCGTTGGCGAGGCCCTCGTCCTCGCGCTCGGGCAGGCTGGCGGAGCCGCAGTAGGCCGCCATCACCAGCGTGCGGATCAGCGCGCGCCGGCTCGCCCGCAACATCTCGGCGAAGCCGATCGCGGCGCGGATGTCCTCCGTGCGCGTCGCCTGGTTGCCGCCGCCGCCGCGGATCAGCGCGAGGTTGGCGATCGCCGACTGCACGCGCGGCCACGCGGGCGTCGTCGGCAGCACGCGCATGCGGTCGCACAGCATCTCGAAGACGGGCCCCGGACTGCCGGGCAGCGGCGCGGCGGGGAACAGCATGCGCGACAGGTTGGCGTGCACCTCGGCGATGAATTCGGCGGCCTCGTGCGCGCTCATGTCCTCGAGGCTCTGGCCCGCGGCGCGCACCGACTCGGCGACCTCGGTCGAGCCGGCCAGCAGCTCGTCGATCATCGTCGTCACCTCCTCGTTCGCGTCGCCGTCGAGGGCGGGCGCCGAGGCCGGCGTCGCCCGCAGCACGCCCGAGGGCAGATACCGCCAGCCGTATTCGACGACCTGGCCGTCGACGATGCGCTCGACGAGCAGCGACCGATCGCCCAGCAGCAGCGCCTGCACCACCGGCAGGCCCGGGTCGACGCGCGGGCTGAGCTCGATCGGCGGCAGCTGGCCCCAGGCCTTCATCGCGGCCGGCACGTCGGTCGCCGGGCCGAGGAAGCGGACCATGTCGTCAACCACGGCGTCGAGGAAGGCCCGGTCGTCGCGCGACAGCGCCTGCGCCGCCGTGCTCGCCGCCGCCGCGGCCTGCGCGCCGTCCTCCACGAGCTCGTCGAGGTTCATGCGCTCGACGAGGTAGGCGTGGAACTCGTCGCGATCCGCGCCCGACGCGAGCACGTCGCGCCCCTGCAGCCACTGGCGGCTCGGGAAGTACATTGCGTCGAGCAGCGTCTGCGACATGTCCGGCCGCTGCCGCAGCCACGAGCGAACGTGCGGCTGCGCGAGCTGCAGCTCGATCGCGACCTGAAACGTCAGGTCGATGCGGTACGTGTACTCGCTGCGCACCACGCCGGGCGCGATCTGCACGCGGTTGGCGTCGCCGCGCATCGACGCGATCTCGCGCGTGAGCGCCAGCGCGTGCATCTGCGAGCGGTGGCGCAGCACCCACTTGAGCACTTCCAGGTCGACGGTGTCGCCGTCCATCAGGATCGTCGAGGACTGGTAGCTGTCGTCCGCGGCCGGGGCGCCGGGAGCGCCGGCGGCGCCGCGCTCGACGACCAGCACCTTGTCGAGATAGCCCGCGAAGTCGGCCGGCTGCCATGTGATCAGCAGCGGATGCGAGAAATACGAATACGCCCGGCCGTATGCCGAGTCGCGACCCTGCATGCGCAGGTGCTCGAGGTAGCCGCGGTCGGTGAGGAAGCACGTGAAGACGTTCTCCGCGACCAGCTTCTTCAGGAAATGGATCATACCGACGAGCCGGTCGGGCAGGCCGCGCACCTTGTCGAGCTCGTCGATCACCAGCACCGGCGCGAGGCCCGCGTCGCGCAGGCGTTGCAGCAGCGTCGGCAGGATCCGGTCGAGCGTCCTGAGCGACAGGTCTGGGATGAAGGTGGTGTCGACCTGGCGCCCGGACTTGGCCGTGTGCGTGCGCGTCGACTTGAAGAACATCGACGACACCAGCGCCGACCCCAGCCCCGCCGCCAGCGCCAGGCCCAGGCTGTGCGCGCCCGCCGCGGCGCCGCCGGCCACGGCCGCGCCGGCGATGACGGAGGCGAGCGGCTTCGCCAGCTCCGCGCCGCGCGCCTCGTGGCCACTGCTCGTCTCGCTGACGTTCTCCTCGCCGCGCGCGGTGGTGTCCTGCGCGCTGATCTCGCCCGAGATGCGCTGGTGCGCGTTGCACATGCCGTTCAGCGCGACGAGCTCGCGCGAGCCCTGGTCGATGCGCGTCACGCCGTCGAACAGCACGCCGCACTGCAAGGCCTCCGCCATTTCCCAGAACTCGCGCAGCCGCGCGGCCGACGGGTCTTCCGCGAGCTCGATCTCGAACTGCGCCGCCAGCTCGGCGAACGCGACGCGGTCCGCCTGCGACCGTTGCCGGCCGTCGGACGGCCGCGCCTCGGCCGCCGCCGCGCTGCCGAAGCGGTCGGCGCGTTCGGGCGACACCGGCACCCGCGCCGCGAACTCGCTCGTCACCAGCCGCGCGCGATACGCCCGACCGAACTCCTTCACGACCGCGCGGTGGATGCCCAGGATGATCTGCTTGAGCGCGGCGTTGGCCTGCGCCGCCGGGCGCTGCGACTCGGGCGGCGACTCGTCGGCGTCCGACTCGAACAGGCTCGGGCCGTGCAGGAAGATCGGCAGCGGGCGAAGCAGGCCCTCGTCCGACCGGCGGCTCAGGCGCAGCACCTTGTCGAGCGCGTCGGCGACCAGCGTCGTCTTGCCCGAGCCGCGGTGGCCGGCGATGAGGAACGAGCGGCCGTGCAGCTCGCCGCGGCAGTAGCGTGTCAGCTCGAGCCGCAGCACGCGGCCGGCGTCGGACTGCGCATTGCGCACGAGGCCTTCGCTCGCGAACTGCGTGGAGGCATCGCTGAGCGGCTCGGCGCCTTCGGTGACCAGGATCGCCATCGCGCGCTCACTTCCCGCCGCTGGCCGACGGCGCGACCAGGGACGCGGACCCGGGCACCGCCTCCGCCTTCATGCCCGAACCCGTACCCGTACGCGCGCCACCGCCCTCGCCCGTCGCTTCTTCCTTGACCGGCACCCGCGCCATCGCGAGCAGCACCGCCAGCACCACCAGCGCCAGGCCGCAACCCGTCTTCACCAGCGCGCCCGACATCTGCCACCCCGTGCTGCTGCCGCCGAAGCCGCTCGCATGCCGCCGGAACCAGAAGCCGCCGGACGATGCGCTGCCCACCGCCGACGCGACCAGCCAGACGCCGGCGGCGGCGAGCACGAGGGCCGTCGCGGCGACCAGCATGTCCGGCACCAGCACGGCCCAACCCGGCGCCGCCGCGGCATCGCCCGCCGCCGCGGCCGCAGGCCCTGCCGCCGCCGCGAGCACGCCGGCCGCGGCCATCGCCCGCACGAGGAATCCCCATCGCATCGTTTCGCCTCCCCTGGTCACACGAGGGCCGGACGACCCGGCCCGGCGACCCGACATTGGGTGTCAGCGGCGGGGCGGTGTCAAGACGAGCGGCGTGGGGTTGCCTCAACCGGCGAAAATCCAGAGCCAGGCGATCACGCCGCAGACCGCGCCCGCGACGAACACGGCCCGGAGCCAGGACGGCGCGTGCGGCGACTCCGCGACCTCGTCGTCCAGCCGTGTGCTGAAGAAGCCGAACAGGAAATGCACGATGCCTTCGAGCAGGGCGAAGGCGGCTTCCACGAACAGGCCGCCGAAGAGCGCTCCAGCCAGCGCTGCGCCGAGGAACATCCTGCCGAACCAAGCCCTGTCGTCCGTGCGGGAGACCGCCACGGCGCCGAGCACCGCGCCGAGGATCATCCCTGCGAACAATCCCACGGCGGCGCCACCGGCCGCGGCCATCAACGGGTGGTCGGGCGCGGTCTTCGCGGGCACATCGTCGTCTTTGCGAACGGGCATGGCGGCTCCTCCGCGCCGCACTCTACTCCGGCTGCTCGTCCCCGCGCATCAGTGCCAGCAGCTCGCGCGCCATCGGCACGGCCGCGGCGGCGGTGCCGTCGGACTCGAGCACGCTGTCGGCCAGCTCGCGCTTGGTCTGGTGCAGCGTCAGGATCTTCTCCTCCAGCGTGCCGCCGTTGACGAGGCGATAGACCGTCACCGGCCGCTGCTGGCCGATGCGGTGCGCGCGGCCGCTGGCCTGGTCTTCCGCGGCCGGGTTCCACCACGGGTCGGCGATCACGACGTAGTCGGCCACCGTCAGGTTCAGCCCGAAGCCGCCGGCCTTCAGGCTGATGAGGAACAGGTGGCCCTCGCCGTTCTGGAACGCCTCGACGCGGCGCGTGCGCTCCGCGGCCGGCGTGCTGCCGTCCAGGTACTGGTAGGCGATGTCCGCTGCATCGAGCGGTTCGCGCAGCAGCGCCAGGAAGTCGACGAACTGGCTGAAGACGAGCGCCTTGTGGCCGTTGGCGACGAGCTCGGTCGCGAGGTCGGCGAACGCCATCACCTTCGCGCCCGGGCGCTTGAGCGTCGGCGTGACCAGGCGCGGGTCGCACGCGGCGCGGCGCAGGCGCGTCAGGCCGGCGAGGATGTTGAGGTGCGCCTGGCCGGCGCCGTCGCCCGAGAGGCTCTTCTCCGCCGCGACCAGCGCCTCGCGCCGCAGCGCCTCGTAGTGCGCCTTCTCGGCATCGTCGCCCTGCACCTGCAGCACGAGCTCGGTGCGCGGCGGCAGGTCGGCGAGCACCTGGGCCTTGGTGCGGCGCAGGATGAACGGCGCGATGAGGCGCTTGAGCGTGCGCTGCGCGGCGCGATCCTGCTGGCGCTCGATCAGGTTGGCGAAGCGCTCGTTGAAGCGCGCCGCCGTGCCGAGCAGCCCCGGGTTGCACGCGCGCATCACCGACCACAGCTCGCCGAGCCGGTTCTCGATCGGCGTGCCCGACATCGCGAGACGGAACGTCGCCTGCAGCGCGAACACCGCCTGGCTGCGCTTGGCCGCGGCGTTCTTGATCGCCTGCGCCTCGTCGAGCACCAGCGTCGCCCAGAGCTTGTCGGCGAACGCGTCGCCGTCGATCTGCAGCATCGGGTAGGAGACGAGCAACACGTCGTGCCGGCCCATCTCGCCGATGACGTGCGCGCGCTCGGTGGTGCTGCCGCGCTCGGCGTAGACATGCACGCGCAGCGACGGCGCGAAGCGCGCGGCCTCGCTGCGCCAGTTGCCCAGCAGCGACGTGGGCATGACGACCAGCGCCGGCCCGTTCGCGGCGCGCGCGAGCAGGATTGCGAGCGCCTGCAGCGTCTTGCCCAGGCCCATGTCGTCGGCCAGGCATGCCCCGAGGCCGGCCGACGCGAGCCGCATCGCCCACTCGAAGCCTTCCTCCTGGTACGGCCGCAGCTGCGCCTGCAGCGTGGACGGCAACGCCGGCACGATGCGGCGCGCGTCGTCGAGCGCCTGCAGCCGCGCCGCATATCCCGCATCGTGTTCGACGTGCGCGCCCTCGGACGCCGCCTGCAGCCACGGCGCGGCGATCGTCGGAAGGCGCAGCTCGTCGAGCGTCTGGTTCTTGCCGGACTGCGCCTCGGCGACGGCGGCGATGTCGGCCACGCGCTCGCGCAGCTCCTGCGTCAGCGCGAGGAAGCGGCCGTCGCCGAGCGGCATGAAGCGGCTGCGGCCCGAGCCCGCGAACGTGATCAGCTGCTGCAGGCCGACGACCAGCTCCTCGTCGATCTTCAGCTCGCCCTGCAGGCCGAGCCAGTCCTCGTGCGTCTTCACCTTCAGCGTCAGCTGGTCGAGCGCGCCCGCGGCCACGCGCACGGGCCGGCCCTGCGGCCAGTCGAGCGCGGCGATCGACGTGTGCGGCTGCAGTCGCTCGACGAGCGCGAGCGCGTCGTCGGCCGCGTCGAGCAGCCATTCGCACGGCGCGTCCGGCGGCAGCTCGGGCAGCATCGGGCAGGCGTCGAGCACCCATTCGAGATGCTGGCGCTCGAGCTTCAGGTCGCGCTGCACGCCGACGCTCTCGCCCTTCAGCGTCGCGACGACGCGCGCCCGGCCGCGGCCCGGGATCAGGCGCGGGCCGACGCTGGCGTAGTCGGCGCCGAAGGGCGCGGCGACGAGCCGCAGCTGCAGGCCCTCGCCGACCGGCTGGAGCTCGGCGCGCAGGCGCGACTCGGGCTCGACCTCGCGCGCGGCCTGCGCGGTCCGCGCGTCGTCGGCGTGGATGCGGAAATGGCTGCCGAGGCCCGTCAGCACCTCCTGCAGCTGCGCGGCGCCCTGGCGCGGGATGTCGAGACCGTCCGGCCCCAGCAGCTGCGCGACGCGCTTCTGCGACGGCGTCAGCCGGATCAGCTTCGCGCGCTGCGGGCCGTCGCGCCAGATCGAGACGAGGCGCAGCGCGTCGAGCTCCTTCTGCTCGGCCTCGCTGCCGGCCCAGCGCGCGACGGCCGCGTCGTTGGCCACCTGCAGCGCGGGCTGCATGCGCACGCGCAGGCGCTCGCCGGCGTCGACCACCTCGAGCTCCGGGCCGGCCTCGACGAGCTCGATGAAGGTATCGGGCGCCTCGGCGAACGCAACGTGCGGATGCGTCATCAACGCGCCGACCGCCTGCGCGAGATCGAGCCGCAGCGCGCGGCCGAAGCTCTCCTGGCGGATCGCGCGGACGACGCCCGCGTCGGCCGGCGTGAGCGTCTGCGCGCCGCGCTGCAGGCGGCTCAGCGGCACTTCCTTCAGCTGGCCCCAGCCGCGCACGCCGCGCTTCTGCTCGTGCGGCACGAGCGAGCGCACGGCGCCGTTGGGGCCGGTCTCGAGCAGCCACACGATGCGTTGGTCCGACGGCGCCGCGGTACCCGGTGCCGTATCGCCCGGTTCGCCGAGCGCGCGCAGCGCGGCGAGCGCGACCTGCCAGCGCTCGAGGCCCGCGGGCACGAAGAACCACGACGGCGCGGGCTCGCCGCCCAGCACGCGCATCGCGGCGTCGAGCTGCTCGGCCTGCGCATCGAGGCCCGCGGCGTCGAGCGCGCTCTTCAGGTGCTGCGCCGAATCGGCCTCGCCCGGCGGCAGCGGCTCGGCCATCGAGCCTTCCTTGAGCCACGCGCGCATCAGCCAGCGGCCGAGGTCGAGCGGCGAGACGACGCGCGACGCGCCGCTGCGATACCCCCACTGGCTGCCGTACGGCAGGAAGGGCTTGTGGTCGCGCGGCACGATGCCCAGCCGCATCTGGATCGCGAGCGCGATCGCGCCGAGCGGCGTGTCGAGCACCGGATCGCGCTTGCCGCCCTCGGCGAGGCAGAACTTCAGCGCCTTGTCGAGGTGCGCCGGCGTCTGTTGCGCCAGCAGCGCGAGCACGTTGGGCAGCGCGACCGACAGCGGCACCAAGCCGCGCCGCTTGCCGGTCGCCTTGCGCAGCGCGGCACTCGCCGCATCGAACTCCGGCTCGGCCTGCGACCAGCGGCCCTGCGACGCGAGCGCCGCGGCACCGATCGCCTGCGCCGACGCGCGCCGCATCGACGGCGACGCGGGCGAAGCCGGCATCGCGCCGCGCGCGACCACGGTCGACCCGTGCGACGCGAGCATCGCGGCGAGCAGGTCGTCGTCGGGCGGCGCGTCGATCGCCGGGCCCAGCAGCGTGCCGAACGAACCGACCCACTCGGGGCCGCGTCGTTCGACGCCATCGGAAAGCAGGCGGTCGTGCGCGAGCGCCCAGCGCAGGCGATGGGTGTGCGGCGCGTCGTCGGCCTGCACCAGCGCGGCGGCCCTCGCGCGGACGAACGCCGCGCCGAGCGCGACGCCGGTCTGCAGCGTCGCGCCGATCCGGTCGAGCGACTGCGCCAGCAGCTCGCTGCGCAGCGCCGCGTGCAGGCGGTCGAACAGCGTCTCGTCGACGCACTCGGCGACGGCGGTGTCGAGCAGCGCGGGGATGTCGTGCAGGCCTGGCGGCAGGCGATTGAGCAGCAGCGCGAGGTCGGCCGGGCTCGCGCCGTTCATCGCGTCGAGGCGCACGCGCGCGATCGCGGCGGTCAGCGTCGGGAAGCGGCCGTGGCCCTGGCGCTCGAGGTGCAGCACGGAGTAGCCGTCCGCATGCGCGAGCGCGGCTTGCAGCGTCGCGTGCGGCACGCGCGCGAGCAGGCTCGCATACACCACGGGGTACAGCGCGGACGGCAGCGTCCAGAAGCCGGGGCGGCGCTCGTCGTCGTTCGCGAGACCCGCCGTCTGCAGGCGCGCGAGCGTGTGGCGCACGAGCTCCTGCGTCGGCGCGACCGCGCCTCGCGAACGCAGCGCGGGCGAGGCCAGCGCATCGCCGACCCACGTGCGCGCCCGCGAGATCGCGCCGAGCGCGAGCGCGCCCAGCACGTCACGCGCGGCAGGGTCGAGCGCGGCGAGGTCGTCCTGCCACGGCGACGCGCTCATCGTTCGCGCCGGTTCAGCGGAGCGCGGCCGTCGTCATGCCGACGGGCCCTTGCGCGCCCACAGCTTCGGCACCACCTCGGTGGCCGCGCGGCTCAACTGGTCGCGCAGCTGCGGGTCTTCGAGCTCGTCCTCGCCGGGATGCTCGTCCGCATCGGCCGCGACATCGAGATCGCCGCCCAGCCACGCGATCGTCGCGAGGCCGGGGCCGACCTCGGCGTCCTCGAACAGCGGCTTCCACGCCTCGGGCGCGAGGTCGGTCGCGGCGAGGAAGCCGAGGCACCAGTCGGTCGCGTCGGC